>NZ_CP126145.1:1616111-1938333 GCF_030126985.1 Sagittula sp. MA-2 | reverse complement strand
CGCCCGACAGGGTGATCGACATCACCCGCCTGCCCGGCCTGCGCGGGATCGAGGTGCTGGCAGATGGCGCCACGCGCATCGGTGCGCTGGTCTCCAACGCCGATCTGGCGCGGGACGACGGCTTTGCGAAGCGTTTCCCCATGGTGGCGGAGGCGCTGCTGTCCGGCGCGTCGGGGCAGTTGCGCAACGCCGCGACGGTGGCGGGCAACCTGATGCAGCACACCCGCTGCGCCTATTTCCAGGACCCGAACGCCGCCTGCAACCGGCGGCAGGCCGGGTCGGGCTGCGATGCGAAGGACGGCCTGAACGAAGGCCACGCGGTGCTGGGCTGGTCGGAGGGCTGCATCGCCACCCATCCGTCCGACTTCTGCGTGCCGCTGGTGGCCCTTGGCGCGGTGGTGGAGACCGAGGGACCGAACGGCACCTCCGAGATGCCACTGGCTGATTTCCTGCGCCTCCCCGGTGACACGCCGGAGCGGACCACCGCCCTCGGTCCCGACGAACTGGTGACCGGCCTGCGGCTGCCCGCCGGGGCGGAGGCGTTTGCCGCCCATGCCCGCTATCTCAAGGTGCGGGACCGGACGTCCTTTGCCTTTGCGCTGACCTCTGCCGCGGCCGCACTGCGGATGGAGGGCGGCGTGATCGCCGAGGCGCGGCTGGCGCTTGGCGCCGTGGCCGCCCGCCCGTGGCGCGTGGCAGAGGCCGAGGCGATGCTGGCCGGACAGACGCCGGATGCGGCGCTCTTCGGCCGGGCGGCCAGTGCTGCAATGGCCGGTGCCGCGCCGTCCGGCGACAACGGCTGGAAGATCGACCTCGCCATCCGCACCGCCGCACGGGCGCTGGCCCTTGCGGCAGAGGGCACGCCGGACCGTGTGCCCGCCCTGCCCGCTTCACCCTTCGGACCGACCAAGGAGGCCCAACATGCCTGACACCCTTTCCCCCCAGGTCCGTTTCGGATCGAACTCCGGCCAGCCGGTCACCCGGCGGGACGGCATCGCAAAGGTCACGGGCACCGCGACCTTTGCCGCCGACAACATGCCCGACGGCCTGCTGCACGCGGTCTATGTCCCCGCCACCATCGCGCGGGGCCGCGTCGCGGCGCTGGATGTCGCGGCGGCAGAGGCGCACCCGGGCGTGATCCGGGTCTACACCCCGGCCAACCGCCCGGCTCTGCAGGGCGACCCGGACGACAAGCCGACCATGTTCTCCATGCGCATCGAGGCGCTGAAGGACGACACCGTGCGTTACGCAGGCCAACCCATCGCGCTGGTCGTGGCCGAGACGCTGGAGGCCGCGACCGAAGGCGTGCGCCTCCTGGCCCCGCGTTACGAGATGGAGGCACCGCGTGTCTCGCTCGCCGACGAACCGGCGCTGAAGGTCGAGGGCACGGGCTTCGGCAGCCCGGGGGACACCACGCGCGGCGATCCGGAGGCAGGCCATGCCGCCGCCCTGAACGCCGTCGACGTCACCTACACGACGCCCGCGCAGTATCACAACGCGATGGAGACGCACGCCGTCGTGGCAGAATGGGAGGGCGACCGGCTGACGCTCGACCTGCCGAGCCAGGCGCTGATGCTGACCTGCGAGGCCTACGCGTATTACTTCGGCATCGCGACGGAGAACGTGACACTGCGCAGCCCCTATCTCGGCGGCGGCTTCGGGTCGAAGGCCTTCACCACCGGGCCGCAGCTTCTGGCGATCCTCGCGGCGCGGGACATCGGGCGGCCGGTCAAGCTGATGCTGACGCGCAACCAGATGTTCGGTCCGGTGGGCCATCGCGGCGCCACCCTGCAGCGGCTGCGCCTTGGCACGGATGCGGAGGGTGCGCTGACGGTGATCGATCACGAGGGCGTCTCGGCGGTGTCGAGCTTCGACGTCTTCGTGGAACCGGCGGCGAACGCGACGCAGGGCCTTTACGCCGCAGGCGCGCTGCGGTCGCGGCACCGGATGGCGCGGCTGGATATCGGCACGCCGGGTCCGATGCGGGCGCCGGGCGAGGCGTCGGGTGCCGCCGCGCTGGAGGGTGCGCTGGACGAGATGGCGGAGGCCTTGGGCATGGACCCGCTGGCCTTCCGCCTGAAGAACTACGCGGAAACGGAGCCCGGCACCGGGCGGCCCTATTCGTCGAAGGCGCTGCGCGAGTGCTACGAACAGGGCGCGGCGCGCTTCGGCTGGGCCGACCGGCCGCTTCAGCCGCGCATGATGCGGGACAGCGACGGGATGCTGACCGGCTGGGGCATGGGCACGGCGCTGTTCGGCTGCCCGATGTTCGCCGCCGACGCCCGCGCCACCCTGCGCGCCGACGGCAGCGCACTGGTGGAGACCTCTGCCGCCGACATGGGCCAAGGCGCCTGGACCGCGCTGGCGCAGATCGCGGCGGACAGCCTTGGCCTGCCGCTCGACCGGGTGGAGTTCCGGGCCGGGCATTCCGCCCTGCCAAGCGGCGGGGTCGCGGGCGGCTCCGGCCACACGGCGACGGCGGGCGGCGCGCTGCATGCGGCGGGCGGCGACGTGCTGCGGCAGCTGGGCGAGATCGCCAGCGCCGACCCGGACTCGCCGCTCTTCGGAGCGGGCAACGCCGGTTTCGTTGCGCGGGACGGCAGGCTTTACGTAGATGGCGACGACAGCCGCAGCGACAGCTTTGCCGATATCTTCGCGCGCAACGGCAGCGCCGAAGTGACCGGCGAAGGCAGCGCCTCGCGCGCGACGGAGCATGCAGAGCGGTTCGCGATGTATTCCCACGGCGCGGTCTTTGCCGAGGTCAAGGTCGACCCCTCGCTGGGACAGGTACGGGTGACGCGCATGGTGGGCGCCTTTGCCGCCGGGCGGATCATCAACCCGAAACTGGCCGAAAGCCAGCTTATGGGCGGGATGATCTGGGGGCTGTCCTTTGCGCTGCTCGAAGCGGCGAAACAGGACCCCCGGCGCGGCCATATCGTCAACGCCGACTTCGGCGGCTACCACGTGCCGGTCAATGCCGACTTGCAGGGGCTGGAGGTCATCACGGTGCACGAGGAAGACCCCTTCGTGAACCCGCTGGGCATCAAGGGCGTCGGCGAGATCGGCATCACCGGCACGGTGGGCGCCATCGGCAACGCCATACGGCACGCGACCGGGCGGCGCATCCGGTCATACCCGATCCGGGTCCGGGACCTTGTCGGCGCGGGCGACTGATCCCGTCCTTCCAAGGCAAAGAAAAAGGGCCCCCACCGGGGCCCTTTTGAGTTTCGCGAACAAGGCTCGATGTTTCACCGCCCGAGTGTTTTCTGCCTGTGTCCTTGTTCACGCTCAGGGCCAGCGCACCGGCCCCAGAAAAGGATGGCTTCAGTCCCATCCACAACCGGCGCGCCACAGGGACATGCGACGCGCCACCCCCCACTCGGGGATGCGCTCAACCCTTACTTTTCTCCGGGTCGTGACCATACGTGTTCCGTTCACGGATCTGGCCAGTTCTGCTTTGAAGGTATGCTTCTCCGCGTTCGGATCGGGCCCTTTCGCGCGCTTCGTTCCAAGCCTCCGCCTGAGTGGAGTGAACCGACGAAGCTCGGCTTCCTCCCTCGCGTCGAACATTCCATCTTCCGTCATCTCTGGGGGTTACCCAGAAGTCTTTCTTGTCAGCCATATTGGCCTCCACTTTATGCACAGAGTGGCCCAGTATGTTGAGACTAAGTCTTGGGATAACTCTGTATTACCCGACACGCTATTGAACCGCGAACTCGTACATGGTCTTCGCTAGTAATCGACCCCAACGGGCCGAGTTTCGCTTTTCCCGCAGCGTGCCTAAACGAATGCGGGAAGAGCCGGGGCGTAGAACTGGTACTTCTACGCCCCAACCCTCAATCTCTTAGCTGCAGCCGCTCGTGGAGCCGCAGGTGTTGCACTTCATGCAGGTGCCGTTGCGGACCAGCGTGTAGTTGCCGCATTCGCCGCAGGCTTCGCCTTCGTAGCCTTGCATCCGGGCCTTCGTGCGCTCGTCCATCGACATGGCACCGGAGGCCACGGCAATGGTCGAGGTCGCCGCTGCGGATGCCTTCGAGGTTTCCGGCACCAGCGTGCTGAGCGTGGCCACCGGATCGGTGCCCGTCGCCTTTGCCACGCCGCCCTGCAGGACAACCAGTTCCTGCGGAAGACGCTTGCGCAGGTAGCCGGTGGAGCTGATCTGCTTCAGCACCTCGAGGCTGCGCGACGCGGCGGTTTCCGACAGTTCCTTGACGTTGGCCACGCCTTCCTCGGCGCCCCGGCCCAGATCGTCGAAGGCGGCGCCTTCGGGCTTCACATGGGCAAGGTCGGTGCGGTCGAGGTAGGAGACCGCCAGTTCGCGGAAGATGTAGTCGAGGATCGAGGTCGCGTTCTTGATCGAGTCGTTGCCCTGCACCATGCCCGCCGGTTCGAACTTGGTGAAGGTGAAGGCGTCGACGAACTCCTCCAGCGGCACGCCGTACTGAAGACCCACGGACACGGCGATGGCGAAGTTGTTCATCATCGCGCGGAAGCCCGCGCCTTCCTTGTGCATGTCGATGAAGATCTCGCCCAGGGAGCCGTCCTGGTATTCGCCGGTGCGCAGGTAGACCTTGTGACCGCCGACGATGGCCTTCTGGGTATAGCCCTTGCGGCGCTCGGGCATCTTGGTCCGCTCGGACTTGATGATCTCCTTCACAACGATCTTCTCGACGATCTTTTCGGCCAGCACCTGCGCCTTTTCGTGGGGCGTGCCGGTTTCCATGATCTCTGCGGCGTCTTCGTCGTCCTCGACCAGCGCGGAGGCCAGCGGCTGCGACAGCTTGGAGCCGTCACGGTAGAGCGCGTTGGCCTTCGTGCCCAGCGACCACGACAGTTCGTAAGCCTTCTGGCAGTCCTCGATCGACGCCGTGTTCGGCATGTTGATCGTCTTCGAGATCGCGCCGGAGATGAACGACTGCGCCGCCGCCATCATGCGGATGTGCGCCTCGACCGACAGGTAACGCTTGCCCTTCTTGCCGCAGGCGTTGGCACAGTCGAAGACCGAGTAGTGCTCTTCCTTCAGGTGCGGCGCGCCTTCCAGCGTCATCGTCCCGCAGACGTGGTCGTTGGCCGCGTCGATCTCGGCCTTCTTGAAGCCCAGGTGACGGAGCATGTCGAAGGTCGGGTCGTTCAGCTTGGCCTGCGGGATGCCCAGCACGTCGGTGCAGAAGGCCTCGCCCAGGGTCCACTGGTTGAAGACGAAGCGGATGTCGAAGGCGGTGGCAAGCGCTGCCTCGACCTTCTCGATCTGCGCCGGGCCGAAACCGTGGCCGATCAGCGCGGTGTGGTTCACGCCCGGGGCGTTGCCCAGCGTCTGGTGACCCACGGCGTAACCGATGATCTCCTCGATCTGCGCAGAGCCGTAGCCCAGCTTGGCCAACGCCGCCGGAACGGAGCGGTTGATGATCTTGAAGTAGCCGCCGCCCGCGAGCTTCTTGAACTTCACCAGCGCGAAGTCCGGTTCGATCCCGGTGGTGTCGCAGTCCATGACCAGGCCGATGGTGCCGGTCGGCGCGATAACGGAGACCTGCGCATTGCGGTAGCCGTGACGCTCGCCCAGTTTCAGCGCCTCGTCCCAGGAAGCCATGGCCAGTTCCACAAGCGTGGCGTCCGGGCAGTTCTTATGGTCGAGCGCGACCGGCTTCACCGCCAGCTTTTCGTAGCCGGTGGTCTTGCCCCATGCCGCGTTGCGGTGGTTGCGAATGACCTTCAGCATGTGCTTGGCGTTGCGCTCGTAACCCGAGAACGCGCCCAGCTCGCCCGCCATCTCGGCGGAGGTGGCGTAGGACACGCCGGTCATGATCGCGGTCAGCGCACCGCAGAGCGCGCGCCCTTCGTCGGAGTCGTAGCCGAAGCCCATGTTCATCAGCAGGCCGCCGATGTTGGCATAGCCGAGGCCCAGCGTCCGGAAGTCATAGGACAGCTGCGCGATCTCCTTAGACGGGAACTGCGCCATGGTGACGGAGATTTCCAGCGTCAGCGTCCACAGACGGGTGGCGTGCATGTAGTCCTCGGACTGGAACACGCCGTCCTTGAGGAAGGTCAGCAGGTTCATGGACGCGAGGTTGCAGGCCGTGTCGTCGAGGAACATGTACTCGGAGCACGGGTTGGAGCCGCGGATCTCGCCGTCTTCCGGGCAGGTGTGCCAGGCGTTGACGGTGTCGTGGAACTGGATGCCCGGGTCGGCACAGGCCCATGCGGCATGGCCGATCTGTTCCCACAGCTCCTTGGCGGACACGGTGCGCGCCACCTTGCCGTCGGTGCGGCGGATGAGCTCCCACGGCTTGTCCTCGCGGACGGCCTTGAGGAAGGCGTCGGTCACGCGGATCGAGTTGTTGGAGTTCTGGCCCGACACGGAGGCGTAGGCCTCGCTGTCCCAGTCGGTGTCGTAGGTAGGGAACTCGATGGAGGCATAGCCCTGGCGTGCGTAGTCCAGCACGCGCTTGATGTAGGTCTCCGGGATCATCGCCTGCTTGGCGGCGCGGACGGCCTTCTTCAGCGCGGTGTTGGCGGTGGGCTCATAGGCGTCGGCCTCGGCACCGTCCCATGCGCGGATCGCCTCGAAGATGCCGTTCAGCATCTTTTCGTGCATCTTGGAGCCGGCGACGATGGACGCCACCTTCTGCTCTTCCTTCACCTTCCAGTTGATGAAGTCCTCGATGTCGGGGTGGTCGGCGTCGCAGATCACCATCTTGGCGGCGCGGCGGGTGGTGCCACCGGACTTGATGGCCCCGGCTGCGCGGTCCCCGATCTTGAGGAACCCCATCAGGCCGGAGGACTTGCCTCCGCCTGACAGGGCCTCGCCTTCGGCACGCAGGGAGGAGAAGTTCGTGCCTGTGCCGGATCCGTATTTGAAAAGCCGCGCCTCACGGACCCACAGGTCCATGATGCCGCCTTCGCTCACCAGATCATCGGAAACCGACTGGATGAAGCAGGCGTGCGGCTGCGGATGCTCATAAGCCGACTTCGATTTGACGAGTTTGCCGGTTTTGTAATCGACGTAGTAATGGCCCTGGCCCGGACCGTCGATGCCATAGGCCCAATGCAACCCTGTGTTGAACCACTGCGGGCTGTTCGGCGCGGCGACCTGAGTCGCCAGCATGTGGCGCATTTCGTCGTAGTAGGCGCGGGCGTCTTCCTCGGTGGTGAAGTAGCCGCCCTTCCAGCCCCAGTAGGCCCAAGCGCCTGCAAGCCGGTCAAAGACCTGGCGGGCCGAGGTCTCGCCGGTGCGCTTGGTGTCCTTGGCGGCGGGTTCGGAGCGCCACAGGAATTCCGGCACGCCCTCTTCCTCGACCTTCTTCAGTTCGACGGGCACGCCGGCCTTGCGGAAGTATTTCTGCGCGATGACGTCGGACGCAACCTGGCTCCACTTGGCGGGAACTTCGAGGCTGTCGTGCCGGAACACCACGGTGCCGTCCGGGTTGCGGATTTCCGAGCTGGTGGTGACGAAGGGCACCCCTGCGTAAGCGTCCTGTCCTGCCTTCGTATATTTTCTATCGATCTTCATCGCGTTCTGCCCCGTCGCAAAGTCCTGGTCCCGAGCCGTCACGACAGGGCAACAGGGGTAAAAGAGCCGCCTCGTGCAGAGCGCACGTTTCCGGGGTGTCCCCCCCATCAGGCTGTATGGCTGTTCTGTCCCTGAGCCGCCCCGACCACTATATCTTGTGGCATCATCGTCCGGCCCGCACAAAATGACCAATCCGGAGCAGAGTCGTCAACGCCAAATTTACCCAAAACGTCATATATTTTGTGTTGACGATGCGGGCACCTACTACTGGCAGTTCTCTGTACAAGAGTGTCCCATGATTCATTCACAACGCGTTAATCTTCCCTTTACCCGGGAAACAGCGATTCCGCGTTTGTTTGCACAAAGTTATCCACAGAGCGGGGGATAACCCGTCCCGCGTCTCCGAAAACCCAGGTTTACGCTTTTTAAACTGAGGTTAACGCCATCTGGTGTGGCACCGATGTGACGCGCAAGCACCTGACGCAGGGGAATGGGCGGGGAGTCATGCACAGGCAGATTCGTTTGCCGCATCTCGCGGCATCGCCTGTCCTGACCGATCGCATATGGAGTGGCGTGCCGCCCGGTGCGCCGCGGCGCAGGAGGCGGGATGGTCGGGGCGGCGAGATTCGAACTCACGACCTTCTGTACCCAAAACAGACGCGCTACCAGGCTGCGCCACGCCCCGACAGCGAGGGGAATAGCGATCCCCCGCCGCAAAGAAAAGCCCCTATCTGGTGCGGTCGCGGATTGCGTCAGTCGCAGGGCCAGGCGGCGTCCGTGATGGCCGGATGGCGCAGCTCCGTGCCGGGGCCGATGCCCAGCATCCGCGCCATGCCGCCGTTGATTTCCAGCACGTACTGGATCTGGCCCTTGCCCGGGATGGAGGTCAGGTCGCCCGGCACGGCGTTCGCGTGCACGTTCTGCACCACGCCCTGCGCATCGGCAAAGATCATGTCGAGGGGGATCAGCGTGTTCTTCATCCAGAAGGCCACGCGCTGCGGACGGTCGTAGACGAAAAGCATGCCGTAGCTGGCGGGCATCTGCTTGACGAACATCAGGCCGCGGTTGCGGTCCTTGGGGGTCGCTGCGATGTCGATGGAAAAGCGGGCCTGCCCGAAGTCGCCCCTGAGGTAGAGCGTGTCGTCCCTGCAGACGGGCGCGGCGTCCGCGCGGACGGTCGCCGGCGCAAGGACGGCCACACAGGCCAGCGCCAGAAGCGCCGCGGTCAGCAGGGACCGGGCGCGGTTCAAGATGCCAGCAGTCGCGGCAGAGCGGTTCAGCGGGTCAGAGCGGCTTCCCATGCGTTCACTTCCATAGCCATGCGGCCGCGCCGTCCATCGACCACCCGGATCGCAAGGGCTTCGCCCGGCTGCAGATCCGAGAGGCCCGACCGGCGCAGGACCTCGATATGAATGAACACATCTTCGGGTTTTCCGAACACGTTTGCAAAGCCGAATCCCTTGGCCTTGTCGAACCATTTCACGCGGGCGGGTTCCAGTTCGGCGGCTTTCATCACCTCGGGGTCGAGATGTTCGAAATCGGCCAGCGGTGCGCCTTCGGCTGTTTCCGGCGGTTCGATCGACAGCACCTGTGTGGCCTGCACCCCGCGGTCGGTGCGCTGGACACTGATCTCGATCCGGGCGCCGTCGGCGACCGAGCTCTGGCCGAAATTCCTCAGCACGTTGGCATGCAACAGGATGTCCGGACCGCCTTCATCCGATACCACGAACCCGAACCCCTTAACCGGGTCGAACCACTTCACTTTCCCGACGACGTGCCCGTCGTCACTTGACTTGTTTTCCAACTCTTCTTCCCAAACGCATCCTGCGGCCACAGCCAGAGTCTTGGATCAAACTTTGAGTCACATTCAAGGCACGCGGAAGGCTGATTTGTGTCAGCACCCCCGTTTTTCCACGTTAAGTTGACCGTCGGAGCATTTGACGTAACGTGAAATGCCCCTTCACTGTCAGACCTTTGTTAAGGATTCAACCGGGTAACGGTCCATTCACGTTGCCCGGATTTCTTCTGCCAGCGAAATCTATCATGCAACCTGAATGCACCATCTGCCCAGAACTCGATCTCATTCGGACGTATACGATACCCTCCCCAAAAGGGTGGTCTTTTGGGGTCCGTGCCGTGCCGTGCGGTGACCTTTGCCACTTCGGTGACCAGCGCCGCGCGACTCGCCAGGGGCTGACTCTGGTGTGAGGCCCACGCGCCCAGGCGGCTCTTCAGCGAGCGGGAGGCGTAATATTCGTCCGCCTTCGGACCGTCCTCGCGGGTGACCGTGCCGCGCACGCGGACCTGGCGGCGCAGCGATTTCCAGTGCATCACGAAGGCGGCCTTGCCCGCCCCCTCGATCTCGGCGGCCTTCACGCTTTCGTAGTTGGTATAGAAGACAAAGGCGTCGTCCTCGATCTCCTTCAGAAGCACCATGCGCACGTTGGGCAGCCCGTCGGCATCGACCGTCGCCAGGGCAATGGCGTTGGGATCGTTTGCCTCGGTCTTCTCTGCCTCTTCCAGCCAGCGCCGTGCCAGCGCAAAGGGATCGTCGCCCTTGAAAATGCCGTCTCTGTCGCTCATCCGCCGTTCCCTGTCCTGTCTTCCATCGTGTTCCGATCCGTCACCGCCCCGAGGTCCGTGACAGCGCCCGCCCGATCACCCTGTTTCCGGTCTGGCGCAGCGCCGGAGGCGCCACAAGTCGGGATTTCCCGCTTTTGCGCCCTTGATGCCCACATTTGTATCGCCTACACGACGATCCATTGTCGATCTGGTGGAAGGGACGGTCATGTCAAACGGGTTGATGGCGGGCAAACGCGGCCTCATCATGGGGCTGGCGAACGACAAGTCTATCGCCTGGGGCATTGCCAAGGCGCTGAGCGAAGCGGGCGCGGAGCTGGCATTCTCCTACCCGGGCGAGGCGCTGAAGAAGCGTGTCGATCCTCTTGCCTCCCAACTGGGCAGCCAGATCGTCCTGCCCTGCGACGTGGGCGACGAAGGCTCGATCGACTTGTTGTTCAATGCCTTGGAAGAAGAATGGGGCGGACTCGACTTCGTCGTCCATGCCATCGGCTTCTCGGACAAGAACGAATTGCGCGGGCGCTACGTGGACACCACGCGCGGCAATTTCACCATGACGATGGACATTTCCGTCTACAGTTTCACCGCCGTGATGCAGCGCGCCGAGAAGCTGATGAAGAGCGGCGGGGCCGCCTTGACGCTCACCTACTACGGCGCCGAACGCATCATGCCACACTATAATGTGATGGGCGTGGCCAAGGCGGCGCTGGAGGCTTCGGTCCGTTACCTCGCCGAGGATCTGGGCAAGGACGGCATCCGGGTCAACGCGATCTCGGCCGGGCCGATCAAGACGCTGGCCGCTTCGGGCATCGGCGACTTCCGCTACATCATGAAGTGGAACGAGTACAATTCGCCCCTCCGCCGCAACGTGACCATCGACGATGTGGGCGGATCCGCGCTTTACCTGCTGTCCGACCTGTCGAACGGCGTCACCGGCGAGACGCACCATGTCGACAGCGGCTATCACGTCGTCGGCATGAAGGCGGTGGACGCGCCGGACATCCAGAAGGGCTGAGGCCCGCGGGGTTCCGAATGCTGGCCGGGCGTCCGAACGGGCGCCCGTTCGCGTTTTCCGGGCCGGGCGGTTCCGGGTCCGCGACAGCAGGCTTGCCCTCCGGCCCCGCCCTGCCCTATGACGCGCCCCAGACCGCATGAGGAGTCCGCCATGAACGACCGTCTGCCCCACGAGAAAGGCTTTCACGTCAGCTGGGATCAACTGCACCGCGACGCGCGCGCTCTGGCGTGGCGCCTGCAGGGGCAAGGCCCGGACGAAGGCGCCTGGCGCGCGGTCGTGGCGATCACCCGCGGCGGCATGGCCCCGGCGATGATCGTGGCGCGCGAACTCGACATCCGCATGGTCGATACGATCAGCGTGAAAAGCTACAACCACCAGACCCAGGCAGAGCCGCGCGTGATCAAGTCGCCCGACATGGACGTGATCGGCGACGGCACCGGCGTGCTGGTGGTCGACGACCTGGTGGACACCGGCCGCACGCTCGAAGTGGTGCGCACCCACATGCCCAAGGCGCATGTCGCCACGGTCTACGCCAAGCCTATGGGGCGCGCGCAGGTGGACACCTTCGTCACTGAAGTAAGCCAGGACACCTGGATCTTCTTCCCCTGGGACATGGCGCTGCAATACGTGAAACCCTACCGCGGCGACGACTGAGGCCGGCCGCGGACGCTGCAATGGCGGGCGCCCGCGTCTTCCGCGCCCGTTTGGCCGGGCGGGACCGACGCTCTGACTTGCGCGTCCGGTCCGGGCTGATAGCTTCGCCGCGAACAACCGCAGGCGCACCATGACCACCCGTACCGAAGCCACCTTCTTTCCGCCGATCCCGGAAGCGCAGCGATGGCTGCAGGGCGTGGAGTTTCCCGCCGACCGGCCGCTCCTGAACCTCGCGCAGGCCGCGCCCGCCGATCCGCCGCCGCCCGCGCTGCGGCGCGCCATGGCGGAGCTGATCGAGGTGCCGTCGAGCCATCTTTACGGTCCCGTCCTCGGACACGGCGACCTGCGCGCCGCGCTGGCAGAGGACTGGGCACGCCATTACGGCGGCACGGTGGAGGCAGCCCAGGTGGGCATCACCGCGGGCTGCAACCAGGCCTTTGCCGCGACGCTGTCGGCGCTGACCACGGAAGAGGATGAAGTCATCGTCCCAACCCCTTGGTACTTCAACCACAAAATGTGGATGGACATGTCGGGCGTGGTGGCGGTTCCGCTGCCCACCGACGACACCCTGATCCCCGATCCGGAGGCCGCCCGCGCGCTCATCACGCCGCGGACGAAGGCGATCTCCATCGTGACGCCGAACAATCCCGCGGGCGTCGAATACCCGGCAGAGACGCTTTCGGCGCTCTTCGACCTGTGCCGCGAGGCCGGGATCAGGCTGATCGTGGACGAGACCTACCGCGACTTCGCCACCCACACCGGCGCGCCGCATGACCTGCTGACCCGCCCCGACTGGGCCGACACGCTGATCCAGCTTTACAGCTTTTCGAAGGCCTACCGGCTGACCGGCCATCGTGTGGGCGCGGTGATCGGCGATGCGGAGCTTCTGCACCAGATCGAGAAGTTCCAGGACACGGTGGCGATCTGCGCGCCCTCGCTGGGCCAGAAGGCGGCGCTGCACGGGTTGCAGACGCTGGCGCAGTGGAAGGCCGAACAGCGCGACGAGATCCTCGCCCGCCGCGCCGCCCTGGCCGAGGCGTTCGGCCCGCTCGAGGCGAAGGGCTGGCGGCTGAAGGGGCTGGGCGCGTACTTTGCCTATGTCGAGCATCCCTTCGCCATGGGGGCCGCGGACCTGGCGCCGCTGCTGGTGCGCGAGGCGGGTGTGCTGATCCTGCCGGCGACGATGTTCACCCCGCCAGAGGACCCCTCCGGCGACCGGCATTTCCGCATTGCCTTTGCCAATGCCGGGGCCGAGAGCCTGCGCGCGCTCTGCACGCGGCTGGCCGCACTGGACCTGCCCCCCTTGCAGCCCCTGTGACCCCGGTTTAGACACTCCCGAACCAGCGCGGAGGGGTTAGGCCATGAGCAAGAAAAAAGGCGGCGTCGGCAAGACAGGCGGGTACATCCTGCTGGGTCTGCTGCTCCTCGGTCTGGGCGGTTTCGGGGCCACCAATTTCGGCGGCAGCGTGTCGAGCATCGGCAAGGTCGGCGAGGCGGAGATTCCCGCCTCCGACTACTTCCGCGCCATCCAGCAGGAAATGCGCGCCGTGCAGGCACAGACCGGCCAGGCGCTGACCTTCCAGCAGGCGCGCGCCATGGGCATCCCGGACATGGTGCTGAGCCGCGTTGTGACCTCGGCCGCGCTCGAGAACGAGGCCGCGCAGCTTGGCATCTCCGTCGGCGACGAACGTCTGGCGCAGGACCTGCGCGAGATCCCGGCCTTCCAGGGGGTCGACGGCTCCTTCGACCGGGAATCCTACCGCCTCGCCTTGCAGGGCGCCGGCTTCTCCGAGCGAGAGTTCGAGGAACAGCTGCGGGCCGAAAGCGCCTCCACCCTGCTGCAGAACGCGATCCAGGCAGGCGTTGTCCTGCCGCCGGTCTATGCGCAGACGCTGGTGTCATACACCGGCGAGCGCCGGGCCTTCACCTGGGCGGAGCTTGGAGCGGAGCAGCTGACCACCGGCCTGCCGGTGCCCACCGACGAAGATCTGCAGACCTTCTACGACGAGAACATCGACCGCTACACCCGTCCCACGACGCGCAAGATCACCTATGCGTGGCTGACGCCCGCGATGATCGTGGACACCGTCGAGGTGCCCGAGGACAGGCTGCGCGCCACCTACGAAGAGCGTTCGGCCGAGTTCAACATGCCGGAGCGCCGTCTTGTGGAACGACTGGTCTATTCGTCCGAAGAGGCGGCACAGGAAGCCGCCGAACGCGTCGCCAGCGGCGACGTGCCCTTCGAGACGCTGGTGATCGAACGCGGGCTCGACCTTGCCGACACCGACATGGGCGACGTGACCGAAGCCGCGCTGGGTGATGCGGGCGAAGCGGTCTTTGCCGCGGACGTGGGTGAGGTCGTGCAGGCGCCCTCCGACCTCGGGCCCGCGCTTTACCGGGTGAACGCAGTTCTGGCCGCGCAGAGCACCAGCTTCGAAGAGGCCGTGCCGCAGATGCGCGACACGCTGGCGCTGGATCAGGCCCGCCGCGTGATCGAGGGGCTCGCCAACCAGCTTGACGACGAACTGGCCGCGGGTGCCACGCTCGAGGATCTTGCCGGCAACACGGAGATGGAGCTGGGTCAGATCGACTGGACCTCTTCCAGCAACGAGGGCATCGCGGGCTACGCGGCCTTCAACGAGGCGGCAGCCGAAGCGGAGACCGGCGATTACCCTGCCATGGCCGAACTGGGCGACGGCGGGCTCTTTGCCCTGCGCCTCGACGAGATCCAGGAAGCCGCGCCCTACCCGTTCGAAGAGGTCCGCGACCGCGTGGCCCAGGACTGGGAGGCCAATGCACGCGCCACGGCGCTGGCGGATCAGGCAGAGGCGCTGGCCGGTCAGCTTTCCGGCGACACCGGGTTCGACGATCTGAACCTGCGCGCCCGGACGGTGGACGAGGGCCTGACCCGCAACGCCAATACCGACGATGTGCCGCAGGCGGTGCTGACGCAGGTCTTCACCATGTCCGAGGGCGAGGCCGCCGCCGTCAAGGGTGCGGGCACCGCCTACGTCGTGCGCCTCGACGACATCATCGAGGTCGACCCGGAGGACGAGAATGTCCGCCAGTTCCGCCAGCTCTTTGCACAGCAGGCCGATCAGGACGTGAGCCAGGACCTGTTCCGGGCGCTTGCGCAGGACATCCAGTCCCGTGCCGGTGTCGAAATCGACCAGGCCGCGGTCAACGCCGTCCTCGCGAACTTCCAGTAAGGCGCCCGAGCCCATGCCCACGCTGACCCCCGCCTTCGACGCCTTCGCGACCCGCTACCAGGCGGGCGAGAACCAGATCGTCTACACCCGGCTGGCCGCCGACCTCGACACGCCGGTGTCGCTGATGCTGAAGCTGACGGGCGCGGCCAAGGACACCTTCGTCCTCGAATCCGTCACCGGCGGCGAGGTGCGCGGGCGCTACTCGATGATCGGCATGAAACCGGACCTCGTCTGGCAGTGTCATGGCGACAAGGCGCGGATCAACCGTCATGCGCGGTTCGACCCCGATGCGTTCGAGCCGATGGACGCCGACCCGCTGACCGCCCTGCGCGCCGTTCTGGCGGAATCGAAGATCGACCTGCCGGAGGATCTGCCGCAGGCCGCCGCCGGGCTGTTCGGCTACCTGGGCTACGACATGATCCGGCTGGTGGAGCGTCTGCCGAACGTGAACCCCGACCCGCTGGGCCTGCCCGACGCGGTACTGATGCGCCCTTCCGTCGTGGCAGTTCTGGACGGCGTGAAGGGCGAAGTCACCGTCGTCTCGCCCGCTTGGGTGCAGGACGGCGTGCCCGCGCGCGCTGCCTATGCGCAGGCGGCGGAACGGGTGATGGACGCGGTGCGCGACCTCGAACGTGCGATGCCGCAGGCCAGCCGCGACCTCGGCGAAGCCGCCGACCTGGGCGAGCCCGTCTCGAACTTCACGCACGAGGAATACAAGGGCGCGGTCAACAAGGCCAAGGAGTACATCAAGGCGGGCGACATCTTCCAGGTGGTGCCCTCGCAGCGCTGGACGCAGGACTTCCCGCTGCCGCCCTTCACGCTTTACCGTTCGCTGCGGCGCACCAACCCGTCGCCCTTCATGTTCTACTTCAACTTCGGCGGCTTCCAGGTGATCGGCGCCTCGCCCGAGATCCTCGTCCGGGTCTTCGGCAACGAGGTGACGATCCGCCCCATCGCGGGCACCCGTCCGCGCGGCGCCACCCCCGAAGAGGACAACGCCCTCGAAGCGGATCTGCTGGCGGATCAGAAGGAACTGGCGGAACACCTCATGCTGCTCGACCTCGGGCGCAACGACACCGGCCGCGTGTCGAAGATCGGCACTGTCCGCCCGACCGAGAAGTTCATCATCGAGCGCTACAGCCACGTGATGCATATCGTCTCGAACGTGGTCGGCGAGTTGTCGGAGGAGCATGACGCCCTCTCTGCCCTTCTGGCGGGTCTGCCCGCAGGCACCGTCAGCGGCGCGCCGAAGGTCCGCGCGATGGAGATCATCGACGAGCTCGAGCCGGAGAAACGCGGCGTCTACGGCGGCGGCGTGGGCTATTTCAGCGCCGGTGGCGACATGGACATGTGCATCGCGCTGCGCACGGCGATCGTGAAGGACCAGAAGCTGTATATCCAGGCGGGTGGCGGCGTGGTCTATGACAGCGACCCCGAGGCCGAGTACATGGAGACCGTGCACAAGTCGAATGCCATCCGGCGCGCGGCAGCGGACGCGGCGCGCTTTACCGGCAACGGCAACGGCTGAACCCGGCCGCGCCACCTGCTCGCTCGCGGCGGCTGCGCGTCAGTGTGTCAGCCAGCCGCGTTGCCGACATTTTTATTCGGTTGCGCCGCTGGCTCGTTCTCGACGACCCCGCGCAGAGGGTCCGGATACACACCGCCCACCACAGTCACGCCACGCAGACCGTCAAAGGCGCCGCCTTGTCGGTTCCGCTGCGCCGGATCGCCTCTCGTCAGGCGGCGGAGTCGCGGATGCGTTCGATCATCGCGCGCAGACCGTTGGACCGCTGCGCCGACAGGTGGTCGTGCAGTCCGAGGCGCCCAAGTTCACCCCTCGCATCGACACCCGCGACCTGGCCCTCTGGCAGGCCATCGTAGAGCCGGTGCAGAAGCGCGATCAGCCCCTTGACGATCATCGCGTCGCTGTCGCCCTGAAAGTGGAACCGCCCGTCCTCAGGCGCGATGTGCAGCCAGACCTGGCTGGCGCAGCCTTCCACCTTCGTTGCGGGCACCTTCAGCGCATCGGGCATAGGCTCCATCGCCTTGCCCATCTCGATCACCATGCGGTAGCGGTCTTCCCAGTCCTCGAGGAACTCGAAATCCTCAACCACCTCTTCGAACGCCTCCTGGGCCATGACACCACTCCTTTTCCCCCGCAGGTAAGCGCCCGCGCCGCAAAGGTCCAGCACCTCGCAGGCTTTTCAAGCGTCTCCGGATGGGTTAACCGGGGAACACTCAGGCAAGAGGCACAAGATGCACAAACAGATCTCCGTTCTGGTCCTTGCAGGCCTCGTTCTGTCCGGTTGCGGCGGCGTGCGGGAGTCCCGCCTCAATCCGTTCAACTGGTTCGGCGGCAGCACCTCGGTGCGCACCGAGGTCCGTGCGGACGATCCGGCCTACAACCCGCTGATCCCCGTGCGCGAGGAATCGGTCTTCCGCCGGAATAAAGACGAAAGCTACGGCGGCATCGCCGTGGACGAGGTCACCGGCCTTTTCGTGGAGCGCCGTCCCGGCGGTGCGCTTGTCCGCGCCACCGGCGTCACCCGCTACCAGGGCGCCTACGACGTCAAGCTGGTCGAGGTGGAGAACGAGACGACCGACGACACGCTGGTCTATGCGCTGCGCGCGGAACAGTACGTCGGCCCCACCGGCCCCGTCTCGGCCCGCACCGTGACCGCCGCCACCTGGCTGACCGACAACGAACTTGCGCTGGTGCGCAGCATCGTGGTCAAGGCGCGCAACAACACCCGCACCACCGGCCGCTGACAGCCGCGGGTCGCACGGGCCTTTCGGCCCGTCCCCGGTGTCTCTCTTCCGCTATGAACCGGGCCTGCGGCCCGTCCGTCAGAGTTCGATGACGTCGACGTTCTTGCCGCGCGCCGCCAGCGCGATCTGGCCGGAGCACAGGCGCAGCGCATCCTCGCCGAAGACTTCGCGCCGCCAGCCGGACAGCGCCGGCACGTCGCGCATCCCCGCCGCGATGGCGTCGAGGTCGGTCGCCGGGGCGATCAGCTTGGAGGCCACGCCGAAACGCTCCGTCTTGGCCTTCAGCAGCACGCGCAGAAGATCCGCCAGCGCCGGGTTCACCTGCAGCTTGTCACGCACGGTGTCGGCTTCGGGCAGATCGTCCTTGGGGCATTCCACCCCGGCCTTGACCGCTTCGAGGATGCCGTCGGCGATGGGGCCCTTGCGGGCCTCGCGCAGCAGCAGGCGCGAACGCGACAGGTCATTTGCCGACATCGGCTTGGTCGAGGCCAGCTCGACCAGCGCGTCGTCCTTGAACACCCGGTTGCGCGGGATGTTGCGCTCCTGCGCGTAGGTTTCGCGGAAGGCCGCCAGTTCCCGCACGATGGCAAGGAAGCGCGGCGCGTTGGACCGCGTCTTCACCCGCTGCCACGCGTCGCGCGGACGGGTGATGTAGGTTTCCGGATCGGTCAGGACGCCCAGTTCCTCGGCGACCCAGCGCGCCCGTCCGCTTTCCTCCAGCTTCCCCGCGAGGAATTCGTAGATCTGGCGCAGGTGCGTCACGTCGGCCAGCGCGTAGGACTTCTGCGCGTCCGTCAGCGGGCGCCGCGACCAGTCGGTGAAGCGCGAGGACTTGTCGAGCTGTTGCTTGGCGATGCGCTTGACCAGCGTCTCGTAGCCGACCTGCTCGCCGAAGCCGCAGACCATGGCGGCCACCTGCGTGTCGAACAGCGGCTGCGGAATGACCCCGTGATCGATGTAGAAGATCTCCAGATCCTGCCGGGCGGCGTGGAACACCTTCACGATGCTCTCGTCGCGGAAGAGGTCCAGCAGAGGGTCCAGCGACAGCCCGTCCACCATCGGATCGACCAGCACGGCGTCCTCGTCACCCTTGCCGGGCAGCGCAAGCTGGATCAGGCACAGCTTGGAATAATAGGTCCGTTCACGGAGGAACTCCGTATCGACGGTGATGTACGGCTGGCCCTTGGCACGGGCACAGAAATCGGAAAGCTCTTCGGTCGTCGTCAATGTCTGCATGCGCAGTCTTTTCTGTTATGTGGTGTCGACCCTGCGGCGCGTTTCACCGTCATAACCCATTTTCCTGAAATGGGAAACGCCACGCATCAGGTCAGGATCAGGGGTGTGCGACGGCCTTCGAGGAAGCGGCGCAGGACCGCGGGATAAAGCTTGTGTTCCATGGTGAGGACCCGCGCCGCCAGCGTGTCGGGCGTGTCGCCGGGTTCGACCGGGACATGCGCCTGGCCAAGGATCGGGCCTTCGTCCAGTTCTGCCGTGACCTCGTGTACGGTGCAGCCCGCCTCCGTGTCGCCGGCTTCCAGCGCGCGGGCATGGGTGTGCAGCCCGCGGTACTTCGGCAAAAGCGACGGGTGGATGTTCAGCATCCGGCCCTCGTAGGCGGCGATGAAGGACGGCGTCAGGATGCGCATGAAACCCGCAAGGCACAGCACGTCCGGTTCGGCCGCGTCGATGTGGCGGCGCAGTTCGGCCTCGAAGGCGGCGCGGTCGCCGCGGAACGGCTTGTGATCCACCGCCGCCACCGGCACGCCCCGCTCTGCCGCGCGGGTCAGGCCCGCCGCATGGGGATCGTTCGACGCCACCAGCACCGGGCGGCCCGGATGGTCTCCGGTCATGCTGTCGACCAGCTTCACCATGTTGGAGCCGCCGCCGGAAACGAGGATGGCGATGCGCTTCACAGGCTGCCCCGGTAGGTGACGCCCTCGCCCGCCGTGACCGACCCGATCCGGTGCACCTCGTGCCCGGCCTCGGTCAGGTGGGCGCGTGCGGCGTCGGCCTTGTCGGGTGCGACGACGGCGATCATGCCGATGCCGCAGTTGAAGGTCTTCAGCATCTCGCGCTCTTCGATGTTGCCCTGATCGGACAGCCATTTGAAGATGCCCGGCAGTTCCCATGCGCCAAGGTCGATCTCGGCGCCCGAGCCCTCAGGCAGCACGCGCGGCAGGTTCTCCGTCAGGCCGCCGCCGGTGATGTGGGCCAGCGCGTGGATGCAATCGTCCTTGACCGCCGCGATGGCGCCCTTGACGTACAGCGTGGTCGGCGCCAGCAGCGCCTCGCCCAGCGTGCCATCGCCCCAGGGGCACGGCGCGTCCCAACCGAGGCCCGAGACCTCGACCAGCTTCCGCACGAGGCTGTAACCGTTGGAGTGCACGCCGTTCGACGCCACCCCCAGCAGCACGTCGCCCTCGGCCACGCCTGCGGGCAGTTCGCGTCCGCGCTCCATCGCGCCCACGGCAAAGCCCGCGAGGTCGAAGTCGCCCGCCGGGTACATGCCGGGCATTTCCGCCGTCTCGCCGCCGATCAGCGCGCAGCCGGAGCGCACGCAGCCCTCCGCGATGCCCTCGATGACCCGCGCGGCGGTGTCGGTGTCGAGCTTGCCGGTGGCAAAGTAGTCGAGAAAGAACAGCGGCTCCGCGCCCTGGCACACGAGGTCGTTGACGCACATGGCGACGAGGTCGATGCCCACGCCGTCCACCAGCCCGGTGTCGATGGCGATGCGCAGCTTGGTGCCCACGCCGTCCGTCGCCCCCACGAGGATCGGATCCTCGTAGCCCGCGCCCTTCAGGTCGAACAGCGCGCCGAAGCCGCCCAGCCCGGACATCACCCCGGCGCGGTTGGTCCGTTTCGCCGCCGGCTTGATCCGTTCGACCAGCGCGTTGCCCGCGTCGATGTCCACGCCCGCCGCCGCGTAGGTCAGCCCGTTCTTGCCGTCGCTCATGTCGCTCTCCGAGAGGTTGGCCGCTTGATTGCAGAGGCGCTTACCGCAAAGGCTCCGCGCCTGCAACGCGCTGCCCGCGCAGTAGGGAAATCATCACTGTGAAGAAACCGCCTTCTCGGCTATCCTCGTGGCATATTTCATTTGTGGCGTTCCCGACCCATGCTTTCGATATCCAATGCACAGATGGATGCATTCGATGCCATGGAGTTTCGTGCTTTCGAAACCGGACTGGCAGAGCATCTCGAAACCCATTTTCCGTGGGGAAAGGCCTTCTGGCCCGACGGCAGCGCGATGGCACTGGCCACTTTCGCCCACACGCGCGCCCGGCACTACGGCTTTGTCACCGAACGCAGCATCTACATGTTCGCGACCTTCATGCCGGTTCTGGGCAGCCGCTACGACGAGAACCCGCTGCTGCCCTGGGCCTCGGACAAGCTGGCCGATCCGATCATCCGCGAACCGATCCACCGCATCAACCAGCTGAACGACCGGATTCTCCTGCACCTGCGCAAGACCAATGGCCGCGACGGGCGGGCGGCGGTGCGCGGCTTCCGGCAGGTGCACCACGTGCTCGGGACCGGCGATGCGCCGACGGACCCCGTGGGCGCGCTTTGCGCCGCCTTTCCGCAGCGCGCCGCGGCCTCCACCATGACCGGGCAGGTGCTGGGCGACGCGGTTGCCCAGTCGGACGCCTTCGGGCTGGAACAACCGCTTGGCGGCTACATCTGCGCGGCGCTCGCGCTGATGTACGGCCCCTACTACTACGCCGAACCGCAGTTGCCGCTGATCCATGCCACGCTTTACGACAAGGGCCTCGCCCCCGCCGCAAAGACACAGGCGCTCCGCCAGGCCGCGCTGACGATGATCACCGCCCTCGGCGAAAGCGTCGGGGAGGAGGCCTGAGATGTGCCAGTGCGGAAAGGCCAACGACGACGCCTGCAAGAAGACAGAGAACAAGCCCGGCGCGACCAAGGGCTGCGAGGCCGGCAAGGGCGGCGGTGTCGTCTGGGAAAAGCAGGAAGGCGCCACCGACGAGGATCTCGCAAAGGCCAAGCAACAGTGGGAGGACGCCAAAAAGCGCCGCCTGCCGGACGGATCGAAGCCAAAGACGGTCGAAGCGATGGAGGCGCTGGAGAACAGCGACAAGACCACGACCATCAAGGTCGGCCCCGAAGGCAACAGCGCCAGCCCCGACAGCCGGTCGGATTCGCAGGACGGCACCGGCTCCGAAGGGACGATCAAGTACAACCCGAACAAGACCGGCACCTACGGCGACGGCGTCGACCGCGACCCGGAATCTTCGCTGGCACACGAGGCCTATCACACCTACGAATACACGCAGGGCTCTTCCGGCGACACGCGGGAGAAGCGCGAGGTTTCCGCCGCGGCCGCCGAGAATGAACACCGCGAAGCCAAGGGCCTGCCGCAGCGCCAGAAATACGGCGCCTGGGACATTCCGCAGTACACGCCCTGAGCGACCCATCCGGCCGCCCACCGGGGCCCGCCGCGCCACGCCTGACACGCAACGCCTGACAAGGACCGAACACCGATGACCCGCAGTTTCGTTTCGACCCACACCGACTGGAACGGGCACCAGACCATTCCCTTCGTCATCCCCGCCGAAGACGGGCTCGACGTTTTCCGCGATCCGATGTGGGGCGTGATGATCGAGAAGGTGACCGCCGACCACCACCCGATCGAGCCGCTGGTGGATGCGACCGACCTCGACGATGTGGATTTCGGTGCGCTGTCGCTGAACGGCGCGGCGATGGTCGGCCAGATCCTGTGGAACAACCTGACGACCGCCGCGCGGATCGATCCGTCGGGCGATTTCGTGCTCCACACCTGGCGCGTGGCGTCGAGCGCGAAACGCGTCGAGATCGTCTATCGCCCGCGCTACGCCAATGGCGCGCTCGGCGATGTGTGCACGCTGGTCTCGCTGCTGAAATAACGAGCTGCGGCGCGCTGGTGGGTGTTCAGGCCTTCCGCAACTCAGACCCTTTCTTCAGAACTTCGTCGCCGTCCTCCTGCTCGATCCGGTAGGCGGGGTTGTCTTCGTCGGCGTCGCGCGTCACCTCGCTGCCCTTGATCTTCAGCGTGATCTTCCGCGTGTATTTCTTCACCACCGTGCCGCTGGCCGTGCCGTTGCCCCAGTCCCACGCGACCTTGTCGCCTTCGTCGTAGTCCTTCATCGCATCCTCCGCATGTGCCTGCGGCTCAATGCAGAGCCCCGCTCCCGCGTTCCCCCGCTTGACGCCCCCGCGCCCCGCGCTTACTCAGTCTGCCACGGTGGGCCTGTAGCTCAATTGGTTAGAGCAGGGCGCTCATAACGCCTTGGTTGCGGGTTCAAGTCCTGCCGGGCCTACCAGACATTCCCCTGTCAAAGCCCCCCACCAAGGTCGAATTCCGCACGTCCCGTGCCGCGCCTAACGTGCCGCCCATGGGAGGACGTTTCATCATCGCCGCCGCGCTCTGGCTTGCCAGCGCGGTCATCGCTCTGGCCGAGGTTCTCTCGCCCGAGGAACTCGCCACGCACATCCGTGCGCCCATGTCGATGGGCGCGCAGATCTCGGACAACGGCGTCTATGAGCTGCTGAATTCCGGCGGGGCGCAGGCGGGCTATGTCTTCCAGACCGAACCGATGGCCGCCCTGCCCGGCTTCTCCGGCGCGCCGATCAACGCGCTCGTAGTGCTGGATCTCGAGGGCCGTTTCCTCGACGTGCAGCTCCTGACCCACAACGAGCCGATCTTCGTCTCTGGCCTGGGCGAGGCGCCGTTCCACGCCTTCATGGAACAGTACCGCGGCCATTCCATTTCCGACAGCCTCGTGGTCGGCACGCCCTACGGCGGCGCGTCTGACGGCAGCGGTCTGGTCTACCTCGACGGGGTGACGAAGGCGACCGCATCGGTCCGCATCGCGCACGAATCGATACTTGCCGCCGCGCTGCAGGTCGCACGCGAAAAGATGGGCGGCATCAGTTCCGGGCCGCCCGCCCACCCGAACCCCGACATAGACGAGGACCTGACGTGGGACTCGCTGAACGAAACCGGGCTTCTGACGCACAAAACCCTGACCAACGGGGAAATCGAGGCATTGTTCGAGGGCACGCTCTGGGCCAACGACGATCCCGAAGCCAGCGCCGAGCCTGACGCGCCCTACCTCGATCTCTGGATCGCCGACCTCGGCCCGCGCTCCATCGCCCGCGCGCTGTTGTCCGAGGGCACGCTGCGCGAGCTCGACCGCTTCCGCGAGATATCCATCTTCGACGAACCGATCCTGGTGGTCGAGACCGCGCGCCACGGCCTCGTCTCGCCCGACTTCGTCCGCAACACCGCGCCCGACTGGCTGGGCGCGGAACAGAACGGCTTCCCCGTGGCCTTGCGCGACGCCGACCTCTTCGTACAGCTGTCGGATCAGGTGCCCGAGGCGCTGCACGACGGCACCGCGATGATCCTGCGCACCGACCGACGGCTCGGCTTCGACCCGGCCGCGCCGTGGACCTTCACGGTGCAGGCCATTCGCGAGCATGGCGTCTTCCAGCCGCAGGTCGGCTCCGTCACGATCGAGGCGCAGGTCACAACCGACGAGCGGTTCTTTGTCCGTCCCGGCCAGACGCGGCGCCTGTCCCCCTTCGAAGAGGCGATCCGCAACCGCGCCGACGACCTGATGGTTCTGGCGGCTTTCCTGGCGCTCCTCCTGCCCGTCCTGTTCTTCGCGCAAAGCCGCCTCGCCGGGCTGCGTGTCTTCACACCCGTCCGGCTGACCATCCTCGCCTTCGTCACGGGATTCATCGGCTGGTGGGGACAGGGGCAGCTCTCCATCGTGACGCCGCTTGCCACGTTGCAGGCGGCGCTCTCCACCCGGCATTTCGCCTTCCTGCTCTACGACCCCTTCTCGCTGATGAACTGGGGGGCGGTGATCCTCGGATTTCTCCTATGGGGCCGCGGCCTCTTTTGCGGCTGGCTCTGCCCCTTCGGCGCATTGCAGGAGTTCGCGCATCATATCGGGCGTTTCCTGCATCTTCCGCGCCTGGAACCGTCGCGCACTTGGGACCAGCGGCTAAAGAATCTGAAATACGTGGCGCTGGCCGGGCTCGTCGCCGTGACCGTGATCGCCCCCGGCCACATGGACAAGGCGGCCGAGATCGAGCCCTTCAAGACCGCCATCACCACCTTCTTCCGGCGCGAATGGTATTACGTTGCCTACGCCGCCTTCTGGCTGTTCCTCGCACTCTTCACCTTCAAGGGGTTCTGCCGTTACCTATGCCCGCTTGGCGCGCTCATGGCGATCGGTGGCACCCTGCGCCTGCGCCGCTGGATCCCCCGCCGGGTCGAATGCGGCTCTCCCTGCCAGCTCTGCGCCGTGAAATGCAATTATGGCGCCATCCGCAAGACCGGCGCCATCCAGTACGACGAGTGTTTCCAGTGCCTCGACTGCGTGACGATCCACGACGATGCCCGCCAATGCGTGCCGCTGATCCTGAAGGCCCGTTCCACCAAGCGCCCGCCGCGCGTCACCGGACATCCCAACGAGGTGCCCGCCGAATGACCCTGCCCCGTCTCAGCCGCCGCCGCGTCATCACCCTCGCCGCTGCCTTCGCCTGCGCGCCACGCCACGCCTTCGCCTCCACATGGCAGGGCCGCGCCCTCGGAGCCGAGGTCTCCGTCACCCTGACCGGCCCGCGCACGGAGACGGAGGCGGCCCTGGCCGACCTCCCCGCGCAACTCGACGAGATCGAAAGCCTCTTCAGCCTCTACCGCCCGAATTCGGCCCTCTCCCGCCTGAACGGAGCCGGGTTTCTTGCACCAAATGCCCGTTTCGATGCCCTGATGGACGCCTGCAACAAGGCACATACGTTGACGGACGGACTATTCGATCCGACGATACAACCGCTCTGGCAGGCCCTGGCCCAAGGCCGCGACCCTGCTCCGGCCCGCGCCCTCCTCGGCTGGCACCGGGTACGCCGCACAGCGCAGGGCACCTGTCTGGACCCGGGTCAGCAACTCACCCTCAACGGCATCGCCCAAGGCTTCGCCACCGACCTGATCCGCGCCTCCCTCGCCGGGCGCGGCTTCACTCATGCTCTGATCGACATCGGCGAACAGGCGGCCATCGGCGGCCCCTTCCGGCTCGCCCTCGAAGATCCGGACCACGGATCTCTGGGTCACCTGACGCTCGAAAACGCCGCCCGCGCCACCTCCAGCCCCGGCGCCCTGCGCTTCGGTGCCAACGCACACATCCTCGGGCCACAGGGGCAAGACCCCCTCTGGTCCACCGTCAGCATCGAGGCCCGCGATGCCACGACCGCCGATGCGCTCTCCACCGCGGCGGTCTTCATGGACATCCCGCGCCTTGAAAAGCTCAGGACCGACGCCGACCTCCTCCGAATCACGCTGGTGGACAGGGACGGCAACCTCCGCACCCTCTGACCTGCATAGCAAAAGAAAACTCCCGGCCGCAGGACCGGGAGCTTCCAGAACTCGAACCCGAAAGGATCAGCCGTTGGCCTTGGCCACCGCCCGCTTCGTCAGGGTCTTCACCAGGCTCGCACGATAGGCACCGCTGCCGTGCAGGTCAGAGATCATCCCGTCGCCCGACGGCGCCGACAGCTCCTCGACCGCGCTGGCGGAAAAGTCACCCGAAAGCGCCTCTTCCGCCTCGCTCCAGCGGAACACGCCTTCCTCTGAGGCCCCGGTCACGGCAACCCGCACCCCGTCCGCGCCCTTGGACACGAAGACGCCGACCAGCGCGAACCGCGACGCGGGCTGCTGGAACTTGATGTAGGCCGCCTTCTCCGGGATCGGGAACTTCACCGCGGTGACGAGCTCGCCCTCCTCGAGGGCCGTGGTGAACATGCCCTGGAAATAGTCGTCCGCCGCGATTTCGCGGGTGTTGGTGACGATCGTCGCCCCCGATCCCAGCGCCGCCGCCGGATAGCAGGCCGAGGGATCGTTGTTGGCCAGCGACCCGCCGATGGTGCCGCGGTTGCGCACCGCCGGATCACCGATCTGGCCGGCCAGCGCCGCCAGCGCCGGATAGGCCCCGGCCTCTGCCGCCACCGTCGCATGGGTGGTGCCGCCGCCGACGGTCAGCACGCCGCCATCCGACGACACGCCCTTCAGCTCGTCGATGGCCGACAGGCTCACCAGCACGGACGGCATCGCCAGCCGCTGCTTCAGGGTCGGGATCAGCGTCTGGCCGCCGGACAGCGGCTGCGCGTCCTCCTGCCCCAGCGCCGACACGGCATCGGCCACGGACGTCGGCCGAACGATATCGAATGAATACATCTTTTTTCCTCCTCTGCCGCTCATGAAGGCCATCCACCTTCATCTTGGCAAAAATACCTTCGGGGGGTCCGGGGGGCAGACAGCCCCCCGGCGCTCTCCATTCAGCCGTTGATCGCGGCCCAGACGCGGCCCGGCGACACCGGCATGTCGATGTGCTCCACCTTGTGGCCACCCGACTGCAGCGCGTCGATCACCGCGTTCACCACCGTCGGCGGAGAGCCGATGGCCCCGGCCTCGCCGCAGCCCTTCACGCCCAGCGGGTTGTGGGTGCAGGGCGTCTGGCAGGAGTGGTCCACGAGGTAGCTGTCGAGCATCGGCAGGTTGTCGGCGCGCGGCATCGCGTAGTCCATGTAGGACGCGCTCAGCAGCTGGCCGTTCTCGTCGTAGGCGCAGTTCTCGAGCAGCGCCTGCCCGATGCCCTGCGCGATCCCGCCGTGCACCTGACCTTCGACGATCATCGGGTTGATGACGTTGCCGAAGTCGTCCGCGGACACGAACTTCTCGATGGTGACCAGGCCGGTCTCCGGATCGACCTCCACCTCGCAGGCATAGGCGCCCGCGGGATAGGTGAAGTTCGACGGGTCGTAGAAGGCCGTCTCCTCGAGACCCGGCTCGATATCCTCGAGCGGGTAGTTGTGCGGCACGTAGGCGGCGAGCGTCACATCCCCCCAGGCGACCGACTTGTCGGTGCCCGCGACCGAGAACTGACCGTCCTTAAGCTCGATGTCCGCCTCGGCGGCCTCCAGCAGGTGGGCGGCGATCTTCTTGGCCTTGTTGATGATCTTCTCGGTGGCGCGGACCATGGCGGATCCGCAGACCGCGATGGAGCGCGAGCCGTAGGTGCCCATGCCGAACGGGATCTTGGCGGAGTCGCCGTGCACGATGTCGATCATGCTCTCGTCGATGCCCAGCATCTCGGCCACGACCTGCGGGAAGGCGGTCTCGTGTCCCTGCCCGTGGCTGTGCGCGCCCACCAGCACCGAGATGGTGCCCGTGGCGTTCACCCGCACGGTGGCGGCGTCGTACAGACCGGCACGCGCGCCGAGCTGCCCCACGAGGTTCGACGGCGCGATGCCGCAGGCCTCGATGAAGCAGTTGACGCCCAGGCCGCGCAGCTTGCCCTTCGCTTCGCTTTCCTTGCGGCGCGACTCGAAATTGCCGAGGTCCATCAGCTCTTCCATCTTGTCCATCGTCGCGACGTAGTCGCCGGTGTCATAGACCACGGCCACCGGCGTCTGGTACGGGAACTCGGTGATGAAGTTCTGACGGCGGAGCGCGATGGGATCGACGCCCAGCTCGCGCGCGGCCTTGTCGATGATCCGCTCCAGCTGGTAGGTCGCCTCCGGGCGGCCCGCGCCGCGGTAGGCGTCCACCGGCACGGTGTTGGTGAAGACCGCCTTCACGTTCACCAGCACGTGCGGTGTCTTGTAGTTGCCCGCCATCAGCGTGCCGTGCAGCCAGGTCGGGACCGACGACGAGAAGGTCGACAGGTATGCGCCCATGTTGGCCATCGTGTTGGTGCGCACGGCGGTGAAGTTGTTGTCCGCATCCAGCGCCAGTTCGATGGTCGTGACGTGGTCGCGGCCATGGGCGTCGGACATGAACGCCTCGGAGCGCGAGGAGGTCCACTTCACCGCGCGGTTCAGCTGCCGCGAGGCGAAGGTGACAAAGGCCTCTTCGGCGTAGTGGAAGATCTTCGTGCCGAAGCCGCCGCCCACGTCGGGCGCCACGACGCGCAGCTTGTGCTCCGGGATGCCGAGGACGAAGGCGCCCATAAGCAGGCGGATCACGTGCGGGTTCTGCGAAGTGGTGTAGAGCGTGGATTCATCGTTGGCGCGGTTGTACTCGCCCACGGCCACGCGCGGTTCCATCGGGTTGGCGACGAGGCGGTTGTTGGTCAGTTCCAGCGTCGTCACATGCGCGGCGCTGTCGAAGGCCGCCTGCGTCTCTGCCGGGTCGGAGCCGAACTGCCAGTCGTAGCAGAGGTTGTCCGACAGCTCGTCGTGCACCTTGGCGGAACCGGACTCCAGCGCGGCCGCCATGTTCACCACGGCGGTCAGCTCCTCGATGTCGAGCTCGATGGCCTCGGCGGCGGTGCGCGCCTCCTCCAGCGTGTCCGCCACGACCGCGGCGATCGGGTCACCGACGTGACGGACCTTGCCCTGTGCCAGCACCGGGTGCGGCGGCTCCTTCATCACTTCGCCGTGCTTGTCGGTCACCTGCCAGCCGCAGGGCAGACCGCCCACGCCCTCGAAGTCGGCACCGGTAAAGATGCGGACGACGCCGGGCATGCCCGCTGCGGCCTCGGTGTTGATCGAATTGATCTTTCCGTGGGCCACGTCGGAACGCAGGAAATAGACATACGCCTGGTTATAGACGTTGATATCGTCGGTGTACTGACCGGCTCCGGTCAGGAAGCGCACGTCCTCGCGCCGCTTCTGGCTTGCGCCGATGCCATGATCCTTCGGCATTTCTTCCTCCCTGGGAATGGTGCGTGAAATCACGCACCCTACGGAAATTGTTCAGGTGCAGGGTGCGTGTTCACACGCACCTTCCGAAATCACTCGGCGGCGACCGCGGGTACGTCCTGCCCGGAGGCCGCCAGGATGGCGCGGACGATGTTGTGGTAGCCGGTGCAGCGGCAGATGTTGCCCTCGAGGTGGTGACGCACCTCGGCCTCGGTCGGCTTCGGGTTGTCCTTCAGCAGCGCCGCCGCCGCCATCACCATGCCCGGCGTGCAGAAACCGCACTGCAGGCCGTGGTAGTCCTGGAACGCCTGCTGGATCGTGTTCAGCGTCCCGTCCGGGGCCGCCTGCCCCTCGATCGTGCCGACCTCGGCGCCGTCGGCTTCGGCGGCGAACATGGTGCAGGCCTTCACCTGCAGCCCGTTGACGTGGATCGTGCAGGCGCCGCATTGCGAGGTGTCGCAGCCCACGTGGGTCCCGGTCAGGCGCAGCTCCTCACGCAGGAACTCCGTCATGAGCGTGTTGCCCTTGACCGACTTGGTGACGGACTTGCCGTTCACCTTCATCGTCACTTCAACCATCGTTTCCCTCCCTGGAAAATCGTTTGTCACAGAATGCACCCACCCCGGAGTGCGGATTTGATCGGCGGATCAGTTGGACACCATCCGCTTGAACCAGCCCTTCTTCTTGCCGTCGTCAGCCTCCGTCTCGGGCGCGGCGTCGGGATCGGAGGGGCCTTCGACCGCCTCCTGGAAGTTGGAGAAGAACTGGTCGGCCATCTTCTTGGCAAAACCGTCGATGATCCGGCTGCCCAGCTGCGCGAGCTTGCCGCCGACGCTGGCGTCCACGTCGTAGGTCAGAAGCGTGCCGTCCTCGGCCTCTTCCAGCCTCACCACGGCGCTGCCCTTGGCAAAGCCGGCCGCGCCGCCCTTGCCTTCGCCCACCAGCTTGACGGTGTTCGGCGCATCCATGTCCTCGAGGTTCACCTGTCCCTTGAAGGTTGCCTTCACGGGGCCGACCTTCTGGACCACGGTCGCCTCGAACCCCTCCTCGGCAGAGCCGGACATCTCGGTGCAGCCGGGCACGCAGGCCTTCAGCACCTCGGGGTTCAGGATCGCTTCCCAGACCACCTCGCGGGGGGCCTTGATCGTACGGGAATCGCTCATTTGCATGGGTTTGTCCTCTCTCTCCGGCGCCAGCCTAGGCGCGCAGCGCCCGTCGGGCATATTAGACCAATTGATAACATCACCATTCCGGTGGATTGTGCGTCAGTCCGTATCTTTCGAAGATCCCCGCGATCCGGCCGTCGGCCATCGCCGCAGAGATCGCGTCCTCGACTTCGTATCCCAGCGGCCGCCACGCGAAATGCACCGCCGTTCCGATCGGCCAGTGCGCCTTTGCCAGCCCCGCCAGCGGCGGCTCGTGGATCGCCACGCCCTCGCCCCGGAAGAACTCAAGCTGGGCCAGCGGCCCCATCGCCGCCATCGTCTCCCCCGCGTTCAGCGCCGCCATCGCCGCCTCCATCGTGGGATACCGTCGCACGCCTGCCGCCGTCTGGCCACCCGCGAAACTCGTCAGGTAGAAGTCCGAGATCGAATCGTTCTCCACCGCGACCGTGTCGAAGCGGAAGTAGGCCGGGACCGGCCCGCCGTCGGGATACTCCGCCGCGCGGTAGGCAATGGCGATGTGTTCCTCCTGGTACTGGCCGGGAAAGACCACCTGCTCCACCCGGCAGCGGAAGGCCGAGTCGTAGGGCACGCGCATCATCACGTTCGACACCGCCCCGCCGACGATGCCGCCCTGCCAGACGTTGTGCCGCAGATCGGCGTCGAGGTTCTCTCCGGCGGCGACAAAGCGGATCACCGGCGTCACGCCGATGAACTCCGCCACCAGCTTTGCAACGTCGACGTCGATGCCCTTCGCCTCGCCCTTCTCTTCCCAGGAATAGGGCGCATGATCCTCGTAGACCGCGAAGGTCATCGAGCCCCGCTCGCGGATCGTGTCGAGGTCCTGGCCGACGATGTCGCGGCCTGCGTTCTGCGGCTTGGGCTGCGGCACGTAGTCGGCGCAGGGATCGGCGGCGCGGGCCACGGTGGTGCCGGCGGCCAGCAGCGCGCCGGCCACCACACCCGGTACCAGGGCGGGCAAAAGGGCGCGCAGCCCCCTGCCGACGGTGTTCAGAACACCCGCATGTCGAACCATGCCACTCCTCCCCGAAGGCCGTTCGCGCTCAGTGTGCAGCCGACAGCCCGATGGTCAAGGCCTCTGCCGCGTGGCGATAGCCTTCCTCGGACCCGTCGATGAAGGCCGCCGCCCGGCTGGCGGCACTGTCGGCCACCGGCGCGCCGGACATGGTCTCGATCCCGGCGGCGATCTCGGTCAGCTCCGCCTTGATCGCCTCGCCGTCCGCATCGCCAGATCCGGTCGACAGCGCGTCCAGCTGGTCGCGCAGGCCCTTCAGCTCGTCGGCCACCCCGGCCATGGAATCGTCGTCGGGACGGGTCTCCACGTAGGTGCGGATCGCCCATGCCGCCTCCTGCCCCAGGAGCTCGCCGAAGGCCGGCATCTTGGTGGTGCCGTTCTGGGTGTAGCCGTGGCGGAAGCGCTCGATGAACCACTCGTCGCCGTACTCCTCCGCCTCCAGGAAGCGCAGGTCGGGCGCCAGCCCGCCCGAGATCACCTCGAGCCCGTGGCAGCGCGCACAGTTCTGGTTGTAGCCGGAGGCGCCGATCTTCACCGCCTTGTCCCAGACTTCCTCTCCCGCGGCCTCCGCACGGTAGGGGTTCTCTGTCAGCCACTCCTCGCCGACCTCCGGCAGGCCGGTGGTGTCCACCGCCTGCGGCGCCACGTCGCCATGGGCCAGGGCCAGAACCGGCAGCACACTCACAAGGGCCGTCATCGCAAAGGTCTTCATCGTTTCCTCCTCCCGTCCGGGGTGATCTCATCGCGTCTGCCGATGGTGATAAGCCAGCGCCGCGCCGCCGCACCATTGGACTTTCGTGGCGCGACGGGCGGCCCCGCAAGACCTTGGTCGTATTGAGGGCGCGGCCCGCAACCCCGATCCTTTCCGGGTGAGCGGCTGAGGGAGGACAGGATGCGCACGATCCTAGCGGCGGCGGCAGCCGTGCTGCTGTCGGCAAGCCCGATCTGGGCGGCAGAGATCCGCGTGGCTTGGCTCCGGCAGGAGGTCGAGCTGCCCCCGACCCTGTCGAACCTCGACCCCGTGCCCGACGACCTCGGCATCGCAGGCGCGCGCCTGGGGATCGCCGACAACGCCACCACCGGCACCTTCATGGGCCAGACCTGGACGCTGACCGAGCATTCGGTGGCGCCGGACGGCGACTTCGCCGGCGCGGTGGAGGCGGCTCTGGCCGAGACCGACCTCCTCGTGATCGACGCCCCCGCCGACACGCTCCTGCAGGCCGCCGACATGCCCGACACCGCGGGTGCGCTCCTCTTCAACACCGCCGCGCCCGAAACCGCGCTGCGCGGCGCCGACTGCCGCGCCAACGTGCTGCACGCCCTGCCCTCGCGCGCCATGCTGACCGACGCGCTCATGCAGTTCTTCGTGATGCGCCGCTGGACCGCGCTGGTGATGATCGAGGGCCCGAAACCCGGCGACAAGGCGCTGGCCGAAAGCTATCGCGCCTCGGCAGAGAAGTTCGGCCTCTCGATCCGCCGCACTGCCGAATGGACCTTCGACGCCGACCTGCGCCGCAGCGCCGCCGCCGAGGTGCCGCTGCTGACCCAGCAACTGGGCAAGTACGACGTGCTGATCGCCGCGGACGAAACGAACGATTTCGCCCGCTACATCCCCTACAACACCTGGATGCCGCGCCCGGTCGCGGGCAGCGAGGGGCTGATGCCCGCCGCCTGGTCGCCTGCGGTCGAGCAATGGGGCGCGGCCCAGCTCCAGTCGCGTTTCACCAGGGCCACGGGGCGCGAGATGCTGCCCCGCGACTACGCCGCCTGGGCCGCGGTCCGCGCCATCGGCGAGGCGGTCACCCGCTCCGGCGCCACCGGCGCGGCGGACCTCAGGTCCTACATGCTGGGCGACGCCTTCGAACTCGGCGGTTTCAAGGGCCGACCGCTGACCTTCCGGCCGTGGAACGGTCAGCTGCGCCAGTCCATCCCGCTCACCCACCGCGGCGCACTGGTCGCCGACGCCCCGCTCGATGGGTTCCTGCACCCGGTCTCGGAACTCGACACGCTGGGCCTCGACGCCCCCGAAAGCGGCTGCACCGCCTTCGCCGGCTGACCCGCCGCGACACACGCGCCATCCCGGCCCGGACCCTGACCTTCATCTTGGCCCAAATACCTGAAATGCCACGCCCCCGCCGGGGCGCACGCCACCGGCAAGGGCACCCGGCCCCCGCAGACACCGCAAGGACCCGACCATGAAATACACACCGCTCCTCGCAGCCCTCCTGCTGTCCCACGCCGCCACGGCGGACGAGATCTGGGTGACGAACGAGAAGGACAACACCGTGTCGGTGATCGATATCGGGACGATGGAAGTCACCCGCACAATCCCGACCGGAGAGCGCCCGCGCGGCATCACCTTCAGCCACGACTATTCCGTGGTCTACATCTGCGCCTCCGACAGCGACGCGGTGCAGGTCATGGACCCGGTCTCGGGCGAGATCCTGCACGACCTGCCCTCGGGCGAGGACCCGGAACAGTTCGTCCTGCACCCCGACAACCGCCACCTCTACATCGCCAACGAAGACGACGCGATCACCACGGTCGTCGATACCGAAACCCGCACTGTCGTGGCCCAGATCAACGTCGGCATCGAGCCCGAGGGCATGGCCGTCTCGCCCGACGGCAAGATCGCCATCACCACCTCCGAGACGACGAACATGGCGCACTGGATCGACACGGAAACGCAGGAACTCTTTGCCAACACGCTGGTCGATTCCCGGCCGCGACACGCGGAATTCGTCAAGGACGGAGCCGAGCTCTGGGTCAGCGCCGAGATCGGCGGCACCGTGTCGGTCTTCGACGTGGCGACGCAGACCGAGAAGGCCAAGTTCGGCTTCGGGATCAAGGGCGTGCACCCCGACAAGGTCCAGCCCGTGGGCTTCGAGCTGACCGCCGACGACAGCCACGCCTTCGTGGCGCTGGGACCGTCGAACCACCTCGCCGTGGTGAACGCAGAGACCTACGAGGTCGAGGACTACATCCTCGTCGGCCGCCGGGTCTGGCACATGGCGTTCAACGCGGACAAGTCGCTGCTGTTCACCACCAACGGCGTCTCGGGCGACGTGACGGTGGTCGACGTGGCGGAGCGCAAGGCGCTGAAGACAATCAAGGTGGGCCGCTTCCCCTGGGGCGCGGCCTTCCGGCCCACGGAATGAAGCCTGCGGCGGAAGGTTGCGCCGGACTGCCGTCCGTCGCCCCGGCGCGGGCGCTGCCCGCGCCCGCGATTGCTGCCAGACTGGCCGGTGCGGCAGACGGACGGGGCGGAGGGGGCGCTGCCCCCGCGCCTTCGGCGCTCCCCCGAGGTATTTTTGCCAAGATGAAGGCGGGGGGGCGTCGGGGTGATACGAGGGTCGCGCTTGCAACCCGGTGCACGACGCTATCATTCTGCCCATCATGTTGACCGTTTCCGATCTTTCCTTCTCCTACGGTGCGAAACAGGCGCTCGACGCCGTGAGCTTTTCGGCCGAACCGGGGCGGTTCACCGCACTCCTCGGCCCGAACGGCGCGGGCAAGTCGACGCTCTTTGCGCTGATGACCCGGCTCTTCACTTCCCCGAGCGGGCGGATCTCCGTCGCGGGGCACGACATGGCGGCGGCGCCGCGCGCGGCGCTGGCCAAGATGGGCGTGGTGTTCCAGCAGCCGACGCTCGACCTGGACCTGACGGTGCGGCAGAACCTTGCCTATTTCGCGGCGCTGCACGGGCTTTCGGGCAAGGACGCCGACGGGCGGATCTCGGCGGCGCTCGACCGGCTTTCGATGCTGGAACGCGCGGGCGAGCGGGTGCGCGCGCTGAACGGCGGCCACCGGCGGCGGACGGAGATCGCACGCGCGCTTGTGCACGATCCCGCCGTGCTGCTCTGCGACGAGCCCACCGTCGGGCTGGATGCGCAGGCGCGGTCGGCCATCACCGATCACGTTCATGACCTGGCCGCGGACGGGCTGACCGTGCTCTGGGCCACCCATCTGACCGACGAGGTGCGGCCTTCCGACGACGTGATCCTGCTGCACCGCGGCCAGATCCGCGCGCGCGGCCGGGCCGACGAGCTGACTGCTGGCGCGCCGCTGAAGGACTGGTTCCTGAGCGCCACCGGGGTGGAGGCATGAGCGCGCCGTCCCGCATCCCGCTCTGGCCCGCCTTCCGCGCCATCGCCGCGCGCGAGCTCCTGCGCTTCGTGCACCAGAGGGAGCGGTTCCTGGCCGCCCTCGTGCGTCCGCTCGTCTGGCTTCTGGTGTTTGCCGCGGGCTTCCGCGCGGCGCTGGGGCTGTCGATCATCCCGCCCTACCAGACCTATATCACCTACGAGACCTACATCGTGCCCGGCCTTTGCGGGATGATCCTGCTGTTCAACGGGATGCAGTCGTCGCTGAGCCTTGTCTACGACCGCGAGATGGGGTCCATGCGGCTTTTGCTGACCGCGCCTTTGCCGCGATGGTATCTCTTGTTTTCAAAGCTTTGCGGGGCGACGTTCATCGGGATTCTGCAGTGCTACGCCTTCCTGGCCATCGCCGCGCTCTTCGGGATCGACCATCCGCCTCTGGGCTATGTCACCATCCTGCCGGCGCTCGTGCTGGCCGGGCTGATGCTGGGGTCGCTCGGGCTGGCGCTCTCGTCCTTCATCAAGCAGCTCGAGAACTTCGCGGGCGTGATGAACTTCGTCATCTTCCCGATGTTCTTCCTGAGCTCCGCGCTCTATCCCCTTTGGAAGATGCAGGAATCCTCGGAAATCCTCTACTGGATCTGCCGCCTGAACCCCTTCACCCACGCTGTCGAACTGATCCGTTTCGCGCTGCATGTCGATTTTTCGCCATGGGCGCTCCTGTGGACGCTGGTCGCCACCGCCGTCTTCACCGTGCTCGCGCTCTGGGGGTACGACCCGGCGCGCGGGTTGATCCGACGCAAGTCCTGACCCCTTCGAGGAGACCCAGACATGATCCGCGCCACCGCCCTTGCCCTCCTGCTTGCCACGCCCGCGCTGGCAGACGAATACGGCACGCTGAACCCCGACGAGATGACATGGGGCAGCATGCTGGAGCGTGCCGAGCGCGGCGAGACGGGCATGGTGCTCTGTGCCTCGGGCTACATGCTGACGAAGTCCGGCAAACACGCGGCGGCGCGCGCGCTGTTCGAGAACTGCGCCAACCAGGGCTGGACCGGGGCGATGACCTGGATGAGCCAGCTCGACAACAACGGGCTCGGCGGCGAATACAACCCGGATGCGGCCGCCGAATGGGACCGGCGCGCGGCCGAGGCCGGCGATCCGGTGGGCCAGTTCAACCACGGGCTCGACCTGCTCCGCGGCCATGGCGTCGCGCGGGACGAGGCGCGCGGCCGGGCAATGGTCGACATGGCGGCGGCGCAGGGGCTGGACGTGGCACAGCGGCTGGCGGCGGCGGATTACGACCCGGCCGAGGTCACGCCGGACGCCGACGACTGGAAATACGCGCCCGCCTTCTGATCGCGGCCCCGGCGCGCAAAAGGTCGTACGACCAAAGCACGAGACGCCGCACCCCTTCCGGTTGACGTGCATCAAGTCCGGCCCTCAGACGCGGGCCTACCCTGTCTCCGAACCGTGCAAAGGAGACCGACATGGCCCGCATTCTACCCACCCTCGCCCTGCTGCTCGCAGCCGCCCCCGCCTGCGCCGACACCTTCGAGGAGGTGAAGGTCACGGCGGGCAAGACGCTTTTCGACGCGGAATGCCGCCGCTGCCACGCCCCCAACGCCACCGACCCGTCCTATGGTCCGCCGCTCGAGAACGTGCTGCACCGCGCTGCCGGAAGTGTCGAGAATTACGACTATTCCATTGCGCTCGAGGCCTCCGGCATCGTCTGGACGCCCGCCGCGCTGCGCGCCTGGATGGAGGACAACGACGGCTTCATGCCCGGCACAAAGATGCGTCACGTGGGCATCGAGGACCGCACCGTGCAGGACTTCATCCTCGCCTATCTCGGTTCGATCAGCCCGCAGGACAACACCGCCATCGACGGCGAGTGACAGCGCCCGGCCACAGCACCGGGACAAGGGCCGCGGCGATTCCGGAGGCCGCCGCGGCCCGCCTGTCAAGACGCCGATGGTCGTACGACTTTGGCCGTCTATCGGCCCGGACTCCGATTTCTATACTTCGATCCAGACGGCGCAGAGGCCACCCGCCAGGCGCCGAGGGAACGACCATCTAAACCGTTCATGGGAGGAGACTGATGAACAAGTTCGTCGCCGCCGTCACCCTGTCCCTGCTCGCCATCGGTGCGCAGGCCGAGGTGACCGAAGACATGCTGGCCAACGACCAGACGATGACCAACCAGGTTGTCACCAATGGCATGGGCCGGGATCTGCAGCGCTATTCGCCGCTGGACACCCTCAACAAGGACAACGTCAAGAACCTCGTCCCCGCATGGGCGTTCAGCCTCGGCGGTGAAAAGCAGCGCGGGCAGGAAACCCAGCCGCTGGTCTATGACGGCGTGATGTACATCACCGGCTCCTACTCCCGGATGTATGCCATCGACCTCGAAACCGGCAAGGAGCTCTGGCAGTACGACGCACGTCTGCCCGAAGGCATCCTGCCCTGCTGCGACGTCATCAACCGCGGTGCGGCGATGCACGGCGACAAGGTGATCTTCGGCACGCTCGACGCCCGTCTCGTGGCGCTGGACGCCAAGACCGGCGACGTGGTCTGGAACAAGAAGATCGCCGACTACAAGGCCGGCTACTCCTACACCGCCGCCCCGCTGATCGTGGGCGACCTCGTGGTGACCGGCAACTCCGGCGGCGAATTCGGCATCGTCGGCGAAGTGCAGGCGCGCAACGTCGACACCGGCGAGCTCGTCTGGACCCGCCCGGTGATCGAAGGCCACATGGGCACGCTCAACGGCCAGGAATCCACCATGACCGGCACGCTGAACGCGACCTGGCCGGGCGACATGTGGAAGACCGGCGGCGGCGCGACCTGGCTGGGCGGGTCGTACGACGCACGCACCGACACGCTGATCTTCGGCGCGGGCAACCCGGCGCCCTGGAACTCCTGGCTGCGCGACGCGGGCGAGAAGAACGACGGCTCGGGCGACAACCTCTATGCCGCCTCGCGGATCGGCATCGACCCGGCGACCGGCGACATCAAGTGGCACTTCCAGACCACGCCGCGCGAAGGCTGGGACTATGACGGCGTGAACGAGGTGGTCGCCTACAACGACCGCGAGGGCAACCAGCGTCTCGCCACCGCCGACCGCAACGGCTTCTTCTACGTGCTGAACGCCGAGGACGGCGGCTTCGTCTCGGCCAATCCCTTCGTCAAGGACATCACCTGGGCCGAGGGCATCGACGAGAACGGCCGCCCGATCTTCAACGAGGCCAACCGCCCGGGCAACCCGGCGGCGGCGGCGGATGGCGCCAAGGGCGAAGTCGTCTTCTCCTCGCCGTCCTTCCTCGGCGGCAAGAACTGGATGCCCATGGCGTTCAGCCAGAAGACCGGCAACTTCTACGTGCCCTCGAACGAATGGGGCATGGACATCTGGAACGAGCCGATCACCTACAAGAAGGGCGCCGCCTACCTCGGCTCCGGCTTCACCATCAAGCCGAACTACGAGGACCACATCGGCAGCCTCAAGGCGATCGACCCGGACACCGGTGAATGGGTCTGGGAATACAAGAACGACGCGCCGCTCTGGGGTGGCGTGATGACCACTGCCGGCGGCCTCGTGTTCTTCGGCACGCCCGAGGGCAGGTTCCTCGCGCTCGACGACGAGACCGGTGAAGAGCTGTGGTCCTTCCAGACCGGCTCCGGCATCGTCGGCCAGCCGATCACCTGGGAACAGGACGGCGAACAGTACGTCTCCGTCGTGTCCGGCTGGGGTGGTGCGGTTCCGCTCTGGGGCGGCGAGGTCGCCAAGAAGGTGAACTACCTCAACCAGGGTGGCATGGTCTGGACGTTCCGCCTGCCGAAGGAACTGGCGTCGGCCGAGTAACCTCCTCCCTGCTCAAGGCTGACAGGCGCCCGGGGTCCCCGCGACCCCGGGCGTTTTCCGTTGCCGTGCCGGCTTGACGGCAAGCGCCCATGACCTGCAAAGGGACGCCGTGGCACCGATCCGCCGGACGCCCGAAACCCGGATTGCAAAACGTCGCAACTTGCTGCAACTTTCCGCAAAACACGGAATCGCAGCCATGACCTTCCTTCCCAACAGCCCGGAGGCGCGGCAGGACGCCCTGCGCCTGCGCCTCGACCGCGGTCTGCCGCTGAACCTCGCCGCGCTGGCCGAGGAATTCGGCGTCTCCACCGACAGCATCCGCCGCGACCTCAAGGCGCTGGAGGCGCAGGGTCACGCCCGCTGCATCCGCGGCGGCGCCCTGCCCGTCACCCGGCCCGCCGCCCACACGCTCGACCGGCTGGGCCACAGCGGCGCAGAGCAGGCGGCGCTGGCCGCCACCGCCCTGCCGCTGATCGAGAACGGCATGGTGCTGATGATGGACGGCGGCACGTCGGTGCTGGTGCTGGCGCAGGGGCTCCCGCACCTGCCCGACTGCCTCGTGGTGACACCGGCGCCCGCCGTGGCGCTGGCGACGCTGGCCGCGGGCATCCCCACGCACCTCGTGGGCGGACGTCTTTCGGGCTTCGGCGCCGTCGCCGTGGGCCATGAAACGGTGACCGCGCTCGACGGCATCGCCGCCGACCTCGCCTTCATCGGGGTCTGCGGGCTCGACGCGGGCTTCGGCCTCTCCGCCGACGATCCCGACGAGGCGCACGTCAAGCGGGCGATGATTGCCTCCGCACACCGCGCCGTGGTGCTGACCGGCGCCGCAAAGCTGGGTTTGCGGGCGCGCCACCGCGTCGCCCCTTGCACCGCCCTCGACCTTCTGATCACCGATGCCACAACCGACCTGACCGCCCCGCTTGCCGCTTCCGGGCTGGAGATCCGCCATGTCTAAGACCTTCCCCTCGCCCCGCCTCGCCGTCAGCGCGGCCTTCGCCCTGAACGGCATCCTGCTGGGCGCATGGGCCTCGCGCGTGCCCGCCGTGGTCGACCGCTTCGACCTGTCCGAAGGCACGCTGGGCCTCCTTCTGCTGGTCATGGGAATCGGCGCGCTCGTGTCCTTCCCGCTGGCCGGACGGCTGGCCGACCGGCTCGGCGCCTTCCCGGTGACCAAGGTACTGGCGGGCGTCTACCTCGTCTCCATCGTCGCCATCGGGCTTGCCCCCGACACCACCGTGCTGGCCATGGCGCTCTTCCTCTTCGGGGTGGGCCACGGCGCCATGGACGTGACGATGAACAGCTGGGCCGCCGAGGTGGAGCGCCACTCCGGCCGGTCCATCATGTCCTCCTTCCACGCGATGTGGAGCCTTGGCGCTGGCCTCGGCGCCGCGGGCGGCTGGCTGGCCTCCCGCCAGGCGCTGCCCATCGACGCACATTTCGCCGTGACGGCCCTTGTCGCGCTGGTGATCTTCGGCCCGCTGATGCACACCCGCTGGACCTCGGCCCGGACCGCACCGCAGGCCAAGGGCCCGGTTTTTGCCCTGCCCCGCGGTGCACTGGTGCTGGTCGGGCTGATCGCCATGGGCGCGGGCCTGGGCGAAGGCGCCGCCGCGGACTGGAGCGCGGTCTTCCTCGCCGACGTGATCCAGGCCACGCCCTCGCAGGCGGCGCTGGGATACGCGGTCTTTTCCGTCACCATGGTGGCGATGCGGCTGAACGTCGACCGGCTGATCACCCGCTTCGGCGCGGTCACTGTCGCCCGGTTCAGCGGGCTGACCGCTGCCGCGGGCTACCTGCTGGCCACCGCCTTCGCCACGCTGCCCACGGCGCTCGCCGGATTCGTGCTGATGGGCCTGGGCTACGCCGCGGTGATCCCGCTGGCCTTCAGCCGCGCCGCCGCCGATCCGGAGGTGCCGCCCGGACAGGCCATCGCCTCCGTCGCGACGCTGGGTTACGGCGCGATGCTCATGGGGCCGCCGACCATCGGCTTCGTGGCCGAGGCTACGTCGCTCCGGGCGTCCTTCCTCATGGTCGGTTGCGTCGCCCTGATGATCGCTGCCCTGGCGCCGGTGCTGGGCCGCGCCACCCGCCGCGCCACGGCCTGAGGGGGGCCAAGATTTTTCCGACGAAAAATCTTCCCCGCCCCACCCGTTCACGACACGCCGGACCTGTCCACCCGACGGGCACGGACGATTTTTCGACGAAAAATCGTCGCCCCCTCAGCGCGCCTTGAACAACCCGCCCAGCACACCCCGCACGATCCGCCGCCCCGTGGTGCCGGTCAGCTCCTTCATGACCATCTTGCCCATGGCCTCGCCGAAACTCGGGCTCTCCCGGTCGCGCCGCGTGGACGCGCCGGAGGTCGAGCGGGTCACGCGCGTCCCGGTGTACCGCCGGGCGGAGCGATACTCCCGTTCCTGCGCTGCCATTTCCTCTTCCTCCCGCTCCGCGGCCTCCGCCGCCGTCGCGGCAGCCTCCGCCCGCTCCCGCAGCATCTCGTGGGCCGAACGGCGGTCGACCCGCGTCTCGTACTTGCCCCGAAGGTCGGAGGCGCCCATCACCCCGCCGCGCTCGGCGGGCGTGATCGGGCCAAGCTGCGAGGACGGCGGCCGGATCAGCGTCCGCTCCGCCATCCCGGGCACGCCTTTCTTCTGCAGGAAGGAGGTCACCGCCTCGCCTACGCCCACCTCGCGGATCGCCGTCTCGATGTCGAAGGCGGGGTTCTCGCGGTAGGTCTCCGCCGCCAGCCGCAGCGCCTTCTGGTCGCGCGCGGTGAAGGCCCTCAGCGCGTGCTGCACGCGGTTGCCCAGCTGGCCCAGGATGTCCTCCGGAATGTCGTCCGGCGACTGGGTGACGAAATAGACCCCCACGCCCTTCGACCGGATGAGCCGCGCCACCTGCTCCACCTTGTCGACCAGCGCCTTGGGGGCGTCGTCGAACAGCAGGTGCGCCTCGTCGAAGAAGAAGACGAACTTCGGCTTCTCCGGATCGCCCACCTCCGGTAGCTCCTCGAAGAGCTCCGACAGGAGCCACAGCAGGAAGGTCGCGTAAAGCCGCGGCGCGCCCATCAGCGCATCCGCCGCCAGCACGTTCACCTGCCCGCGCCCGGCGCCGTCCACCCGCATCATGTCGTTCAGATCCAGCGCCGGTTCGCCGAAGAAGGCCGTGCCGCCCTGGTTCTCCAGCACGAGAAGCCGCCGCTGTATCGCGCCGATCGACGCGACCGAGATGTTGCCGTAGCGCAGCGACAGCTCGGTGCGGTTCTCGCCCAGCCAGACCAGCATCGAACGCAGGTCCTCGAGGTCGAGAAGCGGCATCCCCTCCTCGTCCGCCAGCCGGAACGCGATGTTGAGGATGCCTTCCTGCGCCTCCGACAGCTCCAGCAGCCGCGCCAGAAGCAGCGGCCCCATCTCGGCCACGGTGGTGCGCACCGGATGGCCCTGACCGCCGAAGAGATCCCAGAAGCACACCGGGAAATCCTGGTAGGCGTAGTCCTCGAACCCGATCTTCGCCGCCCGCTCGGTGAAGGGGCCGTGCAGCTTGGAGGCCTCGCTTCCGGCCTTCGCCATGCCCGACAGGTCGCCCTTCACGTCGGCCATGAAGACCGGCACGCCGGCGTTGGAGAACCCCTCCGCGAGGATCTGCAGGGTGACCGTCTTGCCCGTCCCCGTGGCGCCCGCGATCAGCCCGTGACGGTTGGCATAGCCAAGCACCAGATGCTGCTTTTCGCCGTAATCCGGGCCGCCGCCGCCAACAAACAGATCAGTCGCCATGTGTTCTTCCCTTTTCCGCGCGGCTGACCATACATCCTTAACTAATCAATGCCATAGTCATTCTCGGTCCGGGGCGTCATGTCCTCTCCTGCCCCGGGCAGACTTCCTCCCTGTCAGACTGGCCGCGCCTTCGGGCGCGGCTTTTTTCGGCGCCGAAGGCCGGGTTTTCCACCGTTCGCCGCGGCCCGCCTGTGCGCGAACGGTATCCCTTCACCGCCCCGCGCAGGCAGAACGAAAATACACTTAAAACCCTGTTGACCGCGGCGTTTCCTTTTCGTAGCGTCCTGACCAATGACAAAGTCGGCCGGTCCGACAGGGAGTGAAATGGAAAGGGGCCGTCTGGCCCCTTTCCTTTGTCCACGGCCCGGATCACCCCGCGACGGCAGCCTGCAGCAAATCGCTCATCTGCCATCACAAGGCTGGAATTCCTCCCTGACACTGTCTCCGGCTCGTGTTAAGCGAACCCCAGCTATGTTCGATTTCCAGAGGAATTCCATGAAAAACCCGGCTCTTCTCCTGTCCCTGATCGCGGCGCTCGCGGCTGCTCCTGCCTATGCGCAGACCACCGACACCGCCGGTCCCGACGAAGCGCCTGCCGCCGAAGCACCGGCCGCGGAAACGGATCAGGAACAGCCCTCCGCCCCCGCCGTCGGCGGGGATCTCGACCTCGGCACCGGTGACGCCGCCACCGCCGGGCAGCAACAGCAGCAACCGCAGCCCTACATCAAGGAAACCTTCTCCGACTGGGCGATGCAGTGCATCAAGGTCCCGCAGCGCGAGAACGAGATCTGCCAGATGTACCAGCTTCTGACCGACGGCCAGGGCGCCAGCGTGGCAGAGGTCAGCATCTTCCGGCTCGAGAACGGCGGCCAGGCCGTGGCCGGGGGCACCTTCATCGTTCCGCTCGAAACCCTGCTGACCCAGAAGCTGACCGTGACCGTCGACGGCGGCTCCGCCCGGCAGTACGACTTCTCCTTCTGCGCCCAGATCGGCTGCTACGCGCGCGTCGGCTTCACCGCCGAGGACATCGCCCGCTTCAAGGCCGGTGCCAAGGCGCAGGTGACCATCGTTCCGGCGCTGGCGCCCGACCAGAAGGTCACCGTCGACATGTCGCTGGCCGGTTTCACCGCCGCCTTCGACGCGGCGCAGGAATACGCGCAGTAAGCGGCGCATACCCGTTTCAATGCAGAAGGCGCGCCCCGGGGCGCGCCTTTTTGCTTTGAACGACCGAAAATATGCGTGAAAGCCCGGTGGCGGCGCTCAGTGCGCCTCCGCCTTCCCGCCAAAGAGGCTGCCGTAGATGGGCGCGACGATCTTTGTGCCGATGGGGATCAGCACCAGTCCGACCAGGAAGCCCAGCACCAGGTCGACCCCCGCGGTCACCGCCCATTCGAGCGCCGCATTGCCCTTGCCCACGGCCACCGCCCAGTGGTGGATCGTCTCTTCCGGCAGATGCCAGCCCATCTCGGCCAGAGAATGCACGATGATCGACCCGCCGACCCAGAGCATCGCGGCGGTGCCGACGATGGTCAGCGCCTTCAGGAGCCACGGCATGAAGCGCACGATCCCGCGCCCCAGCGCCCGCGTCATGCCAAGGTTGGCGTTCTGCGACAACCAGAGGCCCACGTCGTCCATCTTCACGATCACCGCCACCGCGCCATAGACCGCCGCCGTGATGACCACGGCCGCCATCGCCAGCGCGCCCGCCTGCATCCAGAAGTTCGGCAGGTCGAGGTTGGATAGCAGGATCACCATGATCTCTGCCGACAGGATGAAGTCGGTCTTGATCGCGCCCTTCACCTTTGCCTCTTCGAGGTGCGTGGGGTCCTGCACGTCGTGACTGCCGTCCGGCCCGCCTGAATGCTCGTCATGTGGCATCAACACGTGGACGATCTTCTCGGCCCCCTCGAAACTGAGGTAACAGCCGCCGAGGATCAGCAGCGGCCAGACCAGCCATGGCGCGAAGGCCGACATCAGCAGCGCCGCGGGCATCAGGAACACCAGCTTGTTGATCACCGATCCGCGTGCGATCCGCCAGATGATCGGAAGTTCGCGCGCCGGTTCGAACCCGTGCACGTATTTCGGCGTCACCGCGGCGTCGTCGATCACCACGCCGGCCGTCTTCGACCCGGCGCGCATGGCCGCCGCACCGATGTCGTCGATCGACGCTGCCGCCACCTTGGCGATGGCCGCCACGTCGTCGAGGAGTGCAAGAAGTCCGCTCATTCATCCGTCCCATATCTGCGCCGCTCAGAAGCTAACCCGCTTGTGCGATTTCGCAAGGACCAGCGGCCCGGCCCGTGCACGGCGAGGATCAGGCAGCCGCCCGCAATCGCCCAGTTCTTCACGAAGATCGTCATCTGCCAGGGGTCGTCCGGGATCAGGTGGAAGAACGAGGTCAGCCCGCAATAGCCCGCCAGCGACAGCGCCGCCAGCCGCGCGCCCACCCCGGCGATCAGTGCCAGCGCCGCCAGCGCGTTGTAGACCAGCGCCACCCGGACCAGCCCGCCGGGCAGCCCCCAGCCGCGCAGCATCTCGGTCACCTGGGTCGGGTCCATGGCCTTCTGCACGGCGCCGCCGAGGAACAGCGCCGCAATCAGGAGCCGCCCCACAAGGGTCGCCAGGGCCTCTGCTCGTTCCATTCCCGCCTCCGTTCACAGCGCTTTCAGATCGTTAACGCAAACAAGCGGCAAGCGTTAGCGCCACCGGGCAACTTTATCGCTAACATACTGACAGAAAAGGTATTTCAACCTTTCCCGAGTCGGCATCCCTTCGTATACGAGCCACAACACTGGCTTTTTCAGGAGTAGTCCATGACCGTCACCGTCGGCATCAACGGCTTCGGCCGCATCGGTCGCTGCACGCTTGCGCACATCGCCGAATCCGCGCGCAACGATGTCCAGGTGGTCAAGATCAACGCCCCCGGCCCGATCGAAACCCACGCGCACCTTCTGCGGTACGACAGCGTGCACGGCCGTTTCGCCGGCGAGGTGAAGGTCCGGGAAAACGCCATCGACCTCGGGCGCGGCCCGATCGACGTGATGTCCTCCTACGACCTCGAGGAGCTCGACTGGGGCGGCTGCGACGTTGTGCTGGAATGCACCGGCCAGTTCAACGACGGCGACAAGGCCAACGCCCACCTCGCCCGCGGCGCAAAGTCGGTGCTGATCTCGGCGCCCGCCAAGAACGTGCAGCGCACCGTGGTCTACGGCGTCAACCACCGCGACCTGGTGAAGGGCGACGTGATGATCTCCAACGGGTCCTGCACCACCAACTGCCTTGCGCCGCTGGTAAAGGTGCTGGACGAGGGGATCGGCATCGAAAGCGGCATCATGACGACGATCCACAGCTACACCGGCGACCAGCCGACGCTCGATCGTCGCCACAAGGACCTGTATCGTGCACGGGCCGCCGCCATGGCGATGATCCCGACCTCCACCGGCGCCGCGAAGGCCCTGGGCGAGGTGCTGCCCAACATGAAGGGCAAGCTCGATGGCTCGGCGGTGCGCGTGCCCACGCCGAACGTCTCGGCGGTAGACCTGACCTTCTACGCCTCGCGCGACGTGACGCTGGCCGACGTGAACGAGGTCGTGGCCGAGGCCGCCGCGGGCCGCATGGGCGCGGTTCTGGCCTACGATCCGGAGCCCAAGGTCTCCATCGACTTCAACCACACCACGCATTCCTCCATCTTCGCGCCCGACCAGACCAAGGTCGTGGGCAAGCGGATGGTGCGCGTCATGGCGTGGTACGACAACGAATGGGGCTTCTCCGCCCGGATGGCCGACGTGGCCGGTGCCATGGGGCGCCTGCTGCACTGAAACGGTCGTTCAGGGCACGAACCGGGGAAAGCGCCGTCATCTGACGGCGCTTTTTCGGTTTTCAGGCGTCCTTCTGAACGGCCAGCCCGACGATGCCGAGCATGAGCTGCGCCGCCTTGCCCATGTCCTGCACGGACACCCACTCCAAGGGCCCGTGGATCTGCCGCATGCCGGTGAACAGGTTCGGCGTCGGAACGCCCATCTCCGTCAGGCGCGATCCGTCCGTCCCGCCGCGGATCGGCTGGCTGAAGGGCTCGATCCCGATGCCGCGACAGGCCTCGCGCGCGAGCTCGACCGGAGTCATGTCGTCCTCCAGCCAGTAGCGCATGTTACGATAGGTCGGCGTGATCTCCACCTCGATCTTCGCCCGCGGCTCGCCGGCCTGAACGGCGGCGCAGACCTGCCGCAGCAGATCGCCCTTGGCCGCCAGCCCCTCGCGCTCGAAGTCGCGCAGAATCAGCCGGATGTGCATTTCCGACGACCCGCCCTCCATGTTCGTCACATGCAGGAACCCCTCCCGGCCCGAGGTCGTTTCGGGCGTCATGGTGGACAGCGGCAGCGCCTGCACGATCTTCGCGGCAAGATAGGCGGCGTTCACCATCTGCCCGGTGGCATAGCCCGGGTGGATCGACACGCCCTTCACCACCACGTCCGCCTGATCGGCCGAAAAGCTCTCGTAGACGATCTCGCCCTCGACCCCGCCGTCGAACGTATAGGCGAAGTCCACCGCCAGGTCGGTCGGCAGTTCGCCATGCACGCCCCGCCCGATTTCCTCGTCCGGCGTAAAGGCCAGCCGCAGCGTCGGGCGCGGCACCTCCGGGTGTTCCAGCAGGTATTGCGCGGCCGACATGACGATGGCGACGCCCGCCTTGTCGTCGGCCCCCAGAAGCGTCAGGCCCGAGGCGCAGACGATGTCCTCGCCCACCTTCTTGCCGAGGTAGCTGTCCACCTCCGGCGAGAGCACCAGCGCGGGATCGTCGGGATAGGTGATCTCGCCGCCGTTGTAGCCCCGGATGACCCGCGGCTTGACGCCCGTGGCGTTGAACTGCGGCGCGGTGTCGACGTGGCCGAGGAAGCCGATGGTCGGCCCCGGCGCGTTGCCCGGCACCGTCGCCAGCACCGCGCCGTATTCGGTCAGCACCACGTCCTCCGCGCCCATCGCCTCCAGTTCGGCCACCAGCATCCGGGACAGGTCGAGCTGGCAGGCGGTGCTGGGTGTCGTCGGACTGTCCAGGTCGCTCTGCGTGTCGACGGCGCAGTAGCGGACCAGCCGGTCCTCCAGATCGGGTTCGAGAGCAATGGTCATGAAGCCTCCGTTCGTTGCCTTGCGCCCGACCCTAACGCCGCAATCGGCGGACGCCAGCCCCGTGATGTCTCAGGCCAGCGCGCTCCACGCCAGCCGCGCCGCAACGACTGCCAAAAGGGCAAGGATCGCCTTGTCGAAGACCTCTTTCGGCAGGCGCCGCGCCAGCGCCGCACCCACCGGCATCGCCGCCAGCAGCGGCACCAGCGCCAGACCGCTGCCCACCGCGCGTTCGGGCGTCAGCAACCCGTACCAGATCATCGCCGGGATCTGCACCAGCGTCATCGACAGGAAGAACAATGAAATCGTCGCGACGAAGACCGACCGCTCCGGCTTCATCGCGTTGAGGAAGGTGATCGACACCGGCGCGCTGACGCCCGTGGCGCCCTGCAACACGCCCGCCACCGTCGACACCGGCAGCACCACGCGGCGCGCCGCCGCCATGGGCAGCGCCCAGTCCGGGCGCATCAGGCGGAACGCGATATAGAGGAAGACCACGCAGGCCACCATCGCCAGAAGCAGCTTCGGCGCCGCATGGGCCAGCATGATCGTGCCCAGCCACGCGCCGAGGAACCCGCCCCCGGCAAAGAGCCAGGGGAACCCGCCCTCCGGCAGCGAAGCGCGGTATTTCCACGACTGGATCAGGTTGGTGGTGAAGTTCGGCAGCACCATGACCGACACCGCCGTCGGCACGTCGAAGTAGAGCGCGATCACCGGCACCGCGACAATCGGCGCGCCCGCGCCCGTCGCCCCCTTCAGGATGCCGCCAAGCGCCAGCGCCGCCGCCGCCCAGAGCAAACCCACCAGATGCGCCTCTGCGAACTCCATACCGAACGCCCCCTTTTACCGCGCGCGGAGACTGCGCCCGCGATCCGGCAAAGGCAACACCCGCTCATCGACTTTTTGGGAAGATTTTCCAGACAGGCCAGTGACTTCGGCCCGGACCTTCAGAGTCTGTCGTGCATCCCGAGGCCGTTGAGGATGCGCTCTCGGTACTTCTCGATCCGCGCCTCCCGCGTCTCGGCCTTCCTGGCACCGGCAAAGTGCAGCACGTAGCCACGCTGCCGCCCGGGCGTCAGGCCGTACCACGCCGTGTTGAACGCCGAATCCGCGTCCAGCGCCGCGATCAGCTCATCTGGATAAACAAGGTCGTCCTTGGCGAAATCCACCGTCCGCCCCTCCGCCTCGTTCTGCATCGCCTGCGCGATCAGCCGTTTCAGGCCGTCCTTGGCCGCCACGATCTCTTCGACCGAGGTGGCCTTGAACCAGCGGCCCGAGCGGGAGTTCTCGCCGGGCGCAACCAGCAGCCCGTCCGGGTCATCCAGCAGAACGCCCTTGAAGAACGACAGCCCGCAGCTTTCCTTCATTGCGGCGATGATCGCCACGTTGCCGCCGGCGTGCACGTAGCAGGGCTGCGACCATTTCCAGGTCTCTTCCAGCCCCGCCTCCAGCAGCATGTCGCGGTAGGCGGCCTTTTCGGCCGCCCATGGCGCGTGGCCCTCGAAATAGTCGGCGATGCCGCTCAAAGGTAATCGGCCCTCGCCAGCCCGTACTTGGCCATCTTCTCGTTCAGGGTCCGGCGCGGCAGGCAGAGCTCGTCCATCACCGAGGCGATCGACCCCTTGTGCCGCCGCATGGTGTTGTCGATCAGCATCCGTTCGAACGCCTCGACGTATTCCTTCAGCGGCTTGCCCTCGGTGGTCATCACCGGCTGCATCTGGTCGTGGTCGCTCATCAAAAGCGAGGCAATCGTGCCCTGCCCGCGCCGCGACTGCAGCACCGCGCGTTCCGCGAGGTTGATCAGCTGGCGCACGTTGCCGGGCCAAGGCGCCTGCAACAGCTGCGCGGCCTCCTGCGCGGACACCTTCGGCGCATCACAGCCGTATTCGTCGGCGAACTGTTCCGACAGGCGGGTAAACAGCGTCAGGATATCCTCGCCGCGCGCGCGCAGCGGCGGAACGGTGATCTTCAGCGCCGCAAGACGATAATAGAGGTCGGGCCGCAGAGCCTGCTCGCAGGTGCGCCCCTCTTCCTGGAGGTTGGAGATCGCGACGATCCGCGTCTCCGGCGGGGTGCCCTGGTCGTTGATGACCGACAGGAGCCGCGCCTGCGCCGCGTCCGACAGCACCTCGATGTCTTCCAGCACCAGCGTCCCGCCGCGCGCCTCTTCCATCGCAGGCAGGCGCACGTCGTCGGGCTGCATCGGGCCGAAGAGCCGCTTCATCAGCGCGTCCTCGTCGTGCGCGCCGCAGGAAATCAGGGTGAACTTCTTGCCGGCTTTGGCGCCCACCGCGTGCAGCGCATGCGCCACCAGCGTCTTGCCGGTGCCGGTCTCGCCCTCGATCAGCACGTGGCCGTCGGCCTGGCCCAGGTCGAGGATGTCCTCGCGCAGCCGCTCCATCGCCGGGCTCGCGCCGATCAGCTTCTTCATGATCTGGCCGCCCTCGGCCAGTTCGCGGCGAAGCTGCCGCGTGTCCAGCGTCAGCCGCCGCGCGTTCGTCGCCTTCTTTGCCAGTTCCGACATGCGGTCCGGGTTGAACGGCTTCTCGAGGAAGTCGAAGGCCCCGATGCGCATAGCCTCCACCGCCATCGGCACGTCGCCGTGGCCGGTGATCATGATGACCGGCAGGGAGGAATCCGTGCCCATCAGCTTCTTCAGCAGCTGGATGCCGTCCATCCCCGGCATCTTGATGTCGGAGATCACGATGCCCGGGTAATCGGCCCCGACCGACCCCAGCGCCTCTTCGGCAGAGGCGAACGTCTCCGTGTCATAGCCCGACAGCGCCAGCCACTGGCTGATCGACTGCCGCATATCCTGTTCGTCGTCCACGATGGCGATCTTCATCGCGTTGGCCATGTACACCTCACTTCAAATGCCGATGACGGGTGGCCCGTCATTCGGCTGCTTCCGATGCCGCGTTCAGAACGGGCAATTGCATTTCAAACACCGCGCCGCCGTCCTCGCCGTTGCGCGCGGTCAGGCGTCCGCCCAGCTCCGACACGATTCCCGACGAGATCGCCAGACCCAGCCCGACCCCGTCGCCCGGGGCCTTGGTCGTATAGAACGGCTCGAACAGGGCATCGAGATCCTCGATCCCGTCGCCGTTGTCCCGCACGCTCAATGTCGCGGTCTCTCCTGCTGCCAAGATAATCTCGACCTGCGGATCGTCCACTGACTTGGTGGCATCCAGCGCGTTGCGCAAGAGGTTCACGAGGACCTGCTCGATCCGCATCCGGTCGCCCATGACCTTCACGGGCGAGTCCGGCAGCAGCCGCGTGATCTTCACCCGGCGCGATTTCAGCTGCGGTTCCATCATCGACAGCGAAGAGGCCAGCGCCTCCCCCATGTCGACCGGGCTGAAGGTCTCCTGCCCCTTGCGGGCGAAGCCCTTGAGCTGCCGGGTGATCGCGCCCATCCGCTCGATCAGGTCGTCGATCCGGTGGAAGGCGGTCAGCGCCTCGTCGGGCCGGTTGCGCCGGAGCAGCAGCCGCGCGCCCGCAAGGTAGGTCTTCATCGCGGCGAGCGGCTGGTTCAGCTCGTGACTGACGGCTGCCGACATCTCGCCAAGCGCGGCCAGCTTCGAGGACTGCGCCAGCGACTGCTCCGCCACGGCAAGGTTCTTCTGCACCTTCTCGCGCTCCGCGATCTCGCGCTGGAGCCGGGCGTTCAGCGCCCGCAGCTCGTTCGCATCCCGCTGGAACAGCGCCATCCGCAGCGCCGTCTTGCGCGAGAGCGCGTAGAACACCAGCGCCGCGAGGATCGCGAAGCCCATGATTTCCAACGCCAAAACCGCGTTCACCCGTTCGCGCACGCTGGAATAGGTGGTGAAGGTCGACAGCGTCCAGCCGCGGAACGGGATGCGGCCGTCGATCCTGAGCACCGCGTCGCCGCGCAGGTAGGCGTCGGCCGTGCTGGCGGTCCAGTCGGCGGCGGCCGCGATGGCCCGTTCGATGGCGCCGTCGTCGCTCTGCTGTTCCAGCGCCTCTTCAGGGGTCATGCCGCGCCAGCGCGGTTCCGTCGCCAGCACGATCACGCCGCTGGAGTTGGTCACCATCACCGCGTCCGAGATCCCGGCCCAGGCGCGTTCGAACTTCGCCAGGTCGACCTCCACCACGATCACGCCCACCGTGTCGCCGCCCGATTCCATCCGCCGCGAATAGGTGAAGCGGAAGCCGCCGGCCTCGCGCTCGATCTCGGTAAAGACGGTCGCGTTGGTGCGCACCGCATCGAGGAAATAGGGCGCGGTCCGGTGGCTTTCGCCCAGCCGGTTGCGGTCCGTCGCGGCCACGCTGCGCCCCTCGCGGTCCAGAAGCATGAGCGAAGCGGCGCCGATTTCGTCCACGAATGAGATCAGCCGCTGCGAGGACTGGGCATAATCCTGCGCATTGAGCGCGTCGATCAGCGCCTTGTCGCGGGCCAGAAGCTCCGGCACGATGGCGTTGCGCCGCAGTTCCGAGATCAGGTTGCCGGAATAGAGCGCCAGCCGCAGCTCCGCCCGGTTGCGCGTCGTCTCGGTGAAGCGCTCGGTCAGCAGCCAGTTGGTCACCCAGACAGTGCCGACCGCCCCCATGAGCAGCAGCACTAGGGCGATCCGCGCGCGGCCCGAAAACGGGCCCGCACGGCGCAACGTTGGCGAAGTGTCCTTGGCGACCATGCCGCGCAGGATAGGCTGACGCGGTTGTGCGCTCAAGTCAGGCTGCGGTCAGGGCACCGGTCAGATGGGCGAAAAGGCGCGCACCGTCCTCGTTGCCGTGGGCGGCTTCCGCCGCCCGCTCCGGGTGCGGCATCATGCCCAGCACGCGGCGGTTCTCCGACAGGACCCCCGCGATGTCGCGGGCCGACCCGTTCGGGTTGTCGGTGTAGCGGAAGGCCACGCGGCCCTCGCCCTCCAGCATGTCGAGCGTCTTGTCGTCGGCAAAGTAGTTGCCGTCGTGATGCGCGATCGGCAGCGCCAGCGTGCTGTCCGCGCCATAGCCGTCGGTGTAGACGCTCTCGCCCTCGACCTTCAGCCCGATGGTGCGGCAGATGTACTTCAGACCGGCGTTGCGCAGCAGCGCGCCGGGCAGCAGGCCGGTCTCCGTCAGCACCTGGAAGCCGTTGCAGACCCCCAGCACGTAGCCGCCCCGCTCGCCATGCGCGCGCACCGCGCCGATGATCGGGGCATTGGCCGCGATGGCGCCGCAGCGCAGGTAGTCGCCGAAGGAGAAGCCACCCGGCACGCCGACGATGTCGACGCCCTGCGGCAGGGCCGTGTCCTTGTGCCAGACCATCTCGACCGAGAGGCCGGCATTCTCGAAGGCGCAGGCCATGTCGCGGTCGCAGTTCGATCCCGGGAAGACGATCACGGCGGCTTTCATCGGCAGTCCTTTCCACGCGGGGCCGGGTCCGGCGCAGGGACCCGTCTGAGAGACAGGGCACGGCACCGACTCGGCGGTCCGGCCACTCTGGTTCGCGCGCTTCCTAGCACAATTGCCGGACAATGGAATGCCCGGGACGCAGGCTGTGCGCGTCCCGGACGTGCGGCATCGTCAGGCTGCCTCGGGATGCGTCAGAATTCCTCTTCCCAGCCCTGGCTTGTGGCGACGCCACCCCTGGGTGCCGGTGCGTGTTTGGGCGCCGGCCGTTCGTTCACCACCACCTTGCGGACCTCGGGCGCGGGCCGTTCCGGGGCCTGCGGTGCCGCGTCCTCCCACGATCCGGAGGTCTCGGCCTCGACCACCGCGGGTTTCGCCGCCTTCGGCTTTGACACCGGCACGCTGGCCGTCCCGCCGGACTGACCGCCCAGACGCGGACCGCCGTGGTGGAACAGCCCCATGCTTTCCGACAGTTGCTCCGCCTCGAAGTTCAGGCTCTGCCCCGCGGCGTTCAGTTCCTCGACGATGGCGGCGTTCTCCTGCGTGGCACCTTCCAGCCGCTGCACGCCCTCGTTGATGTCAGCCAGCCCGTCCGCCTGCACGCGCACCGCTCCGGCGATGTTAGATATCAGCTGGCCAAGGCTTTCCACCTGCTCCTGCACCTCGCTCAGCGATGTGCCCGTCTTCTGCACCAGCCGGCTGCCCTCGCTCACCTCCGCGCCCGAGGCGAGGATCAGCGCCTTGATCTCCTGCGCGGAATTGGCCGCCGTCTGGGCCAACCCCCGCACCTCGGAGGCGACCACGGCAAAGCCCTTGCCCGCCTCCCCGGCGCGCGCCGCCTCCACACCCGCGTTCAGCGCCAGGAGGTTGGTCTGGAAGGCGATGTCGTCGATGGCCGTGATGATCTGGTTGATCTTGTCCGACGCCTCCTCGATCCGGTTGATCGCGGCGATGGCGTCGCGCACCACCTGCCCGCTCTCGTCCGACAGCTCGCGCGACCGGGCGGCCAGGCCGTTCGCCTGTTCCACGTTGTCGGCGATCTCGCGGCTGGTGGAGGTCAGGCTGTTCAGCGCCTCCGCCGACTGCATCAGCGTTGCCGCCTGCAGTTCGACCCGGCGGGCCAGCTCGTCGGAGGTGGTGCCGATCTCCGACGCGGCGGAGCGCACGTTCGCCGCCACGCCGTCGGCCTGCTGGAGCGCGTCGGCCAGGCTCTTCATGCCGTTGTCGAAGTCGCGGCGGAGGGCGGCGTATTCCGAGGGCACCGAATCCATCTCGATCCGCGCGGTCAGATCGCGCTTCGACAGCGTCTCCAGCCCCTTGCGCATGGCGGCCACGACGCGGTCCTGGATGACGCGCGCCTCCGCGCTGCGGGCCTCGGCGGCGCGGGCGTCCTTCAGCTGCTGGCGGAAATCCTCGACCACCTGCGCCGTGGTGCCCAGCTCGTCGGGGCGGTCGGTGTGCGGCACCGGCTCTTCCAGCTCGCCATCGGCCATCGATTCGAGCCGCGCGGTGATCTGCGACATCGGGCGCAGGGCCCAGCCCAGCATCATCAGCATCGCAATGATGCCGCCGACGACGGCCAGCGCAGAGGCCCCGAGGCCGATCAGCATCCGCTCCGTCACCTTCTTTTCGACCGCGCCGCGGTCGACGCCCACGTAAAGGATGCCGATCACGTTGTCATCGGCGTCGAGAACGGGCTGGTAGACCGTGAAATAGGGCTTGCCGAGGATCACCGCCTCCCCCCGGAAGGTCTTCCGCTCAAGCATGCGGGCGTGCACCGGGTTGTCCTTGCCCAGCCACGTGCCCACCGCCCGCGATCCGTCCGGCTTCACGATGTTGGTGGTGCGGCGGATGAAATCGCCCTCTTCCGGCACCCATTCGAAAAGCGTCGCCGTCTCGCCCGAAATCCGGCCCACCGTGTCGATCAGGTCGTGCGTTTCGGGCACCGTGAGCCCGTCCCAGCGCACCGCCGCGATGCTGCCGTCCTCGGCCAGGTCCACGTCGATCCCCGGGAAATGGTCCATGAACTCGAAGACCAGCACCCGCAGGGAGGCATTCTGCCGGGTCTGCGCCGCCTCCACCGTGCTGTTGCGGCTCTGGATCTCGAAGGCGAAGAAAAGCCCCCCGCAGACCAGCATAAGCAGCGCGGTGAAACCCGCGGCCAGGGTGATTCTCAGGGATTTGCTAAGCCTGCGCATGTCTGTCTCCAGCCTGGTGGATGCCATGGCTGGATTGCACGCAAACCTTTAAGCGCAGGTTGCCGGCCCCTCTCCGGCGCCGACAAAATTCGAAAAAATCGAGTCAGATCGACCCAATGGACCGCGCCCGAAACGGCGCGCCCGGGTCAGAGCATCTCGATCCGGTAGCTCTCGATCACCGTGTTGGCGAGCAGCTTCTCGCACATCTCGGTCACGGTCGCCTCGGACGTGCCGTCGGCCAGCTCCAGCTCGATGACCTTGCCCTGGCGCACGCCCTGCACGCCGTCGAAGCCGAGGGCGCCAAGCGCGTGGCGCACCGCCTCGCCCTGCGGATCCAGAACCCCGGTCTTGAGCATCACGAACACGCGCACCTTCATCTCGGTCATCCCCTCATGTGGTCATGGCCCGGACCCCGTCCGGCCTTGCGGGGGGTGGAACGACATCGCGGGCGGAAATGCAAGCAGGAAAGGCGCTCATTCGCGGTTGCCCTGCCGCAGGACGATCCCTGCGTCGGGTTCGATGACGAAACCGCCGCCCGCGTTGCCCGCCAGATCGTTGGCCTCATAGGTGCCGCCGCCGCCCTCGCGGATGCGGATCGCGGCGTGGACATTGCCCCGGAAGGTGTTGCCGCGCACGATCAGCCGGCCCCTGCCCTTGACCGAGAGCCCGTGAAAGGCGTTGCCGTCCAGATGGTTGTCCTGAAGGACGCCGCCGCCGCCGGAATGCACGTAGATGCCCGATTGCGCGCCGTCGCGGATGTCGTTGCCGAAGACCTCGGGTGCGGCGCCCTCGCGGATCTCCACCCCGGCCATCGCGGTGCCGGAGATGCGGTTGCCCTCGATCCGGGCGGTGGCGCCATCGGTGACCATGATGCCGCTCTGCCCGCCGCCGCGGATGACGTTGCCGCGCACATCGGGCCGGGCGCTGGCCACCAGTTCGATGCCCGCAAGGCCGTTGCCCTCGATCCGGTTGTCCTCGTAGACACCGCCGCCGCCCGCGGTCACGAGGATGCCGGACCCGCGCCCGTCGAGGAAGGCGTTGCCGCGCACCTCCGGCCGGGCATCGCGGCCCGCCTCGACCCCCGCGAGACGTGCGCCCCGGACCTCGTTGTCCTCGATCACGGGCGCGCCGCCCTCCACGAGGATGCCGCGCGCCGCGCCCGCGAGAACCGTGTTGCGGCGCAGGACCGAGCCCCGGTCGTCGCGCAGGCGCACCGCTGCCAGACCGTGGCTCTCGACGGTCGTGCGCTCCAGCGTCAGGGCGCCGCGCGTCACCTCCACCGCCGCCGAGGCGCTGTCGCGGTGGCGGATCGTTATGCCGTCCATGCCGCCGCCCGTGGCCGTCCAGACCACCGCCGGGCCGCCTTCGGCGAGGAGCACCACCTCGCCCGGCGCGCCCCGCCCGACGATGGAGACCGGGCGCGAGACCTCGATGCCTCCGCGGTAGGTGCCGGGGTAAAGCTCGATCACCGCACCGTCGGGAGCGGCGCGAAGGGCCTGGGCCAGATCGGTGTAGCCACCGCCGCCCGCCGCATCGACCACCAGCGCACCGGGGGCTTGCGGCGTCCGCGCAGGCGCGGCCTGCGTGCACTCCCGCGCCACCTGCCGCCGCGCCATGCCTGCGAAGACATGGCCGCCGCAGGCATCCAGATAGGCCTCGTAACCCGCGCAACCCACCCTGCGCGCCTCTTGCCAGAGAGTGCTGCACTGCGCACCGTCCGGCGTGGCGGGCGGCTGCGGCGTGCCTGTGTCGTCCGCGGCGCGCAGCACCGTGCTGGCGGCGAGGATCGCGCGCATCGGGATCGCCATGTTGTAACCGCTGCGGCTGTCGCCCGCGTGGTGCAGCCCGACGACGCGCTTGTCGGTCAGCCGCATGACCGGCGAGCCGGAGTTGCCGCCGAGCGTGTCGCAGGAGTGCATGAGCTTGCCTTCGCGCGACACCGCCGGCGTCGCCGCCGCGCACCCCTCGCGCGAGATGTGCTGCGCCTGCCCCTGCGGGTGGCCGATGATCCAGAGGAACTCGCCGCTTTCGGGATCGGCATCGGCCAGCTCCATGATGCCGTAACGGTCTTCGGGCGCGCCGCGCACCGTGAGGACGGAGTAATCGAGCGCGCGGCTGGTCTCCACGATCCCCGGGGCGACCTCGAACAGTTCCACCTGCTCGACATTGCCGGGGTCGACGTAGCCCAGCACAAGTTGCGCCGCCTCGAGCCCGCTGTCCGCCCCGGCCGGATCGCCGTCCATCCCCGGCACGCAGTGGTGGTTGGTCAGGATATGCCCGCCGCCGACGAGGAAGGCGGTGCAGAAGCCGGTCCTGCCATCGCGGAACTTCATGTCGAGCCGCCCCACGGGCCGCCCGAGCCGCACCACCGGGCTGGCGGCGCCGTAGCCGATCACCGGCTCGTTCTGGTAGTTGCCGAAGGCCTGTTCCAGCACCGGGCCGCCCGCGCTCTGCCGCGGCTGGATCACGATGCGCCCGAAGTCCGCCGGATCGAAGGCGGCGGGCCCCTCCTGCGCCGGGACGGCCGTGGCCGCGAGGAGGAGCCAGAGGGCGGCGGCGCGGCGGGCGATCTGCGGCATGGGAACGGGCCTGTGAATGCTGTTGCGGGAAAATGGCTGCGGGAAGGCTAACCCGAGGTGCGTGGCGCGGCCAAGGGATGAATACCGGGTGTTGCGTGGCGGGTGTGTCGCGCGCGGTTTCGCTGCCTGCGGCAGCGATCCGCCGGGGGCGCTGCCCCCGGACCCCCGGAGTATTTCCGAAGCAAAGAAGCGGGGGATCCCGGGCTGGCGGGCATGCAAAAGGCGGCCCTTTGGGGGCCGCCTTCTGTCCTTGGTCCCTTGGCCGGGCCGTCCGCTGTTGGAGCGGCGGCGCGGCGGGGGCGCGGGCGCCTGCGCGCCCTTGCCTCAGTTGATCAGCTTGGGCTTTGCCATGTGCGTGCTTTGCTTCGGCATGACACCCAGACGGCGCGCCACCTCGGTATAGGCGTCGGCAAGGTTGCCCAGGTCCTGGCGGAACACGTCCTTGTCGAGCTTCTGGCCGGTTTCGAGATCCCACAGACGGCACGAATCGGGCGAGATCTCGTCCGCCACGATCAGCCGCTGGTAATCGCCGTCGTAGACCCGCCCGATCTCGATCTTGAAGTCGACGAGCTTGATGCCCACGCCGTACATCAGGCCGGAAAGGTAGTCGTTCACCCGCAGAGCAAGGGCGAGGATGTCGTCCATGTCCTGCTGGCTGGCCCAGCCGAAGGCGGCGATGTGCTCTTCGGTGACCAGCGGGTCGCCCAGCTTGTCGTCCTTGTAGCAGTATTCCACGATCGGACGGGGAAGGGCCGTGCCCTCCTCGATGCCGAGGCGTTTCGAGAGCGAGCCCGCGGCGTAGTTGCGCACGATGATCTCGAGCGGGATGATCTCGACGGCGCGGACGAGCTGTTCGCGCATGTTGAGCCGCTTGATGAAGTGCGTGGGCACACCGACGTTGTTGAGGCCGGTCATGAAGAACTCGCTCAGGCGGTTGTTCAGCACGCCCTTGCCCTCGATCACGTCCTTCTTCTGCGCGTTGAAGGCGGTGGCGTCGTCCTTGAAATACTGGACGATCGTGCCCGGTTCCGGGCCTTCGTACAGGATCTTCGCCTTGCCTTCGTAAATCTTCTTGCGGCGTGCCATGGGGCCCCTTTCACAAACGGGAAAACCGCGCTCGGGGCGCGGTGCTTGCCCGTCGTCATACGACGCCCGCGCCAGCGCCGCAAGTGCCGCAACGTCGCGAACGGGGCGTTCCCCGCGCCCCCGCCCCGCGCGGGGCACAGGGCCGGAGGCCGGTGCCGGGACAGGATGTGCGCCGCGGGGCGCGCCGTTGGATCGCTTGTGTCAGGCCGGGGTTTTCCGCGCAGGATCGCCGACGGTAGCGCAAAACCGGCGCCTGCGGGACCAACTGCCGCTTGCGCCGGGGCACGCGGGACGGCATACCCGTTCCCGACCCACTTTCCCCAAGGGAGCGAGAGCCATGACCACCTTCGATGACCGCGAGAATGCGTTCGAGAACAAGTACGCCCACGACCAGCAGATGCAGTTCAAGGCCGAGGCGCGCACCAACAAGCTTCTGGGCCTCTGGGCCGCGGAACTCCTGGGCAAGACCGGCGACGACGCCAATGCCTATGCCATCGAGGTCGTGAAGGCGGATTTCGAGGAAGCGGGCCATGACGACGTGATCCGCAAGGTCGTGGCCGATCTGGGCGACAAGGCGACCGAGGACGAGATCCGCGCCAAGCGCTCTGCCCTCGTGGCCGTCGCCAAGGACCAGATCATGAAAGAGGCCGACTGACGGCCGGTCCCCGGTTTTCCGGCGGATTTCAGGGGCGCGCACGGTTCCGGCCGGCGCGCCCTTTTCTTTTGTCGCTGGGGTAAAGTGGACCCGGCCCAAGCCCGCCCTGACCGGGCCCCGATCACGACTCCCGCGATAATTCACCCGAATGGCGATATTCCGAAGCCTGCGTTAAGGTTTTGCGCCTAGCACCCTTGCCAGCGTGACACCGGGGGCGAGTGGAGCAGGCACAGTGAACAGCATCTTTCTGCGCGCACCGGATGCGGTGCGCCGGGTACTTCCCCTTGTCCTGGGCCTCGTGCTGGCCGGGGTGCTCTGGCAGAAGGCGCAGTCGCTGGACTGGGCCGCCGTCAGCGAGGCCTTCACCTCCATCGCGCCCTGGCGCTGGGTGGGGGCCGCGCTGGCCGCCGCCGTCAGTTTCTGGGCCGTGGCGCAGTACGACGTGACCGCGCACCGGCATTTCCGCACCGGGCGCCCGGACCGGGCCGCGCGGCGCGCCGGGGCCACCGCAATCGCCGTGGGCCAGACCACCGGCTTCGGGCCTGCGGTGGGCGCGGCGCTGCGCTGGCGGCTGATGCCCGACCTCGGGCGCGGCACCGTGCTGCGCATCACCGGCTTCGTCACGCTTGGCTTCTTCGCGGCCTGGGGGGTGATCGCGCTGACGCTGGCCGTGCCGGTGCTGGCCGGGCGGGCCTGGCTGGGCCTTGTCCTGCTGCCGCTGGCGCTGGCCGCCGTCTCTGCCCTGCTCTTCACCCATCCGCGCCCGACCCTGTTCGGCAGGCAGGTTGAGCTGCCCAGCATCCCCGCCTTCCTGCACATGGTCGCGCTCGCGGGCTGCGACGTGTTCTTTGCGGGGCTGGCGCTGGACCTGATGCTGCCGCCGGAGATCGCGCCGCCGCTGCCGGTGCTGATCGCCACCTTCACCCTCGCCCTCGGCGCGGGGATGATCGGCGGCACGCCCGGCGGCGTCGGCCCGTTCGAACTGGCGCTGGTGACGCTTCTGCCCGGCACCGCCACGCCGGAACTGGCCGCCGCGCTGATCGCCTTCCGCATGGTCTATTACGCCGTGCCCTGCATCCTCGGCGCCGCCTATGCGCTGCTGTCCCCGCCGCAGCGCCAGCGCGCCGCCGTGCCGCTCAGGCCCCGGCTGTCGCTTGGACCCCGGGCCGAGCTGGCCATCGCCGCGCAGGCCGACCACCGCGCAATCGCCACCCTGCAGTCCGAGGGCACGGCCCTGCGCACGCCGCAGACGCTGACGCTGTTCCTCGGCGCGGTGGAGGGGCCGCTGGCGCCGCTCCTGCCCGCGCTGCGCCGCGCCGCCCGGGACGAGAACCGCCTGCCCTGCCTTTACAAGCTGACCGCCCGCGACGCGGTGACCGCCCGCCGCGCCGGATGGCAGATGGCCGCCTTCGCGGTGGAGGCGGTGATCGACACCGCGCGCCACGACCTCTCCGGCCCCGACCACCGCCAGCTCCGCCGCTTCCTGCGCAAGGCCGAGGGCGCCGGGCTGACCTTCGGCCCGATCACCGCCCCCGACTGGGCGCGCCTGACCGAGATCCACTGCGCCTGGGAGGACAGCCACGGCGCCGAACGCGGGCTGACCATGGGCCGCTTCTGCCCGCTCTACCTGTCGGACAAGCCGCTCTTCGGGGCCTGGCACAAGGGCCGCCTCATCGCCTTCACAAGCTGGCTGCAGACCGGCGGCGCGCTCAGCCTCGACCTCGTCCGGCACGAGGCCGAGACCCCGCAGGGCACCATGCACGGGCTGGTGCAGGCGGTCATCGCCCACGCCCGCGCCCAGGGGATCGCAGAGGTGAGCCTCGCCGCCCTGCCCCATCCCGCGCTGCCGGGACGGCTGAAGGACTGCGCCGGGCTCACCCGCTTCAAGGCCAGCTTCGCGCCGCGCTGGCGGCCGCTCTACATCGGCGCGCCGGACGCGGTGCAGCTTGCGCTCGCCGCCGCCGACATCCGCCGCGTCATCGTGTACCCCGCGCCGCTCCGCCGCAGCACGCACGACCTCTGGTCGCTCGACGCGCTGGTCGACGCCCGGCCGGACGAGGCGCTCCCCGCCTGCCGCCGCGCCGGCTGAGCCTAGGCGCCGGGCCCGCGGGCGGACCGCCCTCCACATCCCATAACCTCCCCCGGGGCATGGACAATCCCGCCGCACTCTGCACAGATGCGCGCAAGGTCCCGGGAGGCTTCCATGAACGATACACTGCGCGGCTGCCTCTGGATGACAGGGGCAATCGCTTCCTTCACGACCATGGCCGTCGCCGGGCGCGCCGTCAGCCTCGACCTCGACACCTTCGAGATCATGCTCTTCCGGTCGGTGATCGGCATCGTCATCGTGCTGTCGGTCGCAAGCCTCGCCCGCACCCGCCACCAGATCACCACCCGGTCGATGCACCTGCACGCCGTGCGCAACGTCTGCCATTTCGCCGGGCAGAACCTTTGGTTCTACTCGATCACCGTGATCCCGCTGGCGCAGGTCTTCGCGCTGGAATTCACCCTGCCGTTCTGGGTCATGCTCATGAGCCCGCTGATCCTGGGCGAGCGGCTGACGAAGAACCGCATCCTCGCCGCCGCGGCGGGCTTCATCGGCATCCTGATCGTCACCCGCCCGGCGCCCGACACGCTCCAGTTCGGCCAGCTCACCGCGGCACTCGCGGCCATAGGCTTTGCCGGGTCGGCGGTCTTCACCCGCCTGCTGACCCGCACCGAAAGCATCACCTGCATCCTCTTCTGGCTGACCGTGATGCAGGCGGTGTTCGGCCTCGTCTGCGCGGGCTTCGACGGCGATATCTCCTTCCCGCAGGCCGAAAGCTGGCCCTGGGTCGTGGTCATCGCCTGCGCGGGGCTCGTGGCGCACTTCTGCCTGACCACCGCGCTGTCGCTGGCACCGGCGACCGTCGTCATGCCCATCGACTTCGCCCGCCTGCCGGTGATCGCGCTGGTCGGCGCGCTGCTCTATGCCGAGCCGCTCGATCCCTTCGTGCTGATCGGCGCGGCGATCATCTTCAGCGCCAACTACCTCAACATCCGCTACGAGACGCGCGCCAACCGCGCCGAGGCCGTGAGCCGCGCCCCCGGTTAACCCTTTGCGCCATCGCCGTTAACGATTTTCAACCCACGGACCTGTTACATATTCGTGACGCTGCGTGCGCCACGGATTATGTGACGTTCCGTCACTGATTGATTGAAGGCTCCCCCCCTGACTACTGTCTTCACAGGGGACTTCCCGCACTCTGGGAGGAGGAGACACATGAAAACACTCGCAACCGGGGCAGCCTTGCTGGCCCTCGGCACCACATCCGCATACGCAGCCGGACTCGACCGCTCGAACCAGGGTATCTCGTCGATCTTCGACGCGGACGGGACCACGACGCTCAGCTTCGGCGTCGTCGTACCGCACCTGTCCGGTGAGGACATCTCCGGAGGCGGCAGCTACGACGCCGGCGTGACCTACTCGCAGGGCAGCGTCACCTTCACCAAGGACGCGGGCGAGAAGTTCAACTTCTCGGTGATCTTCGATCATCCGTATGGCGTCGACATCGACTACGACAGCGACCCGTTGACCACGATGCTGGGCGGCACCACCGCCGATCTGAACTCCGTCGCGGCCACCTTCGTCGGGCGCTACAAGATCAGCGACCGCATCAGCGTCTTCGCGGGCATGGGCGTGCAGCGCATCGACGCCTCCGTCGACCTGAACGGCCAGGCCTATGCGCAGGCGATCTCTGCCGCAGGAACCGCGCGCGTCTTCAACGGGGCGATCGCCGGAACCGGCCTGCAGCCCGTCACCGCACAGGAGGTCGGCGGCGCCGCCGCGGCCGCCAACGCCGGGAACTTCGCGCCGATTGCCGCGCTGAACGCGCGTTACGCGGCCACCGGCAACCCGACCGCCGGCAACACGCTGGTGTCGAGCTTCGCCTCCGCCGTGGGCGGCTTCAACGCCACCGGCGGCTACAGCTTCGACATGGACGCCACGACGGAGCCGAACTACCTGATCGGCGCCGCCTACGAGATCCCGGAAATCGGCCTGCGCGTCTCCGGCACCTACCGCTTCGAGACCGAGCACGAGGCCGACACGGTGGAGAGCGTCTACGGCATCACCACCAACGGAAAGGTCGAATTCGTGACGCCGCGCAGCTTCAACCTCGAAGCGCAGACCGGCATCGCGGAAGGCACACTGCTCACCGCCTCCTACCGCTGGGTGGAATATTCCGCGGTCGATCTCGTGCCGACCTTCCTGCAGTCCGACCTCGTGAACCTCGACGACCAGGAGCGTTACACCCTCGGCGTCGCGCGCCGCTTCTCGGACAAGCTGGCGGGCTCCGCCACGCTGATCTACGAACCGGAGACCGGAGACCTCGTCTCCCCCCTCGGGCCGACCAACGGGCTGAAGGGCATCTCGCTCGGCGGCCGCTGGACCGACGGCGCGCTGCAGGTTTCGGGCGGGGTCAACTACTCCTGGCTGGGCGACGCAACCGCAGAGGTCGCAGGCCGTCCCGTCGCGAACTTCTCCGACAACCACGCAGTCGGCATCGGCATCTCGGCCAAGCTGACCTTCTGATCGGTATGTCACGCACATGAAAAAGGCCCGGAGCGTCCCGCGCTCCGGGCCTTCCTTTTGCGCCACGCCTCTGCCGGGGACGTTCGCTCATTCCGCCCCCGGATCGGGTTCGCGTCCGACGCGCGGCAACACGCGTATCTGCCGGTCCCGGGGCGGCACATCCGGCAGCTCACTCCTGAACTGCCCCGCACACCCGCAGCACGAACGCCACCCGTTCCGGCACCGGCACGCGCGGCACCTCAAGCACCCTGTACCCAAGATCGCCGAGGGCACCGATTATACGCTCATGTTCCGCCACCGCCGCATCGAATCCGTGCCGGCGCTCGGCATCTCCGGCAAAGATCTCCGGCCAGGGCGGCACGACAAGCACTTGGTCCGCATAGGCCCGCGCGTCGCCCAGCGTCTCCCGCACGGACGGACCGCCAGCATGCGCCAGCGCGACCGCCGCGTCGACCAGCCCCCGGTCGAAGAAGACCGTCCCTTCGAGGTGGCGTGCGGCCTCCAGGTCGGCCCGCGCCATCGCCACCGCCCGCCCGGCAAAGGCCTTCATGTCGACCCAGGGCAAGGCCCTCCCGTCGCCCGCCATCTCCTCCGCCACGATGCGCCGCCCCGGCTCGGGCACGGTCGCAAAACCCGCCTCGCCAAGGGCGTCCAACAGCGTCGACTTCCCGCCGCCCGAACAGCCCGTCAGCAGGATGAACCTCTCACTCACAGGTCTCTCCTTTCCTTTTCCGTGTTAACCGATGCCGCACCCGACAGAGCACAGCCAAAAAGAACCAAGACCCCAAGGCAAACGCCCCCTTCAACCGTCACCGCGCCCCTCCGCACACAACGCCTGCCTCTGGCCCAAGAAACCGCACCAACCAAACACCAGCCGCCCCGATCCCCGCGACCGCATGCCCCGGTCTTACCCGTTTTGAGCAAGCTTCGGATCGCAGCCACGCCCGCCCGCCGCTAGGCAGAAGGCATGACCCAGACCTCCCTCTCCACCCGCGCATGGGCCGAACTCCTTCTCCTCGCGCTGATCTGGGGCGGCTCCTTCCTCGCCATCCGCACCGCGCTGGACGAGATCGGACCGCTCACCTCCGTCCTCCTGCGCACCGGCCTTGCAGCCGCCGTGCTCTGGCCCGTGGTGCTCTGGCGCCGCCTGCCGCTGCCGCGCAGTGCCCGCACCTGGGGCGCGCTCCTGGTCATGGGCTGCCTCAACAACGCCATCCCCTTTTCGCTGATGGCCTGGGGGCAACTGCATATCCCCACCGGGCTGACCTCGATCCTGAACGCCACCACCGCGATCTTCGGCGTCCTCGTCGCCGCACTGGTCTTTGCCGACGAACGGCTGACCGCGCGCAAGGCCACGGGCGTGGCCCTGGGTTTCGCCGGCGTCGTCACCGCCATCGGCCCGCAGGACCTGCTGACGATCGACCCGGGCTCGCTGGCGCAACTGGCCGTGGTGGCGGGCACGCTGTCCTACGCCTGCGCGTCCGCCTGGGCACGGGCAAGGCTCGGCAAGCTGCCGCCGCTGGTCAACGCCTGCGGCATGCTGACCGGCGCGACGCTGGTCATGGCCCCCCTTGCGCTCGCCGCCGAGGGCATGCCGGACCTCGCCCTCACCGCGAAAGGCTGGACCGGCGTGCTCTACTACGCGCTGGTGGCGACCGCCTTCGCCTACCTGCTCTATTACCGCGTGCTGGCCATGGCGGGCGCCGGGAACCTCCTGCTCGTCACCCTGCTGATCCCGCCCGTGGCCATCGTCCTCGGCGCATGGGCCCGGGACGAAACCCTGGCCCCCACCGCCTACGCCGGCCTCGGGCTTCTCGCGGCGGGGCTGATGGTGCTGGACGGCAGGGTCTTGGGGTTTGACGCGCCCTCGCGCCGCGCGTAAGCCTCGGGGCCGGAACACCGGCGCGAAGGACCCACGATGCTCTACCCCACTGCCCAGGCCTGGCGCGACGCGCCGAACAAACGTGTCGTGCTGTTCGCCATGTCGGGCCTGGGCAAGACCCATGTGTCCAACATCCTCAGGCAGGACGGCGGCTGGTTCCACTACTCCGTCGACTACCGCATCGGCACCCGCTACATGGGCGAATACATCGTCGACAACGCCAAGCGGCACGCCATGCAGGTGCCTTTCCTGCGCGACCTCCTGCTGTCGGATTCGATCTACATCGGCTCCAACATCTCGTTCAACAACCTGACGCCGGTCTCCACCTACCTCGGCAAGCCCGGCAATGCGGAGCGCGGCGGCCTGCCCATGCACGAATACGTCCGCCGCCAGGCCCAGTTCGAACGCGCCGAACGGCTGGCGCTGCTGGACACCGAGTACTTCATCGACCGCGCCCAGGACCTCTACGGCTACCCGCACTTCGTCTGCGACACCGGCGGCTCGATCTGCGAATGGGTGGACCCGGACGATGCCGATGACCCGATCCTGACCGCGCTCTCCTCGGTCGTGCTGATGGTCTGGGTCCGCGGCTCCGACGCCCATACCGAAGACCTCATCCGCCGCTTCGATCGCGCACCGAAACCCATGGCCTACCGCCCCGACTTCCTCGCCAGCGCCTGGACACGCTACCTCGAGGAAACCGGCAAGAGCGAAGACAGGGTCGACCCGGACGCCTTCATCCGCTGGACCTACGCGCAGGCCCTGGCCCACCGCCAGCCGCTCTACGAGAGCATGGCCAACAAATGGGGCATTACCGTCGACGCCTCCGACATGTCCGGTGTCCGGACCGCCGCGGATTTCGAGGATGTCATCGCAAAGGCGCTGCCCGCCTGAGTTTCGCCGCGCTGACGCGCGCCGACACGCCGGGGGCTTCGCCCCCGGACCCCCGAAGGTATTTGCGCCAAGATGAAGGTCAAAGACTCACGGGGCCGGTCAGCCATCGCCGCCGCGCCGCAAGCGCCCTTCATCTTGGTTCAAGTACCTCGGAGGGGGTCCGGGGGAGGCAGAGCCTCTCCCGGCGGGTCGGCGGGCCGGAGGCCCGGCGAAAGCCCTCAGCCCAGCTTGCGCAGCCGCGCAAAGAGCGAAGACGTGTCCCAGCGGCCGCCGCCCATGTTTTGCACGTCCTTGTAGAACTGGTCGACCAGCGCCGTCACCGGCAGCGAGGCGCCGTTTTCTTCCGCCGTCTTCAGGCAGATGGCCAGGTCCTTGCGCATCCAGTCGGTGGCAAAGCCGTGTTCGAAGTGGCCGTCGAGCATCGTCTTGTAGCGGTTCACCATCTGCCAGGATCCCGCCGCGCCGCCACCGATGACGTCGACCACGTCGCGCCCGTCGAGGCCCGCCTTCTCGACAAAGTGCAGCCCTTCGGAAAGGCCCTGCACCAGCCCCGCGATGCAGATCTGGTTGACCATCTTGCAAAGCTGCCCCGAGCCGCTCTCGCCCAGCCGTTTGCAGAGCTTGGAATAGGCGTCGATGACCGTCTCCGCCTCGGCGTAGGCGTCTTCCTCGCCGCCGCACATGACCACGAGCTGGCCGTTCTCGGCCCCGGCCTGCCCGCCGGAGATCGGCGCGTCGACGAAGGCCACGTTCTTCTCTGCCGCGGCGGCGTGCAGTTCGCGGGTGACCTGGGCGGACACGGTGGTGTGATCGACGAAGATGCTGCCCGCGTCCATCCCGGCAAAGGCGCCGTCATCGCCAAGGCAGACCGAGCGCAGGTCGTCGTCGTTGCCGACGCAGGACATCACGAGGGTCGCGCCCTTCGCCGCCTCGCGCGGGGTCGGCGCCCATGCACCGCCATGTTCCGCGGCCCATTTCTCTGCCTTGGCGGCGGTGCGGTTGTAGACCGTCACCTCGTGCCCGGCCTTCGCCAGGTGTCCCGCCATGGGGTATCCCATCACCCCCAGACCCAGAAATGCAACTTTTGCCATGCTCAGCCTCCATTCGCCGGTCGCGGAGCCGCCCCTTGGCAAGCGACGCCGGTCAAGTTAAGTCCCGTCCCGGTCCACGTAACCCGAAACGGCAGGAGAAGGAAATGGCCACTCTGTTCCGCTGGCTCCTCCGTCTGACCACCGCGCTGCTGATCGTTGCGCTGGTCGGGATCCTGCTGGTCCGCCATCTCGCCGTGCGCTCCCTGCCCGAATACGACAAGACCCGGCCGACCGCCGGGATCACCGCCGACATCGAGATCGTGCGCGACAACAACGCCGTGCCGCACATCATGGCGCTGTCGGACCGCGACGCCTTCTTCGGGCTGGGCTACGTGCACGCGCAGGACCGCCTCTGGCAGATGATGCTGCTGCGGCGCACCGCGCAGGGCCGCCTGTCCGAGATCTTCGGGTCGAGGACCGTGCGCACCGACACGCTTCTGCGGCGGCTCGACCTCTACGCGCTCTCGGTCGCCTCGGTGCAGCACCAGGACCCGCGCACCCTCGACGCGCTCGAGGCCTATGCCGCCGGCGTCAACGCCCGCATTTCCGAGATCAACGCCGAGGCGCTGGGGCGCGGCGCGCCGGAGTTCTTCCTCTTCGACGCGAACCTGCCGCCCTGGCAGCCCGCCGACAGCATCGCCATCGTCAAGCTCATGGCCCTGCAACTGACCGGCCACATCGGCGAGGAGGTGCTGCGCGCCCGAACCTCCCTGATGCTCGACGACGACACGCGCCTTTCCGACATCCTGCCCGACATCCCCGGGGAAGCCATCGCCGCGCTGCCGGAATACGCCTCGCTCTTCCCCGACAGCGACCTGCCGCGCTACGCCGCAGCCACCACCCCGCCCGACCCGTTCCTGCCCGCCGTCCCGCCGCGCGGGCTTGCCGGCGCGTCGAACGCCTGGGCCGCGGCGCCGGACCGCTCCGCCTCCCGCGGGACGCTGCTGGCCAACGACCCGCACCTCGGGCTGACCGCGCCGTCGGTCTGGTATCTCGCCCGGATGCAGCTCCAGTCCGGCGGGGTCATCGGCGGCTCGATCCCCGGCATCCCCGCGATCATGGTCGGCCGGTCCGAGCACATCGCCTTCGGCCTCACCTCCTCATACCTCGACGACCAGGACCTGCACATCGAGCAGGTGAACCCCGACAATCCCGAAGAGGTGCTGACCCCCGAGGGCTACAAGCCTTTCCGCACCCGCAAGTCGATCATCGACATCAAGGACGAGGCGCCGATCACCATCACCCTGCGCTTCACCGAGAACGGCCCCGTCCTGCCCGGCTCGCAGTACGACCTCGAAACCATCACGCCGCCGGGGCATGTCGTCTCGCTCAACTGGACCGCGCTCTCGGCCGAGGACACCTCGATCTCTGCCGCCGTCGGCCTGATGATGGCGCAGGACGTCTCCGAGGCGATCGAGGTCTCGCGCGCCTATGTCGCCCCCTCGCAGAACCTCACCCTGATCGACGACACCACAGTCGCGATGAAGCTGGTGGGCCAGATGCCGCGCCGCGACCCGGGTCACCAAAGCCAGGGCCGCCTGCCCTCGCCCGGCTGGATCGCGGCGAATCGCTGGCAGGGCGTGCTGCCCTATTCGCAGAACCCCGAATTCCTCGCCCCGCGCGGCGGCATCGTCGGCAACACCAACAACAAGACCGTCGACCGGCCCTTCCCCGACCACGTCTCCTTCGACTGGGGCGACAGCCAGCGCATCCAGCGATGGAAGACGCTGATGCAGGGCCGCAAGGTGCACACCCGCGACAGCTTCATCGAGGCGCAGCTCGACACCGTGTCGCCCGCCGCCCGCACGCTCCTGCCGCTGATCGGCCGCGACCTCTGGTACACCACCGAGGCCGCCCCCGAGGGCACGCCCGAACGCCGCCGCCAGCGGGCGCTGGAGCTCCTCGCCGAATGGAACGGCGAGATGAACGAACACATGCCGGAGCCGCTGATCTACGCCGCATGGCTGCGCGCGCTGCAGGAACGGCTGATCCGCGACAACCTCGGCCCGCTCGCCGACGAATACACCCACGTCGAGCCGCTCTTCATCGAGCGCGTCTTCCGCAACATCGACGGCGCGGCGTGGTGGTGCGACGTGATCCGCTCCGCCAAGATCGAAAGCTGCTCCGACATCGCGCGGCTGGCGCTGGACGACGCGCTGATCTGGATCGACGAAACCTACGGCACCCAGCTCGAGGCACTGCGCTGGGGCGACGCCCACGTGGCGATCCACCGCCACACGGTTCTGGGCGACATCCCCCTCGCGCGGACCTTCGTGAACATCCGCCAGAACACCTCCGGCGGCGACTTCACCCTGCAGCGCGGGCGCACCGCGGGCACCGGGCCCGAACCCTTCGCCAACGTGCACGCGGCGGGGTATCGCGGCGTCTACGACTTCGCCGATCCGGACAGCTCGGTCTTCATCATGTCGACCGGGCAGTCAGGCCATCCGCTCTCGCGCCACTACGACGACCTTGGGCAGCTCTGGCGGCGCGGCGAATACATCCCCATGTCGCTCGACATCAACCTCGCGCGCGCCGCGGCCACCGGCATCACCCGGCTCGTGAAGCCGTGATCTCCCCGGCGGAGGCGGAGCCCGGGGCCGCAGCCGCGCTCAGGGCCATGGGCCTGCGTGACACCCTCCGGCCGCTCCGCCCGGACGCCCCGCCGGGACAGGCGCAGCTCTTCCGCGCAGGCGCATTGCTGATAAAGGTCTACAGCCCCGAGGCCGCCGACCGCGCGCTGCGGCAGGCCACCCGGCAACAGGCTCTGGCAGAGGCGATGGCCGACGGCCCGCACCGCGTGCCCCCGGTGCTGTATGCCGAAGACGCCACCCTCGTGATGCCATGGATCGACGGGACCGACCTCGCCACGCTGCACGGCAGGGGCACCGACACCGGCACGCTTGCCGGTCGCTGGCTCGACCGCTTCCACGGGCTCAGCCGCCGCCGCTTTCCCTTCCGCCCGACGGGCCACGTCAACTGGCTCGACCGGCTGGTCGGGCAGGCGCAGGCGGGCGACCGTACCATCCCCGACCTGCCCGCCTTCACCGACGCCGTCCGCCGGACGCAGGCCATGGCCGACGCCGCGCGCAAACAGAAGGCCACCCGCGCCGTCACCCACCGCGACATGACGCTCTCGAACCTCCTGCACGACGGCAGCGTCACATGGGGCATCGACGTGGAGAACACGCGCGAGGACGAGCCGCTGCGCGATCTCTTCACCCTCGCGCTCGACCTCGCCACCCTGCCCGTCCCGCGCGGCCCCGGCACGCTGGTCGCGGCCTACGGAGAGACCCACACCGCGCCGCCGGTGCATGCCTTCCTGCAACGCTGCTTCTGTCACTGGGTCTGGGCCAACACGCCGCCCGCGCCTTCCCGCAGGCAGGCGGCCAGGCTGGCCGCCGCGCGCAGCCACCTCGAGACCGGGCAGCCGGTCTTCACGCAAGTGCAGGGGGCCGGTGCGGCATTTTCGTAGGGTGGGCGTTCCGGCCCCGCGGGCCGGGTTGGCCACCATCCCCCGCCGCGCCCGATTGCCGCGTTAACCACGTTTTCCCACGCCCGGGGGCAAAAGGTTACCAACCGGCCGGTTCGGACCCCCGAAACGGCCGGTTCACCCCTTACAGGTCGGAAACCTTGCTGAAAAAGCCGGAAATCGTTGTGGGGCTGCCGGGGCTGTCCCACAAGACCTGCGCGTTGCATCGGGGTCGCGCGGCGTCTTAACCCCGCCGCGCGCACCGTTAAGAATGGCAGGGTTAACGCCTAGAGCTGACCGAAACGCGCCCGGTCGCGCGCCGACCATGTCACGGTCACCTCGTAGCCGTCGTCGGTCTGGTGCTCTTCCTCGACCAGCCCCTTCTCGAACAGCCACGCCCGCTTGCGCCCCTCGTCGAAGCCAAGCGTCAGCGCATCCGTCCGGCGCTCTTCGCCAAGCGCCTCCGTCACCGCGTCGAGGAAGCCGTCCAGCCCCTCTCCGGTCACGGCCGATACCGCGAAAATGCTCTTGTCCCGGTCCGCGCGGGCTTCGGTCGCGACTTTAACGTCGCCCTCCAACCTGTCGATCTTGTTCCACAATTCGATCTGCGGCGTATCCTCGTCGACGCCCAGCCCGGTGAGGATCGTGCGCACGTCCTCGGCCTGCGCCTCGGTCTCCGGATGGGAGATGTCGCGCACATGCACGATCACATCGGCGGCCAGGACCTCCTCCAGCGTGGCCCGGAAGGCCGCCACCAGTTCGGTCGGCAGATCGCTGATGAAACCCACCGTGTCCGACAGGATCACATCTGCGCCCGTGGGCAGGCGCACCGCCCGCATGGTGGGGTCGAGCGTGGCGAAAAGCATGTCCTTCGCCATCACCTCTGCACCCGTCAAACGGTTGAAAAGAGTGGATTTTCCGGCGTTCGTATAGCCCACCAGCGCGACGATCGGATAAGGCACCTTGGCCCGCGCCTTGCGGTGCAGCTCCCGCGTCCTGACCACCTTGTCGAGCTGCCGGCGCAGCCGCACAAGCTGCTCGTCGATGGCCCTCCGGTCCGCCTCGATCTGCGTCTCGCCCGGACCGCCGACGAATCCCAGCCCGCCCCGCTGCCGTTCGAGGTGGGTCCAGGCCCTGACCAGCCGCGTCCGCTGGTAGCTGAGCGCCGCCATCTCCACCTGCAGCACGCCTTCCCGCGTCGCCGCGCGGTCGCTGAAGATCTCGAGGATAAGCCCCGTCCGGTCCAGCAGCTTGACCTTCCACTCGCGTTCCAGGTTGCGCTGCTGCACGGGCGTCACCGGGCCGTCGACCAGCACCAGCTCTACCTCGTTTTCGAGGATCAACTCCTTGAGTTCGCTGATCTTTCCCGAACCGAACAGCATGCCGGGATGCGGGTCGCGCAACGGCACGACTGTTTCCCCCACGACCTCCAGGTCGGGGAGCGCGCGCGCCAGCGACACCGCCTCCTCCAGCGCCATTTCGGGATCGCGACGCCGGTCCGGAGTACGGATGTTCGGATGCAGAACCCAGGCGCGGGTCACATGAGGGTCATGTTCCCTCAGTTGTCTTCCCCGTCGTAGAGGTTGATCGGCTGACCCGGCATGATCGTGGAGATCGCGTGCTTGTACACAAGCTGCGACTGCCCGTCCCGGCGCAGCAGGACGCAGAAGTTGTCGAACCAGGTGATGACACCCTGCAACTTCACGCCGTTGATCAGGAACACCGTCACCGGCACCTTCGTCTTGCGAACGTGGTTGAGGAATGCGTCCTGAAGGTTCTGTCTGTCGGAAGCCATTGGTTTGCCTTTGTTCTTGCCTTTGGCCCGTCCCTCGGGGCCGCCCACACCTTCGGGAGTATGCGTTGCCACCTCCGGAGTTTCCAGACGCAATTTCAAGGTTTTTCGCACCCGCGGTGCCTCTGTGTCATCCACGCCAACTCTCCGGGCTAAGCATCACGATCACGGCCAGCAGTTCAAGCCGGCCAAGCACCATCGCACCGCACAGGATCACCTTTGCATGCCACGCATGGGCGCCGAGGTCTATGGCCGTCGATGGCGCAACGTCAATCAGCGGGCCGGTGTTGGCCAGAGTGGCAATCGTCAGCACCGTAGCCTGCTCGAAGTCCAGCCCGTAAAGTCCGAGGATCATTGTCAAAAGTGACAAGGTGACGGCAAAGAGCATGAAGAAGACCCAGGCGATGAAGGCACCCTCCCGCCGCATCCTCCGCCCCAGAAGCCCGGCCCCGCCGACGGAGGACGGGTGCACCAGCCGCTCGATCTCCCGCTGGCCGTTGAGGTAGAGCGCATAGACCCGCAGCAGCTTCACCCCGCCCGCGGTCGTCGCCACGCCGCCACCCAGCAGCGCAAGTCCCATCAGGATGATCCCCGGCGTCGACAGTCCCGACCAGTCCTGTGCCGTGGCCCACTCCGAGCTGAGAAAACCGTTTGTCGTCAGGAAGCTGGCCGCGGTGAACAGCCCGCCCCACAGCGCCTTCAGCCCCGCCAGCGCGTTCTGTTCGTCGCCGATCTCCAACGCCGCCGACCAGTGCCGCGCGAACAGCACCAGCGGGACGACGACGATGATCAGCAAACCCAGCCGGAATTCAGCGTCGTAATACAACCCCCGCTCGTTCCGCGTGTCGGAGGAGAACGTCTGCCGCGACAGGGCGAAGGCGAGGAACAGGAACAGGATCGCCTCGCCCCAGATGCCGCTCGGCGCGTTCTCGACGCCGCCGATGGGGGATATGCCCGAGGTCGACATCACCGACATGGCATGCGTCAGCGCCACCAGCGGCGGATCGCCCGCCACCAGCAGCATCACCGCCAGCGCCATGGTCAGCCCGATGTAGAGCGGCACAAGCGCCTCGACGCTGCGCATCAGACGGTGGCCGGGGTTCGACGTCGTGCTGCGTGCCACCCCCGGCAGGATCGCCTGCCCCGGTTCGCCCGCCGCCGTCACCTCGAACCCGCCGAGTGCCAGCGGTGCAAGGATGGCGGAGGCCGCGACCCACATCAGCATCCCGCCCAGCCAGCCGACCTGCGCGCGCCACAGGTGCTCCGGCCCGGACAGGCGCGTCGGGTCGAACAGGGTGGCGCCGGTGGTCGTGAAGCTCGACACCATCTCGAAGTAGGCGCTGTCGAATGTGGTCGTGCGCACCGCCTCGTAGAAGGGCACAGCCATCATCAGCGGCAGCAGCAGGAACCCGGCGGCCAGCGCAAGCAACTGACGCATAGCACTTTTGTTGTGCTCGCGGTTGGACATCGCGACGGCGATCAGCGTGGTCAGCACCAGCCCGATGATCGCCGCGTAGAAGAAGCTGCGGGAATCGTGGAATTCCTTGATCGCCAGCGCGTAGGCCGCAGGAAGGAACATCGAGACGGATGTCAGCCCCATCAGCAGCAGGAACAGCGGCAGGCGCAGCAGCACGGTCATGCGCCGGTCTCCGCCAGGCGCCGTACGGACGGATGTGCTGCGCGGCCGGTCATGGGCTCAGAAGAAGTCGATGGAGACCTGCAGAAGGCGTTCGACCTCCGGCACGTCGCCCGACAGGCTGAAGAGCACGATCTGGTCGCCGTCCTCGATCCGCAGCCCGCCGGTGGGTTTGACCACCTTGTCGCCCTTGCGCACCGCCCCCACCAGCACACCTTCGGGGAAGTCGATGTCGCGGATCATGGCGCCGGCGATGGGCGAGGTCGAGAGGACCTCCGCCTCGATCACCTCCGCCTCCGCATCGCCGATGGAGTAGACCGCGCGCACCTTGCCGTGCCGGATGTGGCGCAGGATCGACGAGACGGTGGTGGAGCGCGGGTTGATGTAGGCGTCGATGCCGAGCGGCTCCATCAGCGGCACCAGCGTCGGGTCGTTGATGAGGGCGATCACCATGGGACAACCCGCGGCCTTGGCGCGCACCGCCGCCAGCAGGTTCACCTTGTCGTCGTCGGTCACGCAGAGCGCGGCGTCGGCCCGTTCGATCCCCGCCTCCGACAGCAGCGCGCGGTCGAGCCCGTCGCCGTGCAGGACGATGGTCCGTTCCAGTTCCTCGGCGGCGCGTTCGGCCTGCTTGCGGTCCCGCTCGATGACCTTGGCGCGGATGCGTTCGGTCTTGTTCTCGAGCCGCCGCGCCACCGCAAGGCCGACGTTTCCGCCGCCGACGATCACGACGCGTTCCTGCTTGCGGTAGGTCTTGCCGAAGATCTCCAGCGCGCGGCCGATGTCGTCGGCATGCACCATGACATAGGCGCTGTCCCCGGCGAAAAGCTGGTCGCCGCTTTCGGGTGCGAACAGCGTGCCCTCGCGCCGGATGCCGACCACGACTGCCCGCAGGGTCGAGAACAGGTCGGTCAGCTGCCGCAGCGGCGTGTTGATGACCGGCGACTCCGGGTCGATGGACAGCCCCATGAGCTGGGCCTGACCATCGAGGAACTTCTCCGTATCGAAGGCGACCGGTGCCGCAAGCCGCTGCAGCGCCGCCTCCGCCACCTCGCGTTCGGGCGAGATCACCACGTCGATGGGCATGTGGTCGCGCCGGTAAAGATCGGAGTAGATGGCGGTCAGGTAGCTTTCGGCACGCAGGCGCGCGATCTTGCGCGGCACGGCAAAGACCGAATGCGCCACCTGGCAGGTCACCATGTTGACCTCGTCCGAGTGGGTCGCGGCGATCACCATGTCGGCGTCGCGTGCACCGGCACGGTCCAGCACATCGGGGTAGGAGGCGAAACCGGCGATGCCCTGCACGTCGAGCGAATCCGTCGCGCGGCGCACGAGATCGGGGTTGCTGTCCACCACGGTCACATCGTTTCGCTCACCGGACAGGTGCCGCGCGATCTGCCAACCGACCTGGCCCGCCCCACAGATGATGACCTTCATGGCCCGACCTCACAGGTTTTCCACCGGCATGACACGCACACGACACCTCGTCAACGTCTTGGGCGTGTGGCGCGTCGGCCCGTTCCCGCACCGATCCACCAGTGCCCGGACCGCCGCAATCGGGATCACCGTCCTTCGGCGACCCGTGCCTGCCATTCTCGTTTCCAGGCAAAGACTTCCTCGCGCGAATCCCAGTGGTAGCGCGGGTCTTCGAGCGTCTTGCTCCACCACAGCCGGCCCATGCCCTGCCGCCAAGGATCAAGCACGATGCCCTGCTCGAAACTCGCCCCCTTGGCCGAGACGATCAGCACCGAATGCTCCAGCGAGATGTTGCGCGAATTGGCGATGGCGCGGTGCAGGTCGATGGTCTGCAGGTCCAGCCGCCACATGGCGCGCTGCAGGTCGTCCGCCCAGTCCTTGCACAGCCCGCGCGGCTTCAACCCGTGGTTCACCTTCATGTTGTGGATAAGCGGGGGATCGACGACATCCCATTCCTTCGCCCAGACCAGCGGTTCCCGCACCGCGACCTCGGCCACGCGCTGCGCCTCTGCCGGGTCGATGCCCGGTCCGAGCGCGAGGATGTCCCGCTTGAGCGACTCGATCTTCGCCGCCTCGGCCGATTGCGTCGCGGCAAAGTTCATCGCCTCTGCCGGGACACGCTGGTCCGTCGGCATGCCGCACCCGGCCAGCCCCATGCTCAGCAGGCACAGGCCCGCCACCAAAGTCCGTTTCATCACTGCCTCGTCTGCCTCTTCCGCGCGCCGCTCAGGACGCTTCCGACATGCGGTCCTCGTCCACGCGCGCCACGCGCCCGCCGGACTTGGCCGAGGTCACCACGCCGAGAGACTTCAGCTTCCGGTGCAGCGCCGACCGCTCCATACCGACAAACGACGCCGTGCGCGAGATGTTCCCGCCGAAACGGTTGATCTGGGTCAGCAGGTATTCGCGTTCGAAAGCCTCGCGCGCCTCGCGCAACGGCAGCGTCGCCAGTGTGCCCGAAAGTACCACGCGGCCCTCGCCATCCTCACCCGGCACGCTTTCCTGCGGCAGCTCGCGCGCCTCGATGGGGCCGTGGCCGTCGCCGAGGATCAGCACCCGCTCAACCAGGTTCTTCAGCTGGCGGACGTTGCCCGGCCAGGTCATCGTCTGCATGAGCGCGATGGCGTCCTCGGTCAGTTCGCGCAGCGGCAAGCCCTGCGTCAGGTTGCAGCCCTCGATGAAGTGCCGCGCCAGCACCGGGATGTCCTCGCGCCGCTCTGCCAGCGACGGCACCGCGATCGGCACCACGTTCAGGCGGTGGTACAGTTCCTCGCGGAACCGGCCCATGGCGATTTCCTCCTGCAGGTCGCGATTGGTCGAGGAGATCACCCGCAGGTCCACCCGCACCTTGTCGTTGCCGCCGACGCGCTGGAACTGCTGGTCGACCAGCACGCGCAGGATCTTGGATTGTGTACCGACGGGCATGTCCGCAACCTCGTCGAAATAGACGACGCCGCCGTGGGCCTGTTCCAGCAGCCCGGGCTCGATCCCGCGCTTGGAGCTTTCGCGACCGAAGAGCATGGCCTCCATCATCTCCGGCTCGACGCCCGCGCAGTTCACCGTCACGAAAGGCGCCTGCGCGCGGTTCGAATTGGCGTGGATGTAGCGCGCGGCCACTTCCTTGCCGCAGCCCGCGGGGCCGGTCAGCATCACGCGGCCGTTCGACTTCGTCACCTTCTCGAGCTGCGACACCAGCGTGCGGAACGACGCGCTTTCGCCGATCATCTCCGCCTGCCGCACCTCGCCGCGTTTGAGCTGCTGGTTCTCGCGGCGCAGCATGGACGCCTCCATCGCGCGGCGGATCACGACCAGCAACTGGTCGATGTTGAACGGCTTCTCGATGAAGTCGTAAGCGCCCTGCTTGATCGCCGCCACGGCGATCTCGATGTTGCCGTGACCGGAGATGATGACGACCGGGATGTCGGGGTTGTCGCGCTTGACGGTCTTGAGGATGTCGATCCCGTCCATCTTGCTGTCCTTCAGCCAGATGTCGAGGATCAGGAGCGCGGGCGGCTCGGAGTTGATTTCAGCCATGGCATCGTTCGAGTTGCCTGCCAGCCGGGTTGTATAGCCCTCGTCCTCGAGGATATCCCCGATCAGCTCGCGGATGTTACGCTCGTCGTCGACAATCAGGATGTCGCTCATGCCGTCTTCTCCATGTTTTCGTTATTGAATTCCGGTTGCGGCTGCTCTGCCGCGGGTCTCAGCGGCAGCCGGACGACCGCCATCGCGCCACGGTGGGCGCCATCCGAAAACGGCGGTGCATCTTCCAGATGCAGCGTGCCGCCATGTTCCTCGATGATCTTCTTGACGATGGGCAGGCCAAGGCCGGTGCCCTCGTTGCGGGTTGTGACGTAGGGCTCGAACAGGCGCGCGCGGTCCTCGGGCAGGCCGATGCCGTTGTCCATGATGCGGATCACCGCGTCGTTGCCGTCGATCTCGCCCACGACGCGGATCTCCGGCCTGTAGCCCTCTGGCGCGCCCTTCTGGATCAGGCTTTCCGTGGCCTCGCCCGCGTTCTTGATCAGGTTGGTGAAGGCCTGCCCGATCATGCCCGCGTCAAGTTCCGACGGCATCTTCTGCCTCGGAAGATCGGTGCGGAAGGTCACGTTCGGCTGGCCGCTGTCCTGAAGCAGGATCGCCCCGCGCAGCAGGTCGCCCAGGTCCTCCGGTCGCCGCTCCGGCTCCGGCATGCGCGCGAACTTGGAGAACTCGTCGACGATCCGCCGCAGCCCGTCGGTCTGCCGGACGATCACGCCGGTCATCTCCTCCAGCTTCTCGGCGTCGGCCTCGTCCAGCTGGCGGGCGAACTTGCGCTTGATCCGTTCCGCCGAAAGCTGGATCGGGGTGAGAGGGTTCTTGATCTCGTGCGCAATGCGCCGGGCCACATCGCCCCAGGCCGCCATCCGCTGCGCGCTGACAAGGTCGGTCACGTCGTCGAAGGCAACCACGTACCCTTCGAGAGAGCCGTCGGCGCGGCGGCGCGTGGACAGGCGCACCAGCAGATGTTCCAGCCGGCCTTCGCGGATGACCTTGACCTCCTGCTGAACGACCTCGCGGCCCTCGTTGCGCAGGCGGTCGAACACCTCGCCGAACTCCGGCACGGCCACCATGATCGGATCGGCGCGATGGGTTTCGTGCCAGCCCAGTAACCGTTCGGCCGAGCGGTTCACGAAGGCCACGGTCCCGTCCGGGTCGAGACCGACGACACCCGAGGTGACGGAGGTCAGAACGGAATCGAAGAGCCGTTGCCGCCGCTCGATCTGGCGCGTGTTCTCCAGCAATGTCTCGCGCTGCGCCTTGAGCTGGCGAGTCATCTGGTTGAACAGGCGCCCGAGCATGGAGATCTCGTCGTCGGTCTCCTCCTCGATCACCTGCACGTCGAGGTCGCCCTTGCCGACCTGCTGCGCCGCTCCGGCCAGACGTCCCACCGGGCGCGACAGTCGTTCCGCGAACCACAGCCCCGCCCATGTCGCGGCGAGGATCAGAAGCACCGCAAAGCCCAAATACAGCATGGCGAAGTCGAACAGTCGCCTGCCCCGTTCGCTTTCCTGCTGCTGGTAGAAGCGCGCGGTCTCCTGCGTTTCGTCCAGCAGGTTCAGGATCGCACCGTCGACCTCGCGGCTGATGTAGAGGTAGCGGTCCACGAAGGCGGCAAGCGGCACCAGCGCGCGCAGTTCGTTGTTGTCGTAATCCGGGATGATCGCGACCCCGGTTTCCTCCGCCTCCGCGAAGTCGGAGACCCGAGGTTCCTCGTAATTGAACAGGTAGGAGCGTTCGCCCCGCGCCCGTATCTCTCCGGCGCCGTCGATCACGTAGGCCTCGCGCAGGCCCCGCTGAATGCGTCCCTGCCCCTGCCCCAGCAACCGCCGCAGTGCCCCGTCGTCGATCATGAAGGCGGCGCGGCGGCTGGAATCGAGGAACTCCGCCAGCGCCTCCGCATCCTGCACGAGGCCCTCGCGGCTTTGTTCGTCATAGGCCTCGGCCGCGGCGCGCGACGCGCTGACCACGTTCTGCACGCGGGTGGAAAACCACGTCTCCAGGCCGATGTTGATGGTCAGCACCGCGAAGACGGCAACCGTGATCGTCGGCAGAAGCGCCATCATCACGAAGGCGGTGGTCAGCCTCAGGTGAAGTCGCGACCCCGCCGATTGCGCCCGCCGGGCCGAGACCATCCGGCTGACCCGCATCAGCACGAGCGCCGCCAGAAGCAGGACGTACACCAGGTCCGCCAGCAGCACCATACGCAGGCTGGATGTCGACGAGCCCTGGTCCAGCGGGCCAAGCACGAGGAACGTGGAAAACGCTAGGATCGGCCCAAGCGCCACAAGCAGGAAGGTCATCAGGTTCGAAAACCAGCGACGCCGCCTCAGCCGAATGAGCAGTGCCCATGTCGGCGACCGGAACGTGATACGTGCCCGCGTGGCCACAGCCAACCCTCGTCAATGTAGCGCAGCCCGCCTCTTTCTAGAGGTCATCACAACGCAAACCGCCATATCTGGTAACCTTCTCACCCCATGACGCAGCGTTAACGCGGATCATGGCGACGGGGTCACACCTATGTGGTCTTTTTACATCAACTTTCGGCGGCGTGTCACGCGAATATCCAGATCCGTGATCTTCTTGCGCAAAGTATTGCGGTTTATTCCCAGAAGGTCGGCGCATTTCGCCTGATTCCCCCCGGTTGCCTCAAGGGCAATCTCGATCAGCGGGGCCTCGACCTCGCGGATGATGCGCCCGTGCAGACCCGGCGGCGGCAGCATCGCGCCATGCAGGTCGAAATACCGGCGCAGGTGGCGCGCGACGGATTCGCCCAGCTTGTCGCTGTCGCCCCCGCGCAGCACAGGTCCGGTCTCGGGCTGGTTGCCCAGCACTGCCTCGACCTCTGCCCTCGTGATCTCTTCCGACCGCGAGGTCAGCGACAGCCGGCGCACCGCATTCTCGAGCTGGCGCACGTTGCCCGGCCAGGAATACACCCGGAACAGGTCCGCCGCGCCTTCGGACAGCCAGCGTTTCGACGCGCCTTCACGCTCCGCCCGCGCAAGGAAGTGGTCGGTCAGGAGCGAAATGTCCTCAACCCGCTCCCGCAGCGAAGGCACCGCGATGGCCGCGCCGTCGAGGCGGTAGAACAGGTCCTGCCGCACTTTGCCGCCCTCGATCAGAGACTGTGGGTCCATCTGGCTGGAGGCGAGGAAGCGCGGCACGTGATCGCCCGGCACATCCATCATGCGCACGATCCGGGCCTGGATCTCGTCCGGGACATCCGCGATCTCATCGATCAGCAAGGTCCCGCCCTTCACCCGCGCCAGCACCCGCGCCGGACCGTCGAGGTCCTGCAGGTCGCCCGCCGTCACGGTGACAAAGGGCAGCGTACGCCGGTCGGAAAAGTCGTGCAGCGCCTTCGCGATCAGCGACTTGCCCGTGCCGCTTTCGCCGGTGATCAGCACCGGGAGGTCGGTGTTCATCACCTTGGCGACAAGGCGGTAGAGCGCCTGCATCGCCGGGGTCTTGCCCACCAGCGGCAGCTCGTCCGGCTCGTCGGCGCCGACCACCGTCTCTTCTCGCCGGGGCGCGCGGTTGCGGTTCTCCAGCGCCTTGGCCGTGCGCTTCATCAGGTCCGGCAGGTCGAAGGGTTTGGGCAGGTAGTCGTAGGCTTCCGCCTCCGCCGCCTGGATCGCCGTCATGATGGTGTTCTGCGCCGAGATGACGATCACCGGCAGGCCGGGCCGGTCCTCGGAAATCTTCGGCAGCATCTCGAGCCCGTTTCCGTCGGGCATCATGACGTCGGAGATCACCACATCCCCCTTGCCCTCGCCGACCCACCGCATGAGCGTGGTCAGCGAAGAGGTTGCGTGCACCTTGCAGCCCGCGCGCGTCAGCGCCTGGGTCAGCACGGTGCGGATCGTGCGGTCGTCGTCAGCGACAAGAACGGTGCCGTCCATCACTTGGTCTCCTTCTTCGCCCGGGGGGCCCGGGGCAGCGAAATGCGAAAGACCGTGCGGCCGGGGACGGAGTCCACCGAGATCCAGCCGTCGTGGTCCGAAATGATCTTCGACACCAGCGCGAGGCCAAGCCCCGTGCCGTTCTCCTTGCCCGAAACGAAGGGATCGAAGATGTCGCCCTTGATCGCCTCAGGCAGGCCGGGACCATCGTCGATGATCTCGATCTGCAGCGGCAGCGTCTGGCCGGAGCCGTCGGCGCGCCGCAGGCGGAAGCTGTGTTCGTAATAGGTGTGCAGCGTGATGTGGCCGCCGTTGATCGGATCGGCCGCCTCGGAGGCGTTCTTCACCAGGTTCAGCACCACCTGCAGCAGCTGGTCGGGATCGCCCCAGGCCATCGGCAGCGAGGGGTCGTATTCCTCGTGGATGCGCATGTGCGCACCGAACCCCAGAAGCGCCGATCTGCGGGCGCGGTCCAGAACATCGTGGATGTTCACCTCGCGCCGGTCGGGCGCCGAGAGGTTGCCGAACTGTTCGACCTGCTCCAGCAGCTTCACGATCCGCCGCGTCTCGGCGACGATAAGGTCCGTGAATTCAAGGTCTTCCTTGGGCAAGTTCATGCTGAGAAGCTGGGCCGCGCCGGTGATCCCCGCCAGCGGGTTCTTGATCTCGTGGGCCAGCATCTCCGCCATGCCGATGGCGGACTTCGCGGCGGATTTCACCGAATGGCTCTGCGTCATCCGCCCGGCCAGCTCGCGTGGCGAGATCAGCATGACCATCCAGCCCTCGCGCCCCTGAAGCGGCGCGATCTGAAGGTTGCACACCAGCGGCGGCCGGCTGCCGGTGCCCACGTCCACATCGTTGACGAAGAGCGGCGTGCCGTTTTCCCGGGCGCGGCTCAGGCTCTCCTCCAGCGGCGCGTCGATGGCGAGCCGGTCCCAGATCGGCTGCCCCTGCAGCCACTTGGCGGAGTTGTTCAGGAAGCCCTCGGCCGCCGGGTTCAGGTCGCCGATCTTCTCGTCCGGATCGATCAGCACCGCCGGGACCGGCAGCGAGGACCAGATCATCATGTCGCGGTCATCCATCATCACGCCGCGTCCTTGTCTTGCGTCAGTACCGCCTCGCGCAGATGCGATAGGACCCGAGCCGGGTCACGTTCCGTCAGGACCGTCTTGCGCAGCGCCACCGGCGTGCCCGCGCGATCCATGTACCAGCCGAGGTGCTTGCGGGCGACGCGGTTGCCCAGCGTGTGTCCGTAGAAGTCGAGCATCGCCTCGTAGTGTTCGGCAACCAGATCGGCCAGGTCCTCGCCTTCGGGGATCTGCGGCGCCGGAGCGCCATGCAACTTGGAGGCGATCTCGGCCAGAAGCCACGGTGCGCCCTGCGCGCCGCGACCGACCATCACGCCGTCCGCGCCGGAAAGGTCGAGCGCCTGCTGCGCCGTGTCCGCATCGGTGATGTCTCCGTTGGCGACGACAGGGATGGACACCGCCTCCTTCACCGCGCGGATCGCCGCCCAGTCGGCGCGGCCCTTGTAGAACTGGCAACGGGTCCGGCCGTGGATCACGATCATCCGGATGCCCGCGCCCTCGGCCCGCCGCGCGAGATCCGGCGCGTTCAGGTCGGCGTCGTCCCAGCCCAGCCGGGTCTTCAGCGTCACCGGCAGATCGACCGCGGCCACCACCGCCTCGATCAACCGAAGGGCGTGGTCGGGCACCCGCATCAGCGCCGAGCCGGACCATCCGCCCGTCACCTTCTTGGCCGGGCATCCCATGTTGATGTCGATCACCCGGGCGCCCATGTCCGCGACCATCCGGGCAGCTTCGGCCATCGGCTCCGGCTCGCGCCCGGCGATCTGCACGGAGGTGTTTTCCACCTGCGCGCCCAGTTCCGCCTTTTCCCGTGTTCCGGGTCTCGCCGTCAGGAATTCACCCGATGCGATCATCTCTGAAACCACGAGTCCGGACCCGAACCGGGACACCAAAGTCCGGAACGGGAGATCCGTGATTCCCGCCAGCGGTGCGAGCAGCACCGGCGGTTCAATTTGTCGTTTTCCGATGGAAAGCACCAAATGCCTAGTCCTTGTGCGACGTACGGGAGTAAAGCACATCTCCGGTCGGAGTTAGCCTCTGTATTGTATTCCTTCAATGTTTCCGACGCCCTTTGCACCGCACCCACTGAAAATTGCCTAAAAAAAAGGCATACCGTCGGGAAGATTGCAACCGCACCACACCCCCCTTATGAGAAGGAAGCCAAAGGATTTCAGACGTATGCGCACAGCAATCCTCATCGTTGCGGCCGGTCGCGGAACCCGCGCCGGGGGCGCGCTGCCGAAGCAGTGGCAGGACATTGCAGGCCGTCCGGTGGCGCGATGGACGCTCGAGGCTATGTCGGGATTCGGTTCGCTCGCGATGGTCATACATCCCGAAGACCAAGCCCGCGCCGAAGCGGTCTGCGTCGGGCTGGACGTCCGGCTGGTCCACGGTGGCGCGGAACGGTCGACCTCTGTCCGCAATGGCTTGGAGGCGCTGAGCGGCGAAGGGTTCGACGCCGTTCTGATCCACGATGTGGCCCGCCCCTGTGTGCCCGCGGAGACCGTGCAAGCCGTGCTGGACGCGCTTCAGACGGCACCGGCGGCGGCACCCTCTCTTGCCGTCACCGATGCGCTCTGGACGGCCGAGGACGGCCATGTCAGCGGCACCCGTGACCGCAGCGGGCTGTTCCGCGCACAGACGCCTCAGGGGTTCCACTTCGACGGCATTCTTGCCGCGCATCGCGCGTTCGCGGGCGTGGCCGCCGACGATGTGGAGGTCGCCCGGGCCGCCGGTATCGAGGTTCGGGTCACACCCGGCTCCGAGCGCAATATCAAGATCACGACGCAAGAGGATTTCTCTCGCGCGAGCAACATGTTACGAGGCACCATGGACGTAAGGACCGGCAACGGATACGATGTGCACGCTTTCGAGGAGGGCGACCACGTCATCCTCTGCGGCGTACGCATTCCGCACAACCGAAAGTTGAAAGGACATTCGGACGCCGACGTAGGCATGCACGCCGTGACGGACGCGCTGTATGGAGCGCTGGCGGAGGGCGACATCGGGCGGCATTTCCCGCCCAGCGATCCGCAGTGGAAAGGCGCCGCGTCCGAGATATTCCTGAAACACGCGGTCGACCTTGCACGGACGCGCGGCTTCGGGATCGGCAACGTCGATCTGACGTTGATCTGCGAACGCCCGAAGATCGGCCCGCATGCCGCTGAAATGACGAAGGAAATGTCCCGGATCATGAACCTCGAACCTGACCGCATCTCGATCAAGGCGACCACCTCCGAACGGTTGGGGTTCACCGGGCGCGAAGAGGGAATCGCTGCCATCGCCACCGCGACGCTGGTGTCGGCATGAAGTGGATCGCATCCGTCGGCGGCATCGGCTTCCTGCGCCCCGCCTCCGGCACCTGGGGCTCGCTCGCGGCGCTGCCCATGGCCTTCGTCATCCACCTGATCGGCGGCTTCTGGCTGCTGCTGGCGCTCAGCGTGGTGGTGTTCTTTGCGGGCCTCAAGGCGACAGAGGCGCTGACCCGCACGGGCGACCACGACCCGTCATGGATCGTCATCGACGAGGTTGTGGGCCAGTGGATCGCAATCATGCCGGTCAGCTTCGGCGCGGGCATGATGGGGATCGAGGTCTGGCGGCTGTGGCCCGGCTGGGTCTCCGGCTTCGTGCTGTTCCGGCTGTTCGACATCTGGAAACCGTGGCTGGTGGGCCGTGCCGACCGGCGCGGCGATGCGCTTGGCGTGATGCTCGATGACGTGATCGCAGGCGTCTTCGCGGCACTCGTCTCCATCGTGCTGGCCGCTCTCTACCATGGGACATTGATGTGAAGATTGCAGAGTATATCCTTGAAAAGGCGAAAGAAACCTCCAAGATCGTGACGGCGGCGGAAAGCTGTACAGGCGGCAAGGTGGCGGCGGCCCTCACCGATGTGCCGGGATCCTCGGCGATCTTCGAGCGCGGATTCGTCACCTACTCCAACCTCGCCAAGCAGGAGATGCTGGGTGTCCGCGCCGTAACACTGGAGGCGCATGGCGCAGTCTCGGAAGAGGTCGCGCGCGAGATGGCCGAAGGGGCGCGCCGGGCAGCGCGCGCCGACGTCGCCGTGGCCATCAGCGGCATCGCCGGTCCGGGCGGATCGGAGTTCAAGCCGGAAGGCCGGGTCTGTTACGCCCTCGCCGACGCCTCGGGCACGAGGTCTGAGACAATTGAACACGGGGCGCTCGGACGGGACAAGGTGCGCAATGCAGCGACAGACCACGCACTGGCGATGCTGCTGGCGGCGCTGTCCTGACCGCTCCAAACCGCAAGCCCAGTTATTCCATTCACTTTTCGACCAATTATTGTGCGATGATCGAAAATATGGACCATTTCGGCGCCGGTATGAAAAACGCACACGAATTGCCCGCCTTTCGCATTCATTGACCGTTTTTTCCGCAGAGGTTTTACGCCAGAGACCGCCCTCATCGCGAAACGCCGCCATCGCAGGCGTTGAAATACCGAGGGAGGAAAACTCATGGTCGGAGCGGATACCGCCTGGATCATCGTCGCCACGGCACTTGTGCTGTTCATGACATTGCCGGGGCTCGCCCTGTTCTACGGCGGGCTGGTGCGCGCCCGCAACGTGCTCAGCGTCTTCATGCATTGCTACGCCATCGCCTGCCTGATGAGCGTCGCCTGGTTCGCGCTTGGCTATTCTATCGCTTTCGGCGGCGACGGCATGATCTGGGGCGGGCTCGATCGGGCGTTCCTGAACGGCGTGACCGCCGACACGGTCTCCGGCACGATCCCCGAGGTGCTGTTCTTCGCCTTCCAGATGACCTTTGCCATCATCACGCCCGCGCTGATCGTCGGCGCCTACGTGGAGCGGATCGGCTTCGGCTTCGTGCTGCTGTTCTCGCTCCTCTGGATGCTGCTGTGCTACGCCCCGGTGGCGCACTGGACCTGGGGCGGCGGCATGCTGGCCGACGGCGGTATCTTTGGCGAGACCGGCGTGAAGGACTTTGCCGGCGGGATCGTGGTGCACGAAACGGCGGGTCTGGCGGCCATTCTGATCGCCGTCTTCCTCGGCCCGCGCAAGGACCACTCGAAGCCGCCGCATAACCCGGGATTCGTCATGATCGGTGCGTCCATGCTGTGGGTCGGCTGGTTCGGCTTCAACGGCGGATCCCAACTCGCAGCCGACGGCGGCGCGGCGATGGCGATGACCGTGACACATATCTCGGCGGCCGCGGCCTCGCTCAGCTGGGCGCTCTGGGAAAAGATCAAGTTCGGCAAGGCGAGCCTTGTGGGCATGGTCACCGGCACCATCGCCGGGCTGGCCTCCATCACGCCTGCATCGGGTTTCGTCGGCCCCGTCGAGGCTCTGGTGATCGGTCTTGTTGCAGGTGTGCTCTGCCAGGAGGCGGTGAACTTCGTCCGCAGCAGGCTGAAGATCGACGACACGCTCGATGTCTTTGCGGTGCACGGTGTCGGCGGCATCTTCGGCACGATCATGATCGCAGCTTTCGGTGCGGGGTCGTGGGTAGCCCAGCTCGGGTCGCTCCTCATCGTCGGCGTCTTCACCGTTGTCGTGACGGTGCTTCTGATCGTGGTGGTCCGGGCGATCACCCCGCTGCGCGTCGACGCCGAGACGGAGGTCAACGGGCTCGACCTGTCGGTGCACGGCGAACGCGCCTACGATCACGTTAGCTGAGGCACGGCATTTGATGCACGAAAACGGGCCCTACGGGGCCCGTTCCTACATCAGGGCGGAGATCGAAGACAGATCGTCGGCTTCGATGGCCTGCCAGATCGCATCTGCCACATCCTCGCCGACCAATGCGGCCACCTTCCCGGCAAGCCGTGCCTTGCGACTGTCGACAGACATGGGCGCATCCAGATCGTGGTGCGCTTCGGTGATGCCACCGGGTGTTTCGATGCGGACCACGGCTTCCGTCTCTGCGAGGGTCTCATCGGCGCGGACCTCGACCTTGTCGCGCAACGCGACGAGATCGGCATCGTGGCAAAGCGCGTCCGAGTAGGTGTCCAGCCGGGCGGTGTCGTGACCCAGCAACGCGGCGGCGACGATGGCCCGGTAAGAGAACTTCAGTTGCAGGCCGGTCTGCGGTTCCGGGATGTGACAGACGGTCAGCCAGCGCGGATGCGTCACGACCTCGATTGCGCTGATGGATGCTGGATCCGTGCGCGGCAGAGTCGCCAGGGCCTCCAGCGTGGCGTGCAGACCGTGGCAACAGGCGTGGAACTTGTGGCTGATCGAGAGCATCCACGGATCGGCCTGTTGCTCTGCCATGCCGTCGCAGTGATGCGTAGCCAGGAAACCGTTCATCCCGTCCAGCGCCTGCGACGCGGAGGTGAAACCCGCCTGTGCCAGAAGTGCGGCCTCTACCCCGTTTGAGGCGGCGATACCGGCATTGAAGGGCTTTCCCATCGTGCCGAACTGCGACTTCAGCCCAGAAGCTCGGGTCGTGACCAACGACAGCGCATGCCTGGTGGCGTCGGGCGAGAGGTCGAACAGGCGGGCGGCGGCCACGGTTGCGCCGAATGCGCCGGCGGTCGCGGTCTGGTGGAACCCCGCCTGGTAGTGCGCACGACCGAAGAGCACGCCGAACCGGATCGACGCTTCGCAACCGACAAGCGCCGCGTCGATGACCCCGGACAGACGTGCACCCTGCATCTCGCCCACGGCGAGCGCGGTGGGCAGAACGGCCACCGATGGATGGCCGATGTGGGCAAAATGGGTGTCGTCGTAGTCGAGCGCGTGCGAGGCCGCGCCATTCAGCAGGGCCGCCGCGCGCGCAGGCGCCCTGCCCGCTCCGAACAAGGTCGCCTGGCCCTGCCCACCTTCGCTTTCGACCAGCGCGCGCACGCTCTGCGCGACGGGTTCGTGGCGCCCGGCGATGCCGCAGGCGAGCCAGTCCGCTGTCGACAGGCGCATGACCTCGCGCGCGTCGGGATGGTCCAGGGCAGCAGCCGCGGCAGTCAGAATCTGATCGGTTGCGGACATGGTTCCTCCCGGCACGTCGTTGCCGTGCAAGGAACCACCCTCTGCGCCGGAAGCCAAGAGCCTCCGGTCAGGCGTCCATCAGCAGCCGCGCCGGTTCTGCGGCGGAAGTGGTCTCATTCGCATCTCGGTATTTCTCCGCCGCCTCGCGGGCCGGATCGGTGTCTTCCGAGGTGCCGGCGATGCTGCGGGCCAGATCGTCTTCGCCGCGGAGGTCCTTGCGCTCGTCGAGACGCGTGAGGGTGGCCTGATCCGTGCCGCGCGGCGTCGCGCTTTCGCGGATGGCCTCGGCTTCGGCGGCTTCGCTCTCTGCGGCCTTGCCTGCTGCATCCTCAGCCTTCCGCTCGGCCTGGAGTTCGATGGTGACCGCCGCCAGACGTCCCGCCTGCGACGTCGACACCGGCGGCGGCGCGGCGGGCGCGGGCTGGATGGCAGAGGGCCGGACGGTGGCGCCGGTCGCAACGGGTGCGCCCACCCCTTGCGGCGCGTCGCCAAAGGCGGCGCCGCCCGGGGCGGTCCGGCTTTGCGAGGCCGGGGTGCGCTCGACCTCCTGCACCGGGCGCGGCGGAACACTCGCCCCCGGTGTATGGGCCGATATGGAAAACAGTGAGGGCATTTCGTTCGTCCCTTCTTAGTCTCTATGAACTGGTCCGAAGAAATGCCCGAAAAATCGGGCTAAAAGGCGGCATTGCCGCCCGCACCGGCCCGGATTCGCACTCAATGGTTAATGCTTGGTTCAGGCCATCCCGACGCGGCGCATCACACCGTGGCGTTCACCGCAGGCGACATCGGCGCGCCCGTGAACGCGGTGGCCTGACCATACTGCGTCGCGGCCATGAGCATGGCCTGGTTCCTGACCGTCACCACGGCATCGTTGTAGGCGGGATAGCCGGTGCTGCCGGTGGGCGCTTCGCCCGACTGTCCGGGGGCGCCCGAGGTGGCGGTCGGGGGCGAATAAATCCCCATCGCCATCAGGTTCGGGACGCCGGTTCCCTGAGAGGTGGCCGGGATATAGGCAGTGGCCTCGGATTCCGGTTTCTGCAGGCCCGGTTTCGGGTCCGCTGGGGTCAGGCGCGCGGCATAAAGCGACGACTGAACCACGCTGGAGCTTGGATTGATCATGACGGTCTCCCTTTGCTGCAACAGGAAGTCACGTGATGACGCTTAAATTTGACACAAATCGGGCATGTCCGGGCCTTAGGGACTACGTGGTTAACGCAGGCGAAGGCCGTTTACTGATCAGCCGTAAAGCTCGGCGGCGCGGCGTTCGAAGGCGCGCACGATCCGCTGCATCGCTTCGTAGAAAAACATGCCGGCCGCGCCCTGGAGGATGCGGTTGCGGAACTCGAAATCCACGAAAAAAGAGACCTCGCAGCCGCCGTCGACATCGGTGAAGCCCCACTTCGATTCCATATGATGGAACGGGCCGTCGAGGTATTCGGTGTGTATCCGCATGTCATCAGGCCAAAGCGTCACGCGCGATCCGAAGCGTTCGCGGAACACCTTGAAAGAGATCACGAGGTCCGCAAGCATCACTTCGTGGTCGCCCTCCGTCTGGTGAGACCGAATCCGGGCGGCCGCCGTCCACGGCAGGAACTTCGGGTAGTTGGCCACGTCGGCGACCAGATCGTACATCTGCTGGGCGGTGTACGGGAGTTTGCGGGTCTCGGAATGGGTAGGCATGAGTCTCCGTCTGGGTCGCTCGTAGCGGGTGACACTGTCGCTGGATGTCGTATGCTGCGCGCAGGAAATCAAGGGGTTGTGATGTCAGACCGTCCTTATGTCGTAGACGAGATGATCTCGGCCAAGGCCATTGCCGCACGGATCGAGGCGCTCGCACAGGAAATCACGCGGGCTTTCGCCGGAACTGAAAAACTGGTCGTCGTCGGGCTGTTGCGTGGCAGTTTCGTCTTCATCGCCGACCTGGTGCGGGAGTTGCGCCTGCCCGTCGAGGTCGATTTTCTCGAGGCGTCCTCATACGGAAACACGATGGAATCGAGCCGCGAGGTGCGTATCCTGAAGGACCTTCGATCCGGTATCGAAGGGCGCGACGTGCTGGTGGTGGAGGACATCGTCGACACCGGCCACACGCTGAACCACGTCATGCACCTTCTGCGCGGACGCAAACCGGCGCGGCTGAAGACCATCGCCCTGCTGGACAAGCCTGCGCGGCGCGAGGTCGATTTCAAGGCCGACTGGATCGGCTTCGAGATCCCGGACGAATTCGTGGTGGGCTACGGAATCGACTATGCGCAACGCAACCGTAACCTTCCCTACATCGGCAAGGTCCGGTTTACCGAAGACATGTCGAAAAGCGCGTGATCCCGCCGTCCGGCTGTGAAAAAATCGCCCGGGATGCGATGCCTGTTCGGGCAGCGCGACCCCCGATCTCTGCACACGCAGAATTTGTTTGTCACAATTCTCAGCGACATTAAGCTGGCCACATTGAAAACAGGGAGACACCCAATGAAGAAAACCATTACCGTTCTCGCAGCGCTGGCCGTTTGCGCCACAGCCGCAACCGCGCAGGATCTGCCGCAGCCGGTCAAGGCACGGCAGGGTCAGTTCAACATCCTCGCATTGAACCTCGGCGTGCTGGGCGGAATGGCAAAGGGCGCGGTCGAATACGATGCGGAGGCTGCACAGGCGGCCGCCGACAACATCGCCGCCGTCGCCAGCCTGCACCAGGCCGCGATGTGGGCCGAGGGCACCGACAACATGTCCATCGACGGCACCCGCGCGCAGCCGGTGATCTGGGAACAGATGGACGACTTCAATTCGAAGTGGGAAGACCTCGGCACCGCGGCGACCGAGATGGCCTCTGCCGCTGGCACCGGGCAGGAAGCGCTCGGGCCGATGCTGGGCAAGGTCGGCGGCGCCTGCAAGGCGTGCCACGACACGTACCGCGCGCCGGAATAAATGCGCAGCTTTCTGAAAGTCCTGGTCCCGATCGCGATCATCGCGGTCGGGATCGGTTTGTGGCTGACCGCGCCGTCGCGCGTCGATGCCGCCCGGTTCGAGGCGTTGACCGGTGATCCGGCGCGTGGCGAGACGGTGTTCACCGCCGCCGGTTGCGCATCCTGTCACCATACGCCCGACAGCGAGGACAAGCTGGTTCTGGCCGGCGGTCAGGCCTTCCCGTCCGATTTCGGCACCTTCTACGCGCCCAACATCTCGCCGTCAGAGGCGGGAATCGGCGGCTGGTCCATCGTCGACCTCGCCAATGCCGTGACCCGGGGTGTGTCGCCGGAAGGAGAGCACCTGTACCCGGCCTTCCCCTACACCTCCTACACCAAGATGGAGGATCAGGATGTTGCCGACCTGCACGCCTACATAATGTCGCTGGAACCGTCCGACACCGCGTCCAAACCGCACGATGTCGGCTTTCCGTTCAACATCCGGCGGTCACTGGGAGGCTGGAAGCTCCTGTTCTTCTCGGACGACTACGTGATGCCCGCGGGCGACAACGAGCGTGGCCGCTATCTGGCCGAGACCCTGGCCCATTGCGGCGAATGCCATACCCCGCGCAATGCGCTTGGCGGGCTGGACAAGGGGCGCTGGCTGGCTGGCGCGCCCAACCCGTCCGGACAGGGCACGATACCGGCGTTGACGCCGGACAAGCTGACCTGGTCGGCGACCGACGTGGCCTACTACCTCGAAACCGGGTTCACACCGGACTTCGACAGCGTGGGCGGGCACATGGCCGAGGTGGTGGACAACTTCTCCAAGCTGTCGGCAGAGGACCGGACCGCCGTTGCCGACTACATCAAGGCGCTGCCCGCGCCCTGAGGCCGAGCCTGGTAGTTGAACGCATGCGCCGGCGCGGATCCAATCCGACGCCGGCGCATTTCTTTCAGGAGCGTTTGCGTTTCCGGACAAACCGCCGATTTCGGACGGCTATCCGCGCGCCCTCAGGCCCGACCGAGTTTCGCCTGCCGGGCATCGCGCAGCCGGGCAAAGTCGTCGCCGGCATGGTACGACGACCGCGTGAGCGGCGTGGCCGAGACCATCAGGAACCCCTTGCCGAAGGCCGCCTTCTCGTAGGCGGCGAATTCCGAAGGTTCGACGAAACGGGCCACGCGGTGGTGCTTTGGCGTCGGCTGCAGATACTGGCCGATGGTCAGGAAATCCACGTCGGCCGCGCGCATGTCGTCCATGACCTGCCGCACCGCCTGTGCCTCTTCACCGAGGCCGACCATGATGCCCGACTTGGTGAAGATGCCCGGGTCCAGCTCCTTCACCCGCTGCAAAAGCCGCAGGGAGTGGAAGTAGCGCGCGCCCGGACGGACCTCCGGGTAGAGACCCGGCACGGTTTCGAGGTTGTGGTTGAACACGTCCGGCTTCGCCGCGACGACGGTTTCGAGTGCGTCTGGCCCGCACTTCAGGAAATCGGGGGTCAGAATCTCGATGGTGGTATCGGGCGAACGGTGCCGCACGGCGCGGATCGTCTGGGCAAAGTGCTCTGCCCCGCCGTCGTCCAGGTCGTCCCGGTCGACAGAGGTGATGACCACGTGGTTCAGCCCCAGCTTCTGTACCGCATCCGCAACGCGCCCCGGCTCGAACACGTCGAGCGCGTCGGGCCGGCCGGTCGCCACGTTGCAGAAGGTGCAGCCGCGGGTACAGATCTCGCCCATGATCATCATCGTCGCATGCCCGAGGTTCCAGCACTCGCCCGCGTTGGGGCACCCGGCCTCCTCGCAAACGGTCACCAGCTTGTGTTCGCGCATGATCCGCTTGGTCTCGTTGTATCCCTGCCCGCCGGGCGCCTTGACGCGAATCCAGGAGGGTTTCTTCGGCTGGGCATTGTCGGCCCGGTGGGCCTTTTCGGGGTGGCGCTCCCCGGGGATCTTCAGATCGCGCATGTCACTGACCTTTCGCAACAACGGCTTTCACCTCTCCTACGCCTGATCGGTCCGCGAATCCACCCCGCTGCCATGCGTGCCGGGCAAGCCGCGTGGGCGTCATCGCAAAGGCTGGCGATAACCGCAGACTATCGCGGCCAGAATATCATACAATGAAACTTTAAGATGGTGCGGCGCATTGGTCGGCAGGAACAGCAAGGAGAGGCTTCATGTCCAAACGTCAGACCACAACCGCAGGTGCACCAGTCCCGACGAACGAAACATCGCGGACCGCCGGACCGCGCGGCCCGCTGCTGCTCGAGGACTACCAGCTGATCGAGAAGCTGGCCCATCAGAACCGCGAGCGCATCCCCGAACGCGCTGTCCACGCCAAGGGCTGGGGTCTGCAGGGCACCTTCACCGTGACGCATGACATCACGAAGTACACCCGCGCGGCGCTGTTCTCCAAGGTCGGCAACACCTGCGACGTCCTTTCCCGCTGGTCCACGGTTGCTGGTGAGCTGGGCGCGGCGGACGCGGAACGCGACGTGCGCGGCTTCTCCCTGAAGTTCTACACCGAGGAAGGCAACTGGGACATGGTGGGCAACAACACCCCCATCTTCTTCGTCCGCGACGCCTACAAGTTCCCCGATTTCATCCGCACGCAAAAGCGCCACCCGAAGACCAACATGCGTTCGCCCGAGGCGATGTTCGACTTCTGGGCCGGGCAGCCGGAATCGGTGCACCAGGTCACGATCCTGATGTCCGACCGCGGCATCCCGAAGAACCCCGCGCATATGCACGGTTACGGCTCGCACACCTTCTCCATGTGGAACGATGCAGGTGAGCGACACTGGGTGAAGTTCCACTTTCGCTGCCAGCAGCCGATCGAGAACTACACCAACGAGGAAGCCAAGAAGATCATCGGCGAGACGCGCGAGAGCTTTCAGGAAGACCTCTTCAACATGGTCTCCGAGGGCAAGTTCCCGAAGTGGAAGTTGTTCATTCAGGTCATGAAGGAAGGCGAGGAGGACAAGTTCCCCTTCAATCCCTTCGATCTGACAAAAGTCTGGCCGCACGCCGATTATCCGCTGATCGAAGTGGGCGAACTGGAGATGCACACCATCCCCGAGAACTACTTCCAGATGGTCGAGAACGCCGCCTATTCGCCCTCGAACGTGGTGCCGGGCATCGGTTTCTCGCCGGACAAGATGCTGCAGGCGCGGATCTTCTCTTACGCCGACGCGCACCGTTACCGGCTTGGCACGCACTACGAGGCCCTGCCCGCCAACGCGCCCAAGGCGCCCGTGGCGCACTACCACAAGGACGGGGCGATGCGGTTCTTCCAGAACGATACGGGCAATCCCAACGCCTATTACGAGCCGAACCAGTACGAGGACGCGCCGCGCCCAGATCCGTCGGTCACGGAGCCGCCGATGCGCATCGACGCCGAGGCCTATCGCCATCCGCAGGAGGTCACCGACGACGACTTTGTCCAGCCGCGCGCGCTTTATATGGATGTGCTGTCGGACGATGAGCGCACGCGCCTGCATCAGAACATGGCAGGCGCCATGGCGCCCTGTTCCGACAGGGTGAAGGAACGCTGGTACGCGGTGCTCGAACGTGTGCATCCGGACTATGCCAAGGGTGTCCGCGAGGCCGTGGAAAGTGCACCGGCGCTGCCCGTCACCCCTGACACGCCGATCAAGGCTGCGGAATAATCCGGCAGCTTTTGGTGAACGAAATTCGGCCCCCGCGATCCTTCGCGGGGGCCGTTTCATGCATGTATTGCCGATTTTCGTGCAGGACGGGTCAGGCGATCAAGTCGCCACCTCCCTTGCCACGCTCTTCGTAATGTCGGCGCAGACGTTGCAGGGCGATGCGCAAGACGATCTTTCCCGAGCGTGCCGACCAGCCCAGTTGTTTTTCCGCCTTTTCCAAACCTTCGAGATAACAGCAGCACCGAAGCGCGACATCACCCAGGCCGGGGCCGAGGTCGCGCAGCGCCGCCTGAAGCCGCTCCTGCGCAGCCGAGGCACTCCCGCCCGCGTTCCCGGCGCGGGTCGAGACTCCGGGGGTCAGGAAATGATCCCAGTTCTGCGTCGTGCGCTGCCCCATCTGGGCCAGTTCGAAGTCTTCGCGCAGACGTTCCCCGGCAGCGATCAGAACATCGGTCAGGAAGGGCGTGCCGTCCTTGTCCCGCCGCCGCCCGAGGGTCGTCAGCGGGCTTTCGGCCAGGGCGAAGTGTCCCTTGCGCAGCCTTGGGTCGCGCTCGACTTCTTCCAGGGCGGCATCGGCGGCGCGCCCCGTCTCGAACCCCGCCTGAGCCTCGGCAAAGCCGCGCACCCGGTTTTCCTGTGCCGCGACCATGCGGTTCAGCGCCACCCGCCCCACCGAGGTGATCCGGTATTTGGAGATGCGCGCGGGGGCATCGCATGTGATCCATTCCTTGAGGGCCATCGCCTGGGCAATGCCGACCTCGACGACGGCTGTGCGCGCACTGCCTCCGTCGCCGGTGTCGCGCACCACCACGGCCTTTTCCATCTCGGCCGCAACGGCCAGCACGGCACCCGGCTCGCACAGGCGGCGCAGCACCCGCCGCGCCTCACGCGCAAGCGTCGTCTCGTCCGGTGGGACCGGAGTGTTGATGGCAGCAGTCATCGGTTCATCGTCCTTTCTGGTCAATGTAGCCGGCGCCCCCGTGCCGGCTGCCCCCATGGTGCATAAGGCTGCGTCGATCAAAGGGTCGTCCCGGAGCGTTTCGATCTTCCGGATCTGACGCAGGACGGTCGAAGCGTGGCATCCCGCCTGGCGCGCAAGTTCACGGATCGACTGTCCACCCTCGACATGCGCCAGGTACATGAGCACCCGCGCGGGCATCCATGCGGGCACCGGGCCCTCGGCGTTGCAGGGTGGCGCGTCGATCATGCGTGACCTTTGCGTCGGGACGATTTGTTCACAGGTTTATCCCCATTTGATCGATCGCAACCTTCGCGTGTGCCGGTTACTCTTTGGTTAACACACGCTTCGGGACGATCCTTCCTAACAATAGATAATCATGGGTAAATCGCTCGTTCGCGACCGTACGGTGCCGCGCAACACCCTTCATGAGTGTGCTTCTGTTCCGCCGTCGGCCGAACCGTTTCGGTCTTGCACAGGAGATTGGACAGATGAAGGACGTGTTGGGAATGCTGAGCGATCTGGGCCGCCCGCGCCTGTTGATCCGCGCCGCCCGCATCGGCGCGCAGGAGTACCGCAGGCTGCCCCACCTGCGCCGGGTTCTGGGGTTTGCCGCCCTGCCGCGCTCGGGCGTGGCGCTGATGCGCCTGATGGAGATCGAGGCCGAGCTGGACGAACGGCGCAGGGGCGGCGATGCCGCCTACAGCGTCAGCCGCCATGTCGAGGTGCTGACCGCCATGATGGGAGAGGCCCGTCTTCTGCGGAGCGCCGCCGAACTGGTGGCGCCCGACGGCCCGGCCACGGCAGGCTGAAAGCGGCCCGCGGAACACAGGTTCCGGGGCCGCCCTGTCTCAGGTGAAGCTGTCGGTCATCGACGCCTTCTTGCGGGCGACGTAGTCGTTCAGCTGTTCCTCGATGGCGGGGTCCATCGCGGGTTTCTGGTAAGCGTCCAGCAGTTTCGCCATCCGGACCTGCGCCAGCGCCACGGTGTCCCGCGCGCCATCCTCCGACCAGGTCTCATATGGTTTGTAATCAAGCACTTCCGAGCGCCAGAAGGCTGACTTGAAGTTCGCCTGCGTATGCGCGCAGCCAAGGTAATGACCGCCCGGACCGACCTCGCGGATGGCATCCATCGCCTGCGCGTTCTCGTCGATTGAGACGCCCTTGGCCAGGTGGTGCAGCGTGCCGAGCTGGTCGGCGTCCATCACGAATTTCTCGAACGACGACACCAGTCCGCCCTCCAGCCAGCCGCAGGCGTGGAGCATGAAGTTGACGCCGGACAACAGCCCCATGTTGAGCGAGTTCGCGGTCTCGTAGGCGGCCTGCGCATCGGGCAGTTTCGACCCGCAGAACGATCCCGAAGACCGGTACGGAAGGCCCAGGCGACGCGCCAGCTGGCCTGCGCCGTAGGTGATGTGCGCGGCCTCCGGCGTTCCGAACGTGGGCGCGCCGGAGTTCATGTCGATGGAGGTTACGAAGGCCCCGAAAATCACCGGCGCGCCGGGACGGATCAACTGGCTGTAGGCCACCCCTGCCAGCACCTCTGCCAGCACCTGCGTCAGGGTGCCCGCCACCGAAACCGGCGCCATCGCACCGCCCACGATAAAGGGCGAAACGATGCAGGCCTGCCCGGCCGCGGCATAGGTCTCCAGCGCCCCCATCATCACGTCATCGAAGGTCAGCGGCGAGTTGATGTTGACCAGGGAGGTCATCACCGTATTCTCGGAAACAAACTGTTTCCCGAACAAAATCTCGCACATTTCGACGGAATCGGCGGCGCGTGACGGCTCCGTCACCGACCCCATGAAGGGTTTGTCGGACAGGGTCATGTGCGCCAGCAGCATGTCGAGGTGGCGCTTGTTCACCGCGATGTCGGTCGGTTCGCACACCGTGCCGCCGGAGTGGTGCAGCCATTTCGACATCTGACCCAGCTTCACGAAGGTGCGGAAGTCCTCGATCGTGGCATAGCGGCGGCCACCGTCGAGGTCGCGCACGAAGGGCGGGCCGTAGACCGGGGCCAGCACGAGGTTGCGCCCGCCGATCTCCACGTTGCGGTCGGGATTGCGCGCGTGCTGGGTGAACTGCGACGGCGCGGTGGCGCAAAGCGTGCGGGCGAGGCCACGGGGGATGCGGACCCGTTCGCCCTGCACGTCGGCGCCCGCCTCTTTCCAGCGCGCCAGAGCGCCGGGGTTGTTCACGAAGTTGACGCCGATCTCTTCCAGCACGGTCTCGGCGTTATGCTCGATGATTTCCAGGGCCTCCTGGGTGAGGACCTCGAAGTTCGGAATGTTGCGTTCGATGAACCTCGCCGTCTCCACCGCGGTGGAGGTCCGCTCCGCCCGCCGTGCGGCCCCGCCGCCCGTACCGCGCGCACGTCTGCGTGCCGTCGCTTCTGCCATGGATCCATCCTCGCATTTCTCGGGGCACGCCTGTCGCGCCCGGACCGATTTCCGCCTGAATAGCCGCTGAAGCCCGCGGGGATTGGCGCGTTAGCGGCGCTTGGCGCGAAAATACGACATACCAGGCCATGCAGACGACCTGCCGCCGCTAAACAGGCGGATCGTTCGAATGTGTTCTGTCTTATCCCACAGGCTTTAGCAGGGGATTAAGGCGTTCAGCCCGGACAGTCCTGCGGTCGCACCAGTGCGCTGGCAATATCCATCGCATTTACCGGAAGGCCTGTCGGCCTGCAGGAGATAGGCACATCCACGACCCACGTATCGTCGCGCGCGCTGGTCTGCCTTGCCGCGACACTTACCGCGCTGCCGGTCGCATATCATGCGGCATTGGTCGGAACAAAAAGCTCCAGCGCCACGGTCGCCACGAAACGCCCGCCCGCCGACAATCCGCCTGTCCGGCAGGTCACCTCCGCGGATTGGCCCAGGACCGCGACCAGCGCGGGTTCCGAAACCCCTTCGGCCTCCGGAACGCCGACCGTGACGCGCAACACACCGCCTTCGTGCGAAGCATGGACAACCGCCCGGCCCATCGCGTCGCGCAGACCTGCCTCCGCAGCCTCCTGCGCCGTCTCGCCCGTGCCCAGCCCCATGCGAATGATCAGCCGCTCCATCATGCGTCCTCCCCGAAAGAGACGGTGATTGACACCGCCGCCATGACCAGAGCCTCACCTTCGCCGGACGGATGCGGCACCGAAAGGCCACCCTCGACAACCTCGATGTCCGGCGTGCCGTAGGGAAAGACCTCCCTCAGGGCCGCCACGTCGACGTCTTCCGGCACGGGCACTCCGACCTTCACCGCCAGCCGCATCTCGGACTTGTCGCGGCCAAAGACCTCTGCCGCACGGATGGAGTTGCGCCACAGCGCATCGCGCAGCCCGCGCGCCGCCGCTTCCGTCTGATCGCCGCGTCTGAGCGAGGACCCCATCCCGTATTCCGTCAAAACCCGCATCACGCCTCCCGAGCGATATTGAAACTTTCCCGGCCCCTGCGTACAGGAGCGCATGACCCAAGCCCAGCATGACCGCCTCCTCATCATCGACTTCGGGTCCCAGGTGACGCAGCTCATCGCGCGCCGCCTGCGGGAGCTGAACGTCTATTGCGAAATCCACCCCTATCAGAACGTGACCGACGCGTTCCTGGCCGATTTCGCCCCCAAAGCCGTCATCTTCTCCGGCGGCCCCGATTCGGTGACCCGTGAGGGTTCGCCGCGTCCGCCGAAGACCGTCTACGACCTGGGCGTGCCGATCCTCGGTATCTGTTACGGGCAGCAGGTGATGATGCAGGACCTCGGCGGTCGCGTCGAAGCCGGGCAAAGCCACACAGCGGAATTCGGTCGCGCCTACGTCATGCCGACGGAACGGACCACCGATTTCTTCAACGGCTGGTTCCTTGACGCTTCGGGCCGCGAGCAGGTTTGGATGTCGCACGGCGACCACGTGGCAGAGCTTGCCCCGGGGTTCGAGGTCTACGGCACCTCGACCGGCGCACCCTTCGCCATGACCGCCGACCTCGACCGCCGGTTCTATGCCGTGCAGTTCCACCCCGAGGTGCACCACACACCGAACGGCAAGACGCTCTACGAGAACTTCGTGAAGCTTGCGGGCTTCACCGGCGACTGGACCATGTCCGCCTACCGCGAGGAGATGATCGCCAAGATCCGCGAACAGGTCGGCGACAAGCAGGTGATCTGTGCCCTCTCCGGCGGCGTCGACAGCTCCGTTACCGGCATCCTGCTGCATGAGGCGATCGGCGATCAGTTGACCTGCGTGTTCGTCGATCACGGTCTGCTGCGCCTGAACGAAGCGGAACAGGTCGTGCAGATGTTCCGCGACAACTACAATCTGAACCTGATCTATGCCGACGAGAGCGATCTGTTCCTCGGCGCGCTCGAAGGCGTCTCGGACCCCGAGATCAAGCGCAAGACCATCGGCAAGCTCTTCATCGACGTGTTCCAGAAATACGCCGACCAGATCGAGGGGGCTGAATTCCTCGCGCAGGGCACGCTGTATCCCGACGTGATCGAATCGGTTTCCTTCTCCGGCGGCCCGTCGGTCACGATCAAGTCGCACCACAACGTCGGTGGCCTGCCGGAAAAGATGGGCCTGAAGCTGGTCGAACCGCTGCGCGAACTGTTCAAGGACGAGGTCCGCGCGCTGGGTCACGAACTGGGCCTGCCCGCCTCCTTCATCGGCCGCCACCCCTTCCCCGGACCAGGCCTTGCGATCCGCTGCCCGGGCGAGATCACCCGCGACAAGCTGGACATCCTGCGCAAGGCGGATGCGGTCTATATCGACCAGATCCGCAAGCACGGTCTCTATGACGAGATCTGGCAGGCCTTCGCGGCAATTCTGCCGATGCGCACCGTGGGCGTCATGGGCGATGGCCGGACATATGACTATGCGCTGGCGCTGCGGGCCGTCACCTCCGTCGATGGCATGACCGCGGATTACTACCCCTTCAGCCACGAGTTCCTGGGCGAGACCTCGACCCGGATCATCAACGAGGTGAAGGGCATCAACCGCGTGTTCTACGACACGACCTCGAAGCCGCCGGGCACGATCGAGCTGGAATGAGCCTTTGCGGCACGTCATCGTGCCGCAAAGGCCCAAGTCACCCTTGTATGTGACCTGAAACGCCGACACTCTTGCAGCAAACGCCGCCCCGGCGGCCTTTGCCAAAGATCTTTCGATGACGTGTTCCGCTTTCAGGCTGTCTGCGCTGCTCCTTCCGCTTGCACTGGCGGCATGCCGTGCCGACGTGGAGCACCTGCGATCCCTGATCCCGGCAGATTTCACGGTGACCGAGACGCTGACATCCGAAGCCAAGCGCTTCAACTGCCAGCGCGCAACCTTCATCGCCAGCGCACCGGCGGGCGCAACCGAAGACTGGACGCGCCTTGGGCGGCTGTTCGACGCCAAGCTGTCTGCCTGCATCGATCTGGAGGAACAGTTGCGCTGGAAGCAGGCGATTGGCCGGCAAACCGCGTGGTGGCGCGTGATCCAGACGCCGGAGCGCGCGCACCTCTGGTACGACAGTGAAAGTGGCCGTCTCCAGGTGCTGACGCTGCAACAGGACAGGTAGCTCCAGATGCGCACGGTTCTGCGCCTTGTCGCCAGCTATTTGGCGTTATGCGTCCTGCTCACGACGATCTCGCAATTCGCAATCCCAGCCTGCACATCGGTGTCCAAACCGCGCGAGGTCGCCATCGTTCTGGGCGGGGGCAGCGCGCCGGACAGGTTGACACCCGACACGGCCATGAGAGTCGCCACCTCCGTCCGCTTGTATCGCGAAGGGATGGTAAAGAAGTTGCACATGACCTGCGGAAACACCTTGCCCGGCACCCGCCCCGGGCAAGTCATGGCCGAGGCGGCGATCCGCGCCGGTGTGCCGCCTTCCGCCGTGTCGTGGGAAGGTCAGTCCCTGTCGACCTTGCAGAATGCGCTGTTCTCCCGTCCCGATCTGCCCGAAGGAGAGACCCGCATCGTCGTGACCGAACCCTTCCATGCCCTGCGCGGCGCCGCCAGCCTTGCATGGGCCGGACGTCCCGCAGCGGCCTGCACGACGCCCGAGACCAATGGCAAGGCGCCTCGCATGACAAAGGTCTTGCTGCGCGAGGTGGCTGCATGGGCGGTCAACATCCCGCGCGCGCTTGCCTACTCTCTCGCCTCCGCTTTGGGGCTCGGCGAGGTTTTCCCGGATATCCTGCTGGCCTGAACCGCCATGCCCCTTGGCTACAATCCTCATCAAGATGATGCAGATTATGAGTTTGCGTCATGCCAACAACTGTGAAACACGCGATGCCATCAGCGAAGGAGACCACAGCATGAGCGACGCATTGACCAAGGCCCTGGCAGAGCGCGACTGGCTGCTGGCCGACGGTGCCACCGGAACGAACCTGTTCAACATGGGGCTGATGTCGGGCGATGCGCCGGAGTTCTGGAACGAGACGGAGCAGGACAAGATCCGCGCGCTCTACAAGGGCTCGGTGGATGCCGGGTCGGATCTCTTCCTGACGAACTCCTTCGGTGCCAACGCGTCGCGCCTGAAACTGCACGACGCCGGGCACCGCGCCTACGAGCTGTCGAAACTGGCCGCCGAGCTGGGCCGCGAGGTGGCCGATGCCGCCGGTCGTCCGATCATCGTCGCGGGCTCCGTGGGCCCCACCGGCGAAATCATGGGCGCCGCAGGCAGCCTGTCCCACGAAAGCGCGGTGGAGATGTTCGAGGAAACCGCGCGCGGCCTGATGGACGGCGGCGCCGATGTGCTGTGGGTCGAGACGATCTCGGCACCCGAGGAATTCCGCGCTGCCGCCGAGGCCTTCGGCAACGTCGGAGCCCCGTGGTGCGGCACCATGAGCTTCGACACCGCCGGGCGCACGATGATGGGCGTCACCTCGCAGGACATGGTGGCGCTGGTCGACAGCCTGCCCAACCCGCCCATCGCCTTCGGCGCGAACTGCGGCGTCGGCGCGTCGGACCTGATGCGCACCGTGCTGGGTTTTGCCGCGACCGGGACCGATCGACCGATCATCGCAAAGGGCAACGCCGGCATCCCGAAATACAGCGACGGGCACATCCACTACAACGGCACGCCGGAACTGATGGCGGATTATGCCTGCCTGGCGCGTGACGCAGGCGCGCGCATCATCGGCGGCTGCTGCGGCACCATGCCCGTACACCTGAAGGCCATGCGCGAGGCGCTGGAAACGCGCGCGCCGGGTCCGCGACCGACGCTCGACGTCATCGCCGAGAAACTGGGCGGCTTCTCCTCCGCCTCTGACGGGACCGGCGACGACGAGGGCGCAGGCCGCGAACGCCGCGGGCGCCGCCGCAGGGGATGACAGGCCCGGCCCCGCATGCAGCGCAGACGCGCCGTCGTGCCTGCCGGTCAGAACAGGCTCATCTGGTCACCGGCTTTCGGAGGCACGCGGAACAAGTCGCACCGCAGGTCGGGTTGCGGCTGATCGAGGTTCAGGCGCCGGACAGCACGCCGGAACCGCTGGGCCAGAAGGTCGGCATAGACGCCCTCCCCCTTCATCCGATGGAACCACTTCGAGGAATAGACCTCTCCGCCGTGCATGTCGCGCAGGTGGCCCATGATCCGCGCCGCGCGGTCCGGGTAGTGCGCCTCCAGCCACTCCTGCCAGAGCCCGGCCACCTCCCGCGGGAGGCGCAGCATGATATAACTTGCCGCACTGGCGCCTGCTTCAGCACCCGCGGCGAGGATCGCCTCAAGCTCCGGATCGGTAAGCGCCGGCACCATGGGCGAAGCCATGACCCGCACCGGCACACCGGCGTCCACCAGCGCGCGGATGACGGCCAGCCTGCGCGCGGGACGCGGGCAGCGCGGCTCCATCCGGCGGGACAGCGTGTCGTCGAGCGTCGTGACGGAGATGCCCACACGCACCAGCCCCTGAGCGGCCATGTCGGACAGGATGTCGATGTCACGCTCGATCAGCGTGCCCTTCGTCACGATCGCCACCGGGTGCCGGAAGTCGCGCAGCACCTCGAGGCAGGCGCGCATGATCCCGCGATCCCGTTCAACCGGCTGGTAGGGATCGGTGTTCGTTCCGATGGCCAGCGGCGCGACGCAGTAGCGGCGGGCGGACAATTCGCGGGCCAGCACCTCCGGCGCGTTCGGACGGGCCACCAGCCGCGTCTCGAAGTCCAGCCCAGGCGACAGCCCGAGGTAGGCGTGCGTCGGCCGCGCGAAGCAGTAGATGCACCCGTGTTCGCACCCGCGGTAGGGGTTCAGCGACCGGTCGAAGGGCAGATCGGGCGAGCGCACGTAGTTCACCACAGAGCGCGCGCGTTCCTCGCGCACCTCTGTCACAAACGCCGGACGATCCTCGGGAATGTCCCATCCGTCATCCGTTTCGACCCGGTCGAAACGCTCGAACCGGCCGGTGTCACGGCTCAGTGCGCCGCGCGCCCGGCGCCGGTCATCCGGCAGAATGCGATGCTCATGATCCATGCACGCACACTAGAACTTAACGTGAACACGCGCAATGTCGCGCCATTCGGCTTGCAGCGCGTCGGTAGAACTCTGCCCAATGTCGCAATCCGCCAATTGACGCGACTGGAAAACGACGATTAGTCGCAGGGAGGGCATCGCCCATATGCACCCTGCGCAACGCAGAAGGAAAGACATCCATGTCCGATGAAGACGACGACATCATCCTCTCCGAACTCGACGACGAGGAACTCGTCCAACAGATGTTCGACGACCTCTACGACGGTCTTAAGGAAGAGATCGAGGAAGGCGTCAACATCCTCCTGGAACGCGGCTGGGAACCCTACCGGGTCCTGACCGAGGCGCTTGTCGGCGGCATGACCATCGTCGGCCGCGACTTCCGCGACGGTATCCTGTTTGTGCCGGAGGTTCTGCTGGCCGCCAACGCGATGAAGGCGGGCATGTCGATCCTGAAGCCGCTGCTGGCCGAGACCGGCGCACCGCGCATGGGCAAGATGGTCATCGGCACCGTCAAGGGCGACATCCACGACATCGGCAAGAACCTCGTGTCCATGATGATGGAAGGCGCCGGTTTCGAGGTCGTCGACCTGGGCATCAACAACCCGGTCGAGAAGTACCTCGACGCGCTGAAGGCGGAAGAGGCCGACATCCTCGGCATGTCCGCCCTGCTCACCACCACCATGCCCTACATGAAGGTCGTGATCGACACGATGAAGGAACAGGGCATCCGCGACGACTACATCGTTCTGGTGGGCGGCGCGCCCCTGAACGAAGAGTTCGGCAAGGCGATCGGCGCCGACGCCTATTGCCGCGACGCCGCCGTGGCGGTCGAGACGGCGAAGGAATTCATCGCCCGCAAGCACAACCAGATGCGCGCGGGCTGAGACCCGCCTGCATCGTTCCCACGCAAGACGGCGGCCCGCAACAGGCCGCCGTTTTCTCATTCGGGCCGTGTGCGGAGCCTAACCAACTCAACCCGCGCTCGTTGACGTAACGTCGTACAGCGCGATTGTTGAGCAATGTGCGACTTTGCCGATCCAGCACACGAAGCGTTGACAAGATTACTGTTTTACTCCTGCCAGCTTTGCCTCATATTGGGGGAGAGAGGAGATCGGAATGCCAGTGACATCCTTCGCCATGATTGTCTGTTCCGCGATCTGCGCGGCGGTACTTGCGCTTTGGGCCTTGTCGAGCTGGGGCATCCTGCCCGTCGTGCCGATCCTTCTTGTCCTCGTCCTCATCGCCCGCTGGGCGATGGCGCCCGTCCCTTATGACGACAGCACCTCTTCCTGACGACTCGACCCTGACCAGCGACGGGATGCTCCCTTCGGGCGAAGGGCGTGTCCTCCTGATTGCCTGCGGCGCGCTCGCTCGGGAGATCCTTGCGCTGAAACGGCTGAACGGGTGGGACCATATCGACCTCACCTGCCTGCCCGCCATCCTGCACAATGCCCCCGACCGCATCACAGACGCGGTGCGCGACGCGGTGGCCCGTCATAGCAAGGGCTATGACCGCATCGCCGTCGTCTACGCCGATTGCGGCACGGGTGGGTATCTGCAGGCCGCCTGCGCCGACCTCGGGGTAGAGATGATGGCCGGCCCGCACTGCTACGCCTTCTTCGACGGGCTCAACCGTTTCGCGGAGCGGGACGAGATCACCGCCTTCTACCTGACCGACTTCCTCGCGCGGCAGTTCGATGCATTCGTCTGGAAGCCGCTCGGCCTGGATCGGCATCCGGAGCTTCTGCCGATGTACTTCGGCCATTACGAGACGCTGGTCTACCTCGCCCAGACCGACGACCCCGCGCTGACCGCGCGGGCAAAGGCCTGCGCCGACCGGCTTGGCCTCGCCTTCGAACGGCGCTTTACCGGGTACGGCGAACTGGCCACAACACTGGAGCAATGGGCCGCCGCCTGAGGCCGTCGCGATGGCGCGTCACTCGGCAGGTGCCAGCGATTCCTTCAGCACGGTCGAGATCGGCACCAGCTCAATGGTGTTGCCCCGGTCCTGCAGTCCCCAGAGCAGCAGCGCCGAGATCGTGTCCGCCCTGAGCCGCCCCAGCATGACCACCGCGCCTTCCTGCCGCGCCCGGAACGCCGCCTGGTCAAGCGTCCGCCTGATCAGGCCCTGATCCTGCCCGTCGCCATCGAGGTCCCGGAACAGCGTCGCCGAGGGCACGCCCTCCTTCGCCGCCAGCTTCTGCGCCGTGTTCAGACCTTTCGGCACCATGACAAGCCCATGACCCGTCGAGCCGAGGAAGGCCGCCGCCTGCATCGACACTTCCCGGCTGTCCTGCAGGCCCCCCGACGGATCTTCCAGCACGCCCACGGCTTCGGGAATCGCGTCCAAGAGGCCAGTCAGGCTCACCTCGACATCCGACGCCACGGCACCTTCGGGCATGTCCGCCAGCGCCAGCACCTCGAACCCGCGCTCCCGATATCCCTCTGCCGCGCCCGTGGGATCGCGGTGCGCGGGCGAGATCGCAAAGCTGACCGGGAAGGGGAAGGTTTCCAGTTCCTTCGGTCCCATCGGGCCGGACCCGTCGTCGATCAGGATCAGCGCCATGCGCGGCACATCGGGCTGCGGGGTGAAAGGCGACGCGAACCTGACCAGCGGACTGTCCGCGCCAAGCGGATCGTCCACGGTTTCCGGCGCTTCGGATTCTTCGGTCGCTGGCGGAGCATCGGCCTCGGCCCCGATGGTGGGCAGGCGTCCTTCGGCCACCGCAGGTGCCCGATCAGCCAAGGAGCCCGCGGGCGTCCCGATGGAGGGCCTGTCGGATGCGTCTTCCGGATCCTCGGAGGCCAGCTCCGGCGCCTCCTCCGGTTCTAGCGTGACCGGCGCAGGGACCTCGGTCATGTCGGTTTCGACCGGCGGCGGCGCGTCTTCGGCAACTTCCGGCTCGTCCTCCGCCGCAGGTTCCGGCGGTGTGGCGACAGCAGCCGGGGGCGCGACGGGCGCTTCCCCTGTCACCGTGACCTGGGTGTCCGCTTCCGGCTCGACAGGAGGCCGTGGCGCATCCGGGCTTTCGCCAACATCCGGCGCGGGCGCGGCATCGGGCGCCTCGTCGACGGAGTCGGTCATTTCAAGCACGGAAGCCGGCGCTTCGGGCACGACGGCAGTCACTTCGGGGGCGCTTTCCTCTGCTGGCACGACGGCGACAACGTCTTCTTCGGCGGGGACGTCGGGCGACGGCATGTCCTCGGCATCCGTCACCGGCGCCGCGATGGTCTGGGACGGCGACGGCGTCGGCAAGACCCGTGCCCGGACATCCTCCGGAACGCCGGTGGCCAGCGACAATACCCCAGCTCCAAGGCCGGAGACGACGATACCCGCCACCGCTCCTGCCAGAAATCCCCGTGCCATGCGCCCGTACTCCCCTCTCTGCCCCGTTCACCTGCGGTCCTGCCGCTCACGCGTCGTGTCACGGATGCATTCTGCGGCACCCGTTGCCCCATGCCCATACCGTGGCCTCAAGCCCTTGACGCCGCAAGACCCTCCTGCGCATTTATACCGCGACCGAAGTGCCGCCCGCCACCCCCAGAAAGGCCGCGAAATGTTGCTCCTGATCGACAATTACGACAGTTTCACCTACAACCTCGTGCACTACCTCGGCGAACTGGGCGCCGATGTGCAGGTCTGGCGAAACGACGCGATCGACGTGCAGCAGGCCATCGCGATGAACCCCGCGGGCATCGTCCTCAGCCCCGGCCCCGGCACGCCCTCGCAATCCGGCATTTGTTGCGCACTGACCGAGGCGGCCGCCGAAACCGGCACGCCGCTGTTCGGCGTGTGCCTCGGACACCAGACCATCGGACAGGTCTTCGGCGGTATCGTGCAGAGACATACCGAAATCGTGCACGGAAAGATGGGCGAGATCCATCACAAGGGCGAAAGCGTCTTCGCGGGACTGCCCTCTCCGCTGCAGGCCACCCGCTACCATTCGCTTGTGGTTGACCGGGAGAGCCTGCCCTCGTGCCTTAAGGTGACGGCGGAGCTGTCCGACGGCACGATCATGGGGCTGGCGCATGAAAGCCTGCCGATCCACGGCGTGCAGTTTCACCCCGAAAGCATCGCGTCGGAGCACGGCCACGCCATGCTCCGCAACTTCCTCGACGTCCTGAAGGTGCCGGCATGAGCGACGATCTCAGACCGCTGATCGGGGCCTCCGCCGACCGCGCCCTGACCCGCGACGAGGCGGAGCGCGCCTTCAGCATCCTGTTCAACGGCGAAGCCACCCCCGCGCAGATCGGCGGGCTTCTGATGGCGATGCGCACGCGGGGCGAGACGGTGGACGAATACGCCGCCGCCGCCGCGGTGATGCGGGCGAAATGCAACAAGGTCCGCGCGCCGGAGGGGGCGATGGACATCGTGGGCACCGGCGGCGACGGCAAGGGCACGCTGAACATCTCGACCGCGACCGCCTTTGTCGTGGCCGGGGCCGGCGTGACCGTGGCCAAGCACGGCAACCGCAACCTGTCGTCCAAGTCGGGCGCGGCGGACGCACTGTCCCAGCTCGGGATCAACGTGATGCTGCCCGCCGACCGTGTCGAGAAGGCGCTGCAAGACGTCGGCATCTGCTTCATGATGGCGCCGATGCACCATCCCGCCATGGCGCATGTCGGCCCGGTCCGGGCCGAACTCGGGACGCGGACAATCTTCAACATTTTGGGGCCCCTTACGAATCCTGCGGGCGTGAAACGGCAGCTGACCGGGGCCTTCACCCGCGACCTGATCCGCCCGATGGCAGAGGTTCTCGGCAAGCTCGGGTCAGAGCGGGCATGGCTGGTGCACGGTTCGGACGGCACCGACGAACTGACCATCGCTGGCTTGTCGTGGGTGGCCTCCCTGGAAGAGGACGGCAGCATCCGGGAAGTGGAGTTGCACCCCGAAGACGCAGGCTTGCCCGAACACCCGTTCGAAGCAATCATCGGCGGCACCCCGGAACAGAACGCCAAGGCCATGGCGGCGCTGCTGGACGGCGTGTCTTCGGCCTATCGCGATGCGGTCCTGCTGAACGCCGCCGCTGCGCTGACCATCGCCGGCCGGGCCGCCGACCTGCGCGAAGGCGTGGCCCAAGCGGCCGAAAGCATCGATTCAGGCGCGGCAAAAGCGAAGGTCGCAGCTCTGGCGGCGGCCACTCAAGCGGCATGACCCCGCCTGAGAGCTGGAACCATCTGCCGTTTTTCGTGCAGGATCTGCCCCGTATTGCGGCGGATCTTGCCGGAAAGGCCGATATTCTGCCCCCCGACGCCCAACGCTTCGCGGCGCTGGAGGCCTGCGCGCCCGACGAGGTGAAGGTGGTGATCCTGGGTCAGGATCCCTACCCCACGCCGGGTCACGCCCATGGGTTCGCGTTTTCGGTCGCGCCGGATGTCGCCCTGCCGAGGTCGCTGAACAACATCTACAAGGAATTGACCGACGATCTCGGGTCCCGTCCGGCCAACGGCGATCTGCGCTTCTGGGCGGACCAAGGCGTGCTCTTGCTGAACACCGCGCTGACCGTTCCTGCCGGTCAGGCGGGCGGACATGCAAGGCTCGGATGGTCCGAACTGACGCGGCAAGTGCTGCACACCCTCTCCGACAGGCCGCGCGCCTTCCTGCTCTGGGGCAAACACGCGCAGGGGTTCGCCCGCGACATTAGAGGTGAGGGCCACCTCGTTCTGCAGACCGCCCACCCCTCGCCCCTGTCCGCCCGTCGCGGCTTTTTCGGCTCGCGGCCCTTTTCCCGCATCAACGACTGGCTTAAGACGCAAGGCGCCGCACCTATCAACTGGACCGGAGAGGCGCCATGACCCAGACGATCCTCGACAAGATCAAGGCCTACAAGCTGGAGGAGGTCGCCGCCGACAAGCGCGCCAAACCGCTGTCCGAGGTGGAGGCCGAAGCACGCGACGCGTCGCCCGTCCGACCCTTTGCCAAGGCGTTGTACCTGGCCGCCAAAACCGGCTACGGGCTGATCGCAGAGGTGAAGAAAGCCAGCCCCTCCAAGGGTTTGATCCGCGCCGACTTCGACCCGGCGCGGCTGGCGCAGGCTTATGAAGCCGGGGGCGCCACCTGCCTGTCCGTGCTGACTGACACGCCGTCCTTCCAGGGCGCCAAGGAGTTCCTTGTCGACGCCCGCGCGGCCACCACCCTGCCCGCCTTGCGCAAGGATTTCATGTACGACACCTACCAGGTGGCCGAGGCGCGCGCGCTTGGCGCGGACTGCGTCCTGATCATCATGGCCTCCGTATCTGACGCGCAAGCCGCCGAGCTCGAGGATGCCGCGAACGCCTGGGGCATGGATGCCCTGATCGAAGTTCACGACGGTGACGAACTCGACCGCGCGCTGGCCCTGAAATCGCCGCTGATCGGGGTGAACAATCGCAACCTCAAGACGTTCGAGACGACGCTGGACACCACGCGAACCCTGTCGAAGCGCGTCCCCGAAGGCCGCTTCCTGATCTCCGAATCCGGGCTCAACACGCCCGCCGATCTGGCGGACATGGCCGGCTATGGCGCCCGCGCCTTCCTGATCGGAGAAAGCCTCATGCGACAGGAAAACGTGCAGGAAGCGACCGAAACCTTGCTGAAAAACCCCGTCCCGGCCTGAGAGTGACCATGAGCGACCTGACGCATTTCGACGACCGCGGCGCAGCCCACATGGTGGATGTCTCCGACAAGGCGGTGACCGCCCGCGTCGCCACAGCCGAAGGCTGGGTCCGCATGGCGCCGGAGACATTCGCTCTCATCACCGAAGGCAACGCCAAGAAGGGCGACGTGATCGGTGTTGCACGACTGGCCGGGATCATGGGCGCGAAGAAGACGCCAGAGCTGATCCCGCTGTGTCATCCCCTGCCCGTGACAAAGGTGTCCGTCGATCTGGAACCCGATGCCGACCTGCCCGGTCTGCGCATCACCGCGACGGTCAAGACCACCGGGCAGACCGGGGTTGAGATGGAGGCGCTCACCGCAGTCTCGACCGCAGCGTTGACCGTCTACGACATGGTGAAAGCCGTGGACAAGGCGATGCAGATCGGCGGCATCCGTGTCATCCTGAAAGATGGCGGGAAATCAGGGCGTTACGAAGCGACATGATCTCGGTAGCGGAAGCCCTCGCGCAGCTCTTCTCGCTCGTGCGGCCGATGGAGATCGAAGAGGTCCCGTTGGTGTCCGCATCGGGCCGGACGCTGGCCCGCGCGGTTTCCGCAAGACGCAGTCAGCCGCCCTTTCCGTCCTCGGCCATGGACGGCTATGCGATGGCCGACGCCGCGCCCGGCAGGACATTGAACGTGATCGGCGAAAGCGCTGCGGGGCATCGTTTCGACGGCACAGTGTCCGCGGGCCAGGCCGTGCGCATCTTCACCGGCGCCCCCGTACCGGACGGTGCGACCCGTGTCGTGATCCAGGAGGACGTAACGCGCGACGGTGACCGCATCACGCTTGGCGACCGACTGGACGAAGGCACCAACATCCGGCCCGCTGGCACCGACTTTGCGGAAAATGCCCGTTTCGATGCACCGAAGACCCTTAGTCCGTTCGACATAGCATTGCTCGCCTCGATGAATGTTGACCGGGTGCCCGTCGCGCGGAAACCGCAGGTTGCCCTGATCTCAACCGGGGATGAGCTGGTGATGCCGGGCGAGACGCCGGGACCGGACCAGATCATCGTGTCGAACACCTTCGGCCTGCATGCGTTGCTGAGCGCTCACGGGGCCGCGCCGCGGATCCTGCCCATCGCCCGGGACGACAGGGCCTCTCTCCGGCACGCGTTCTCGCTGATCGACGACGCCGACCTGGTCATCACCATCGGCGGCGCGTCCGTCGGCGACCACGACCTTGTCGCCCCGGTGGCCGAGGAACTGGGGATCGAGCGCGCCTTCCACAAGGTGGCGATGCGGCCGGGCAAACCGCTGATGTCCGGCCTGCTTGGCGAGACGATGATGATCGGTCTGCCCGGCAATCCGGTGTCGGCCATGGTCTGCGGACAGGTCTTCGTGCTGCCGGTGATCCGTGCCATGCTGGGCCTACCCGCGCAGGCCGCCCCCCGCCGCTCTGCTCCGCTGGCCGAACCGCTGCCCGCGAACGGCGGTCGCGAACACTACATGCGGGCCGTTCTGGACGAAGACGGGCTGCGGGCGGCGACACGTCAGGACTCCAGCCTGCTGAGCGTTCTGAGCGGAGCCAATGCCCTGCTGGTGCGCCCCGTGGACGACCCCGCCCGCGAGGTGGGGGAGCGTGTGGATTACCTTCCGCTCACCTGACAGCAGGTCCCTCCGGCCCCAAACCCGTTGACACAAAACGGGAACATGCGTAGAACAAAAGTTAACGCGGCCTGCAAACGTTGGCCTGCGACGCAAAAGACCGGGTATGGGGGCGCGAGCATGCTGACCAAGAAACAACTGGACCTGCTGGATTTCATCAACAAGCGGATGACGCGTGACGGTGTGCCGCCCAGCTTCGACGAGATGAAGGATGCGCTCGACCTGCGGTCCAAGTCCGGCATCCACCGGCTGATCACCGCACTGGAAGAGCGTGGCTTCATCCGCCGCCTCGCCCATCGTGCGCGCGCCATCGAGATCGTCAAGCTGCCCGAGAGCCTCGGCGGTGCGCCGGCGGGCTTCTCTCCGCGCGTGATCGAGGGCGACCGCCCGGACAGCACGCCCGGCCGCGCGTCCGAAATCAACACGCTGGACGTGACGGAGTTGCCGATCATGGGCCGCATCGCGGCCGGTGTGCCCATCGAGTCGATCAACGACGAACCGCCGGGCATCGCCGTGCCGGGCATGATGCTGCAGGGTCAGGGCCGCCACTACGCGCTTGAGGTGCGTGGCGACTCGATGATCGACGCGGGCATCAACGACGGCGACGTGGTTGTGATCCGCGAAACCGGCGATGCGGCGGACGGCGACATCGTCGTGGCACAGATCGAAGGCTACGAGGCGACGCTGAAACGCTTCCGCCGGAAAGGCGACATGATCGTTCTCGAAGCGGCCAATCCGGCGTATGAGCCGCGTGTGCTGCCCCGGGGCGCGGTCAGCGTGCAAGGCCGTCTGGTCGGGCTGATCCGTACCTACTGAGCTGACGAGAAACGGAAAAGCGCCAGCCTGGGCCGCACCGGACTCGCGCCAAGCCACAGGCGCTGCCCGGCGCGCTCCCTCGCCGTCTCCACCCGCAATCCGTCCGACGTGCTCCAGAGCGCGACCGACCCGCTGGCGCCAAGCGTCACAGGATCGAAGACACGGCATTCGCCGTTGATGGCGATCTCGACGCTGCTGACGACGATCTGGCCGGCCTCGCAACGGGTCAGCAATTCGGCCGCGCGTTTGCCCTGAACATGGATCACCGGGCCGACTTCGCTCGCCGCTTCTGCCAGCCGATTGGCGACCGCCCCCGGCCACCGCTGCGCCGCATCCGCCTGCGTGCCGCCGCGTCCGTCGTTCTCCAGCCAGTTGTCGGCGATGAAGCCCGCCCCCTGATCGCGCGACAGGCCCCGGCCCTCAGCCGTCATGACACCGACCAGCGTGCCGTTGTCGGCGATCAGTACATCCGGCCTCTGGGTCTGGGACCAGAGCGCGACGGCCGCCGCCATGGGGATCAGCCCCGCGAGCCGCGCCCGCCCACGCCACAGGCAGAGGAACAGCCCGCCCGCCGCGATCATCGGCAGAGCGACCGGGTCGGGCGCCACGACAGGCCTCACCGATCCGGGCCAGTCCGCGACGACACGCGCGACCCCGAGGATCCAGTCCAGCCCGATCGCCATGACATGCAACGCCATCCAGTCCAGGCCGAACGGCATCAGCAGCCCCGCGACCACGCCCAGTGGCACGACGGCAACGCCCATCACCGGCACCGACACCAGGTTCGCCAGCAGTCCGTAGACCGACGCCTGGTTGAAATGCGCCATGCCGACCGGTGCCGTCGCCGCGCCCGCGACGGCGGACGAGACGATGACGGACAGCACCGGGCCCAGCCAGCCGGGCCATTTCCTGCCCGCGCGCGCGGCGCTCAGCCGTTCGAAGACCGCAACCAGCGCCGTCGTCGCGGCAAAGGACATCTGGAAACCCGGCCCCAGCAACGCCTCGGGCTGCAGGATCAGCACCACCAGCGCCGCGATGGCGACGGAGCGCAGCGATAATGCCCGCCGGTCCAGCAGCAGCGCGGTCAGTGCGGCGGCCACCATGATGAAGGCGCGCTCGGTCGCGACATTGCCGCCCGAGAGCGCGAGGTAGGCCGCCGCAGCCACAAGCGCGCCGACAGCAGCGATCTTCTTGACCGGCCAGTGGTGTCGCGCGCGGGGCACCAGCAACAGGGCGAGGCGCAGTGTGCCAAAGACGAAGCCCGCCAGCAGCCCCATGTGCAGCCCGGAAATGGCCAGCAGATGCGCGAGGTTGGTGTCCCGCAGGTCCTGCAATGTCTCCTTCCCCATGCCCGCACGATCCCCGGTCATGATCGCGGCGGCAAAGGCGCCGGTCTCCCCCTCCAGAACCGATTGCACATGCGCCGACAGCGCCATGCGCGCCCGGGTGATGGGCAGGCCGGAGAGCAGCCCTTCGGGTGGCGGTTCCAGCATCAGGACCGGCGTGCGCGTGTAACCCACGGCTCCGATCTGCTGAAACCAGGCATGGCGGCGGAAATCGAAGCCACCGGGCTCCACCGCGCCGCCGGGCGCACCGAGATGACCGGTCAGGATCACCGTCATGCCGGGCAGCGGATCCAGCGGTTGCAGGTCGCCATGCAGGGACACCCGGACATGGCGCGGCACGTCACCGGGGTCCATCCGCTCCAGCACCACCTGGTCCAGCGTCAGGCGCATGGCGTCAGAGGCGGAGCGGTCGATCTCCACCACGCGGCCTTGGATGGCGCCGTAGTAACGGAAGTCGATGACCGGGCCGGCAACAGCATGGGCGCGCAGCCCGGCGAGGCCGAATCCCACACAGATCAGCCCGAAGGCCGCCAGCAGCGGGCCGGCCACCTCGCCCCTTGCGTGCAGCACGATCAGCCCGCCCGGCAGGAACGCCAGCCACAACATGAGGACCGGCGGTTCCCACTTGATCTGGAAGTAGAGGCCGATCCCACAGCCCAGCATGACCGGCACCCATGGAAAGAGGCAGCCGCGCTGCGCCCCCATCGCTTCGGCGAACCGGCGGAAAAACCACGTCATCGGCAGGCAGACCCCTGCTTGCCCCGGCACCGGGGGCCGGGTTAGGTACGCGCAAACTCTATTCCCGCCATCCTTAGGATAAGGTTAACCAAGATGTCCGCCGCTCCGTCCCGGGTCGTCACCCGCTTTGCCCCTTCGCCCACCGGTTTCCTTCACATCGGTGGAGCGCGCACGGCCCTGTTCAACTGGCTCTACGCGCGTGGGCGGGACGGTTTGTTCCTGCTGCGGATCGAGGACACGGACCGCGCCCGCTCCACCCCCGAGGCGACGGAGGCGATCCTGAAGGGGCTGGCCTGGCTCGGCCTCGACCACGACGGCGAGGTCATCAGCCAGTTCGAGCGCGCCGACCGCCACGCCGAGGTCGCGCATGAGCTGCTGGCGAAAGGCGCGGCCTACAAGTGCTTCTCCACACAGGAGGAGATCGAGGCGTTCCGGGAGGCCGCCCGCGCCGAAGGCCGCTCCACCCTGTTCCAGAGCCCGTGGCGCCACGCCGATCCTGCCACGCACCCGGATCTGCCTTACGTCGTCCGCCTGAAGACCCCGCAGGAGGGCGAGACCGTGATCCGCGACGAGGTGCAGGGCGCGGTGAAGATCCGCAACGACCAGCTCGACGACATGGTGCTGCTGCGGTCCGACGGCACGCCGGTCTACATGCTGGCGGTGGTGGTCGACGATCACGACATGGGCGTGACCCACGTGATCCGCGGCGACGACCACCTCAACAACGCCGCGCGCCAGATGGGAATCTACACCGCAATGGGATGGGAGCTGCCCGTCTATGCGCACATCCCGCTCATCCACGGACCGGACGGCAAGAAGCTCTCGAAGCGGCACGGCGCGCTTGGCGCGGACGAATACCAGAAGATGGGCTACCCGGCCGCAGGTATGCGCAATTACCTCGCCCGGCTCGGTTGGAGCCACGGCGACGACGAATTCTTTACCGACGATCAGGCAAAAGAATGGTTCGATCTGAATGGAATCGGCAAGTCGCCCGCACGTTTCGACTTCAAGAAACTCGAAAACCTGTGCGGTCAGCATATCGCCGTCGCGGAGGATGCCGCGTTGCTGCAAGAAATCGAGGCTTTCCTCGACGCAACCGGGCGTGAACCGCTGTCCACGGAACAGCGCGACGGCCTGCTGCGCGGCATGTACAGCCTGAAAGAACGCGCCAAGTCCTTCCCGGAACTTCTTGAAAAAGCGGAATTTATCCTTGCATCCCGACCCATTTCGCCGGACGAGAAGGCAGAGAAGGCTCTCGACACGGTATCCCGTGGTATACTGGGCAAGTTGACGCCGCACTTGCAAAATGCTAGCTGGACGCGAGATGAATTGGAGGCGGAGATGAACCGCTTCTGCGAAGAACAAGGGACCAAGTTCGGCAAGCTTGCAGCGCCGCTTCGCGCGGCCTTGGCGGGCCGGTCCGTGACTCCTTCGGTCTTCGACATGATGCTGGTCCTGGGACAGGAGGAGAGCCTCGCCCGTCTTCAGGACCAGGCGGCCGACGGGGGCGCGTAACGCGCACCTCGGCCATGTGAGACCTACCCGGTCGGGCCGTCCGATGCGGCCCGGCTCCACCATTTAAGGCAAGGATGACAAGCATGGCTGACGCCCAGAAGACTGCGACTCTGACCCTGGAGGGCAAGAGCTACGAGTTGCCCGTCCACTCCCCGACCGCCGGCCCCGATGTCATCGACATCCGCAAGCTTTACGGTCAGGCCGGTGTGTTCACCTACGATCCGGGTTTCACTTCCACCGCGTCCTGCGATTCCACCATCACCTTCATCGACGGTGAAAAAGGCGAATTGCTGCACCGCGGCTATCCCATCGACCAGCTCGCCAGCAAGTCGCACTACCTCGAGGTCTGCTTCCTGCTGCTCTACGGCTACCTGCCGAAGGCCGAGGAGCTGGAGCATTTCGAAAGCACCATCACCCGCCACACCATGCTGCACGAGCAGATGCAGTACTTCTTCCGCGGCTTCCGCCGTGACGCGCATCCGATGGCGGTCATGGTGGGCGTGGTCGGTGCCATGGCGGCCTTCTACCACGATTCGACCGACATCAACGACGAGCGGGAGCGCGAGATCGCCTCGCACCGCCTGATCGCCAAGATGCCGACCATCGCGGCCTGGGCCTACAAGTACTCGATCGGCCAGCCCTTCGTGTACCCGCGCAACGACCTCGATTACGCGGCGAACTTCCTGCACATGTGTTTCTCCGTTCCGGCGGAACGCTATGACGTCGACCCGATCCTGTCGCGCGCAATGGACCGGATCTTCACGCTGCACGCAGACCACGAACAGAACGCCTCGACCTCCACGGTGCGCCTGGCGTCCTCGTCCGGGGCTAACCCCTTCGCCTGCATCGCCGCCGGTGTGGCCTGCCTCTGGGGTCCGGCCCACGGTGGCGCCAACCAGGCCTGCCTCGAGATGCTCAAGGAAATCGGCAGCCCGGAGAAGATTCCGGAATACATCGCCCGCGCCAAGGACAAGAGCGACCCGTTCCGGCTGATGGGCTTCGGCCACCGCGTCTACAAGAACTTCGACCCGCGCGCGACGGTGATGAAGCAGTCCGCCGACGAGGTGCTGGACCTGCTGGGAGTGGAGAACAACCCGATCCTCGCCACCGCGAAGGAGCTCGAACAGCAGGCGCTGGCCGACCCCTACTTCGCCGAGAAGAAGCTGTTCCCGAACGTCGACTTCTATTCGGGCATCATTCTCGAGGCGATGGGCTTCCCGACCTCCATGTTCACCCCGATCTTCGCGCTGTCGCGTACCGTCGGCTGGGTGTCCCAGTGGAAGGAAATGCTGGCCGATCCGCAGAACAAGATCGGCCGTCCGCGTCAGCTCTACCTCGGCGAAACCGCACGCGACTACGTCGATATCGAGAACCGCTGACATCGGTCAGATCAACAAGAAACCCCCGGAGCCTGCGCTCCGGGGGTTTTGCTTTGCAGTCGTCAGCGTGCCGTCAGGCCGTCCGGATCAGCGCCCTTCGTAGACGGCGGGCCTCTTCTCCATGAAGGCCACGACACCTTCCTTGAAGTCCCGCGTCTTGCCGCATTCCCCCTGCAGGCGCGACTCGACCGCAAGCTGCTCTTCCAGCGTGTTGTCCGTGGCGGCATAGAGCGCCTGCTTGACCCGCGCATAGGCCGCCGTCGGCCCCTTGGCGAGCGCCGCGGCACGTTGGGCCACATGGTCGCGGAACGTGTCGTCCGGCACGGCCTCCCAGATCATGCCCCATTGGTCGGCCTGCGTGGCGGTTACCTTCTCGGCAAACAGCGCGGCCCCCATGGCCTTGGCCAGACCGATCTGGCGCGGCAGGAACCATGTCCCGCCCGCGTCCGGGATCAGGCCGATCTTGGTGAAGGCCTGCATGAAAAAGGCGGACTCGGTGGCGATCACAACGTCGGCGGCCAGCGCGAGGTTGGCCCCTGCCCCCGCCGCCGCGCCGTTCACCGCGCAGATCGTCGGCACCGGGCAGTCATAGATCGACTTCAGCATCGGCACGTATTCGTCGCGCAGCACCCGTTCCAGATCGAGGTTGGCCGCCGTCTCCCGGTCGCCGAGGTCCTGGCCAGAGCAGAACGCCCGCCCCTCTCCGGTCATCACCACCACACGCGCCTCGCGTCCGCCCGCACCGAAGGCGTCGGCAATCTCGGCCCGCATCTGGGTGTTGAGCGCGTTCATGACCTCGGGCCGGTTCAGCGTGATCGTCGCGATATCGTCCTGAACGGCGTAATTGATCGTTTCGTAAATCATCGGGCATCTCCTCTGTCGGAGCGCATCAAACACCGGGGCGTGGGGATTGGCAAAGTGAAACGCCACGTCCCGAAGTCAGGATTTTCATGCGTGTTTGCCGTCTTGTCTGGCCCGAGACTTGAAGGCGATGCGGACGACCGAACATGGGCCGGTTTGATCGAATGAAGTACCCAGACGGCCCGATCACACAAAGCCTGCAAACACGGCTCAGACATGGGCGTGGCACGCCCGACATCCGCGGCTACGTCAGTTGTCCAGCAGTTCTTCCAGCCGCCGCCGCTCGTCGTCAGACAGCCCGTCCTGAACGGTTTCGGGGGCCTGCGACCGACGCCGGATATAGGCCACGCCCATCCCCATGGCGATCAGGAACATCAGCGGTCCGGCGGCCCAGAGCAGCCAGTTCCACCCGCCCGTCGTGGGCTTCAGCAGCACGAACTCGCCGTAGCGGTCGACGATGAAGTCCACGGCTTCGGCATCGGTGTCACCGGCCACAAGGCGTTCGCGCACCAGCAGCCGCAGGTCCCGCGCGAGCGAGGCGTTGCTGTCGTCGATGCTTTCGTTCTGGCAGACGAGGCAGCGGAGACCGGCGGAAATCTCACGGGCGCGGGCCTCAAGTGCCGGATCGTCCAGAACCTCGTCCGGCTGCACCGCAATCGCCACGCTGGCGACAAGGGCGAAGACCATGGCCAGCAGAACCAGCGGGCCCGTGAGCCGCAGCTTGATGCCAGACACCACGCTCATTCTGCCGGGACGCCCTGGATGCGCGCCGTCTTGCGGGCGCCCGCCGCGACGCGGTACCGCCGGTCGCTCAGGCTCAGCAGGCCGCCGATGGCCATCAGGATGCACCCGCCCCAGATCCAGTTCGCCAGGGGCTTGATGTAGGACCGCATGACCCAGCCGCCGTTGTCCTGCGGATCGCCGATCACGACGTAGACGTCACGCAGGAAACGGTAGTCGATGGCCGCTTCGGTGGTGGGCATCTGCTGCACCGGGTAGGTCCGCTTTTCCGGAAAGAGGCGCGCGACCTCGGTGCCGTCCTGCGACAGGATCACCTCGCCCGTCGTGGACATGTAGTTCGGTCCCTGCACGCGCTGCACGTCCGCCAGTTCGAGGGTGTAGGCGCCGACCTCGAAGGGCTCGCCCACCTGTGCGACACGGATGTCCTCCTGCTGCCAGGCCAGAAGGCCCGAGACGCCGAGGATCGTGATGCCAAGCCCCGCATGGGCTACGGTCTTGCCCCAGTCGGCGCGCGGCAGACGCAGAAGGCGGCTGACTTCCCGCTTCTGCCCCGTGCGGCTCCAGAGGTCGGTCAGAGCGCCGGCAATGACCCATGTGCCGAGGAAGACCCCCACCGGGCCAAGCAGGGTGCGTCCGGTCTGCATCGACCAGACGAGCCCTGCCAGCGCCACGGCAAGCACGAAGGCCGGGACCAGTTGCCGCGTGACACGGCTGAGCGACCCGCGCTTCCATGCCAGCATCGAGCCCACCGGCAGGATCAGGCCAAGCACGATCATGAACGGTGTAAAGGCCATCTCGAAGAACGGCGCGCCGACCGACAGTTTCCGGCCGAATGCCATCTCGGCGACCAGCGGCCACATCGTGCCCACGAAGACCACGAAGGAGGACACCGCCAGCAGGATGTTGTTCGCCACCAGCGCGGATTCCCGGCTGACGACGCCGAAGATGCCCTTCGCGTCCATGGTCGATGCGCGCGCCGCGAATAGCGTCAGCGCCCCGCCGGTGAAGAACACGAGAATGCCGAGGATGAAGACCCCGCGTTCGGGATCGTTGGCAAAGGCGTGGACGGAGGTCAGGACCCCCGACCGCACGATGAACGTCCCGATCAGCGAGAACCCGAAGGCCAGGATCGCCAGCAGCACCGTCCAGCTTTTCAGGGCCTCGCGCTTCTCGACCACAATGGCCGAGTGCAGCAGCGCCGCCGCGAAGAGCCAGGGCATGAAGGAGGCGTTCTCGACCGGGTCCCAGAACCAGAAGCCGCCCCAGCCCAGCTCGTAGTAGGCCCACCACGACCCCAGCGCGATGCCGATGGTCAGGAAGACCCATGCGGCCAGCGTCCACGGCCTCACCCAGCGACCCCAGGCGGCATCCACACGCCCCTCGATCAGGGCGGCGACGGCGAAGCTGAAGCAGATCGAAAGGCCCACGTAGCCGAGGTAGAGGAACGGCGGATGGAAGGCGAGCCCGGGGTCCTGCAGGAGAGGGTTCAGGTCCTGCCCGTCCAAGGGCGGAATCGCCATGCGCAGGAAGGGGTTGGACGTGAACAGGATAAAGGCGAAGAAGGCCGCGGCGATCAGCGACTGGATGGCCAGCACCCGCGCGCGGAGCGTCGGCGGCAGGTTGCCCCCGAACCACGCGGCCATCGCCCCGAAGAGCGCCAGGATCAGCACCCACAGCAGCATGGAGCCCTCGTGGTTGCCCCAGACGCCGGAGAACTTGTAGAGCAGCGGCTTGGCCGAATGACTGTTCAGCACCACGAGCCGCAGCGAGAAGTCGGACACCACGAAGGAATAGGTCAGCGCCGCGAAGGAGCCCGCCACCAGCAGGAATTGCGCGGTCGCGGCGGGTTCGGCCACGGCCATCCATCCCGGCCACCTTCGATGCGCCCCGATCAGCGGCACGGTCGCCTGCACGAGGCTGACGAGAAAGGCGAGGATGAGGGCGAAGTGTCCGAGCTCTGCAATCATACCGCCGGTTATAGGAGGCGGGCCAAGCCGGGCCAAATGAAATCGCGCGGATCGGGCGTTCACTTTGTCGCGGGGGCCCATCACCCTCCGCCTGTCCGCCGTCGCAAACAGGTGCCCCGCCAACACGGAAACAGGCGCCGGACCGCAGCCGACGCCTGTCACGTTTCTATCCGCTGGGACGGCAAAGGGCGCCGTCAGGACGCCTTTCGCCAATCGTTCAAGGCGGCATTGTCGGCGGGGGTCTCGAACGCCTCTGGCTCTTCGGAGCCGACATTCACCTGCGCCCCGCCCCTCAGGGCTTCGACGTCGCGCACGGTCTGCACCACCTGCGGCACGGCGGCCATGGTCACCGCGATCTCGCGCTGGAACTCCTGTCCCTTCGCCTGGTGGCGGGCGCCGAAGTAGAAGCTGACGATCGCCCCCAAAAGCCACCACAGCGGCTCCGGCACCAGCGCGATCCCGGCCATGCGCGCCGCGAACCAAACCGGATCGACCATTGCCGCCACGAATAGCCCCATGGTACCAAGCGCCATGGCGGGACGCGGGATGCGGTTCAGCGCATCCATCAGACGGTCGAACCAGCCGCGGTCCGAAACGCGGAACTCCGTCCCGAACTGGCCGAGCGCGGCCTGCTGGGCGACCGCCTCGCGCACCGCGTCCTTCTCCGCGTTCACCCGGAAGACCTCGGCGGTGTCGGCGATCGCGTTCCGGCCGCTGCCGAACAGCGTCGCCAGAAGGCCCTGCACTATCCCCATGCCGCCACCCGCGCCTGAAACTCGGCATCCGTCATGTGATAACGGGCCGAGATGAACTCCTCCGCGCGGCGGATCCAGCCGCCCTTCCCGCCTGCGCGCGTCCGGGCATATTTGCGCGACGCCGGCCGCTGGTCCGCCAGGCGGAAGTAGTAGTTCCGCCGGGCGATCCCGTAGGCATCGGCCATGTGGTGCGGCGCCTTGGCAAAGGCGCGCGCGCAGGCGGCGATGGTTTGCGGACCGATGGCGCCGTCGACGCCCACCCGTTCGCCCATCTCCGCCAGCAGCCGCTGCAGGATGCGCACCGCGTTGGCCCCGGCGTTGACATACATGTCGAAGACCGTTGCCTGCAGCGCCTCGGGCAGCTCCGCGATCCGCGGGCGCAGGAAATAGTGGTCGAGGTAGATTTCCACCGCCTGCGCCCGGGTGATGCGCTTGACGTCCTCGGCATCGACCGCGCCGTCCCGCGTCAGGTCGAGACCCAGCCGGCGCATCGTGTGCACCGTCACCCCGTATTTCGTCGCGCCGCCCGGATCGTCCGGGTCGTTGACATAACCACCCTCGCGCGCGACGATTTCCTCGGCCATCTGCCGGACATGCCGTGCTGTTGCCATCGTTCTTGCCTCCTCATGAGAGCCACTCGATGCGGCAACCCTGCTGCGGTTTGGTTAACAGCCTTTGAGAGGAGCGCGCGCCGCCATGACGGAACTCACCGCCGAAGACATCATCGCGCGACTGGATCTCGCACCACACCCCGAAGGCGGGCACTTCCGGCAGACGTGGATCGCCGGGGCGGAGGATGGGACACGGCCCGCCGGCACCTGCATCTATTTCCTGCTCGGCCCCGGCGAGAAGAGCCATTGGCACGCGGTCGATGCGACAGAGATCTGGCATTTCTACGCGGGCACGCCGCTGGTCCTGTCGGTGTCGGCGACCAAACAAGGACCGCGCCAGAACATCCTGCTGGGACCGGATCTGCTGAACGGCGAAACGCCTCAGGCGATCGTTCCCGAAGGGCATTGGCAGGCCGCGCGGGCGGGCGACGGCTGGGCGCTCGTCGGCTGCACGGTATCGCCGGGCTTCCGCTTCGAGGGTTTCGAACTGGCGCCGCCGGACTTCGACATTCCCTGACCGCCCCGCCCTGCGAATTCGGGCACATGGCTCGCGGACACTCTGGAATCGAAACGACCCGGGACAATGCCCGGGCCGTTCCTTCACCTGTGAAAGGCGATTACTGCATCTGCGTCGTTTCGTACGCCTGCATCTCCGTCAGCTGGTCGTTGGAGTACCAGGTCACCACGTCGTAGCCACCACCTTCGAGCGGCACGAGCTTGGCTTCACCGGACTCGAGCAGCACGAACTTGTCGCCGATGCCGAGGAAACCGCCGACTTCTGCAACGATACCGGCGATGCCGCCGTCATCGCTGATGACGATGTCCTGCACGGAACCCACGCGGGTCCAGTCTTCGGCCACGGTGTTGAAGGACGCGGTCTTGTCCCACTCGCCTTCGATCACGTAGACGCGGTTGCCAATGATGGCCTTGGCCGACACGTCGCCGGTCACGCCGAGACCCTCTTCGCCCGAGGCCATCTCGCTGGACATGTCCGCGTCACCGGCCATCGAGTCGGTGCCTTCAGCGGCTTCCATGGTGTCGGACTCTTCCGCCATCGGATCGGCTGCGTCTGCCGAGTCGGTCGCGTCTTCTTCCTCTGCCATCGGATCGGCTGCGTCGGCGGTGTCCGTCGCGTCCTCTTCCTCTGCCATCGGGTCGGCTGCATCGGCGGTGTCCGTCGCATCCTCTTCCTCGGCGGCCGGGTCGGTCGCATCGGCAGAGGCGGTTGCGTCTGCATCGGCGTCAGCCGCGTCGGTGTCGGCCTCGGCGTCTGCGGTCGCTTCGCCCTCGACGGAGGTGGATTCGTCGGAGGTCGAGTCCACCATGTTCTGGCTGTCGGAATCAGACTCTTCGTTCGTCGCCTGATCCGTCTGCTGCGCCTGATCCTGCGGCAGGATCGTGGTGCTGTCGCTGTCCTGCTGCGCAATGGCGAAGGCAGGAATGAGGGCGGCGGCCGCGGTCGTCAAAAGAAAGCGTTTCATAGGAATTCTCCTTATCCCATCCAGATGACCAGAAAACGCCACCTCCCCCTTTCTGTTCCGCCCAATATTTTCGCATCGGCGCGGAACATTCCGCGCACACCTGCGTTTCACGCCGCTCTCAGCGATGTTTCACGCCGCTCTCAACCCTGATTTGCATGCACAAATCGCAACAATTGTTCGGTCGAGCCGTCCTTTCCGGCAATCGGCGCGTCTCCGCTCACCATCGGGCCAAGCGCCGTCGCCAGTTCCTTGCCCAGCTCCACGCCCCATTGGTCGTAGGAATTGATCCCGAGGATCACCCCCTCGACGAACACCCGGTGCTCGTACAGCGCCACGATCTTGCCCAGCGTCTCCGGGTCCAGCGTCTCGTACATCAGCGTGGTCGAGGGCCGGTTGCCCGGGAACACGCGGTGCCGCGCCTGCCGTTCCAGTTCCTCGCCCTCGAACTTGCCCGCGACCTTGCCGCGCGCCTCGTCCAGGCTGCGGCCCCGCATCAGCGCCTCCGATTGCGCAAGGCAGTTGGCCACCAGCAACTGGTGGTGATGCGCCAGCTCCGGCTCGTGTCCCTTCGCGGCGACCATGAACTCGCAGGGGATCACCCGCGTCCCCTGATGGATCAGCTGGTAAAAGGCGTGCTGGCCGTTGGTGCCCGGCTCGCCCCACACGACCGGGCCGCTGTCATAGGGCAGATCGGCGCCGTCCATGCTGACGCCCTTGCCGTTGCTCTCCATCTCAAGCTGCTGGAGGTAGGCCGGCAGGCGCATAAGCCGGTTGTCGTAGGGCAGCACCGCCCGCGTGGCATGACCCAGCCCCTGGTTGTGCCAGATCCCCACCAGCGCCAGCATCACCGGCAGGTTCGCCGACCATTCCGCCTCGCGGAAGTGCATGTCCATCGCGCGCGCGCCCGACAGGAAGGCACGGAAGTCCTCCGGCCCGACAGCGATCATCACCGATAGCCCGATCGGCCCCCACATGGAATAACGCCCACCAACCCAGTCCGCGAAGCCAAAGACCCGCTCCTCCGGAATGCCGAAGGCCCCGGCCTTCTCCGCGTTCGACGACAACGCGATGAACTTCCCCTCGTCCGACACGCCATGGCCTGCGAGCCAGTCCTTGGCGGATTGCGCGTTGGTCATGGTCTCGATGGTGGTGAAGGTCTTCGACGCGACGATGAACACGGTCGTCGCCGGGTCGAGCCCCTTCAGCGTGTCGGCGATGTCCGCCCCGTCGACGTTCGACACGAAGTGGCAGCGCGGCCCGTCATGGTAGGGCGCCAGCGCCAGCGTCGCCATCACCGGCCCCAAGTCTGAGCCGCCGATGCCGATGTTCACCACATCGGTCACGTCCGAGGCGCGCAGTTCCCGTGCCAGCGCCTCCATCCGGCCGAGCGTTTCCAGCACCTCCGGCATCACGTCCTCGCCGTCGACCAGAACCGGGTCGCCGTCGAGGTTCCTGAGGGCGGTGTGCAGGACCGCGCGCCCTTCCGTCTCGTTGATCTTCGCGCCGGTGAACATCGCCTCGCGCCGGTCCGCGACCTTGGCCGCGTCGACAAGCGCCAGCAGCGCCGCCTCGACCTCCGCGTCGATCTGCGTCTTCGAATAGTCGAAGAGCATCCCAAGGGCGGTCACGCTGAACCGTTCGGCCCGCCCCGTTTCGGAGAACAGATCCTCGATCCGGCGATCCCCGATGCGCGCTGCCTGCGCCTTTACAGCCTCGAACATTCCCGCTTCTCCGCTCATCGCCGCACGTCCGCGTCCGGCCTTTGAAATTCTTTCAACCCTAACCCCGCGCGTGGCGGGTCAGAGCGCCCAATGCACCTTGGCCTCGTCGAGAACCGCGTTGATCGGCGCCTCGATTCCCGGCTTGCCGCGGGCGCCCTCAAGCACCGCGCGCTTTTCCTCGCCGAAGATCAGGACGTGTTTCGACATGGCCCCGTTCAGCACGTGCGCCGACAGGGTGATCCGCGGCTCCGGCGCGCCGGGCGCGCGCATCGCCATCAGAATCGGCGCGTCGGGCTTCAGCGCCTCTTCGAGGCGGTCGGCCTCCGGAAAGATCGATGCCGTGTGCATGTCGGTGCCCATCCCCAGCAGCACCACGGCCAAGGGAAGCACCTCCGCGATGGGTTTGCTCAGTTCCTCAAGCGCGTCTTCCGGCGCATCGAAAGGGGCGTACAGGGGCAGAAAACGGGCCTTTGCCGCACGCTCGACCAGCAGACGCGACTTTACCAGCGCGGTGTTGGACCGCGGGCTGTCTTCGGGCACCCAGCGTTCGTCGCCCAAAAGAACGACCACCCGGCTCCAGTCCAGGTCGGCGGCGCAGAGATCGTCGAAGATCGGCCCGGGCGACGTTCCGCCCGGCACCACAAGCGCCGCGCGCTCCTCGTGCTGCAGAGCGGAGCGCAGGTCGCCTGCCAGCCGCTGTGCCAGCTCGATCGACAGCATTTCGCGATCCGGATACTCGATGAATTCGTAGGTCAAACCGTTTGTCCTTCCTCGGTCTGTCCACGGCGCACCGGCTTCCGACGCGCCGCACGTCACTAGTGGCAAAGACCGTTTGCCGCCGCCCAACGCGGCAAAGGCACCTGACCGGGGTCAGGTCCTTTGCCGGGAAAATGCGTCATCGGGCACCATGCCTCAAGACTTGATCTCGCGCCACTTGCGGCCATCGCGGTGCATCAGCATCAGCGCATCCTCGGGTCCGCTCGACCCCGGATCGTAGGGCTTGGGCACGTCGCCGCGCCGCTTCCAGCCCGCGATGATCGGATCGGTCCAGGCCCATGCCGCCTCCACCTCGTCGCCGCGCATGAACAGCGTCTGGTTGCCCCGGATGACGTCCATGATCAGACGTTCGTAGGCATCGGGCACCTCCTCGGCATCCGGCCCCAGGGCTTCGGCAAACGACATGTCCAACGGTACGTCCACCAGACGCATCCCGCCCGGTCCCGGCTCCTTGATGGTGACGCCCAGCGTCATCCCCTCGTTCGGCTGCAGCCGGATCGACAGCACGTTGCGGTGCGTTCCGGCCTCCGGACCAAAGATCGAATGCGGCGCGTCCTTGAACACCACGGCAATCTCGGACGTGCGCGACCGCAGCATCTTGCCGGTGCGCAGATAGAACGGTGTGCCCGCCCACCGCCAGTTGGAGATGTGGCACTTCAGGGCGACGAAGCTCTCGGTGGTGGAGCGCAGGTCGTCCACGTGCGTCCGGTACCCCGGCTGCGTATCGTCCGCGTCGTATTGGCCGCGCACGATCTGATGATGATCGACCGGGTCCAGCGCCCGGATGACCTTCAGCTTCTCGTCGCGCACCGCGTCCGGATTGAACCGTGCGGGCGGCTCCATCGCGATCAGGCACAATAGCTGCATCAGGTGATTCTGCACCATGTCCCGCATCGCGCCCGACTTGTCGTAGTAGGAACCGCGGCCCGCCACGCTCACCGTCTCGGCCACGGTGATCTGGATGTGGTCGACGTATTGCGCGTTCCACAGCGGCTCGAACAGCATGTTGCCGAAGCGGACGGCCATGAGGTTCTGGACCGTCTCCTTCCCGAGGTAATGGTCGATCCGGTAGATCTGCGTCTCGTCGAAATGCTCCGCCAGCGTGGCGTTCAGCTTCTTGGCCGTCTCGAGGTCCTTGCCGAAGGGCTTCTCGACCACCACGCGGCTGTCGTCGTCGGCCAGGCCGAAACTGCGCAGCCGTTCCGCAAGCGCGCCGAACAGCGACGGCGCGACCGAGAAATAGAAGGCGCGGATCACACCGTCCCTCAGCCGCCCTTTCAGCGTCTCCCAGCCGGTCTCGCCCATGGCGTCGACATGCTCGTAGCCCACCCGCTCCAGGAAGGCATCGACCTGCGCCTTGTCGGCCCTGTGCGCGCCGCCGAACTCGCGGATCGCGTCGGCGACCGTGTCGCGAAACGCCGCGTCGTCCATCTCGGACCGGGCGGCACCGATGATGCGGGCATCCTCCGGCATCTGACCCGCGCAGAAACGGCGGAAGAGGCCGGGCAGAATCTTGCGGCGCGCCAGGTCGCCTGTGCCGCCAAAGATCACGAGGTCGAAGCCATCCACCGGAATGACACGAGACACCATGGCATTACATCCTTTCAGTTTCGCGGCGCAGTTAGCGCTAACGACATGTCGATGACGACGTACCCCATCTGTTGCACGGAGTCTAACAGCGATGTTGCCCTTCACAAAGGCGTGGGACCAAATTGTGTTGCCCCGCCAAGAGATGCATCATCTTCCGGCACGGCCGCACAGCACGGAGAGCCAGATGAAAGACGCAAGCCTCGCCAACGAGGGCAAGTTCCGCGACCCGCACGTCACCGCGAAGGGCGAACCGCGGGCGCGCGTCGCGCTGTCTGACCCCCAGACGCTCTGGTTCAACACCGGCACGCTTTGCAACATCACCTGCGCCAACTGCTACATCGAAAGCTCGCCCGAAAACGACAGCCTCGTCTACATCACCGCAGCCGAGGTCGAGAGCTACCTCGACCAGCTCGAAGACCGCGACTGGCCCGTGCGCGAGATCGGCTTTACCGGCGGCGAACCCTTCATGAACCCCGAGATGATCGCCATGTCCCGCGCCGCGCTCGACCGCGGTTACGAGGTGCTGATCCTCACCAACGCCATGCGCCCGATGATGCGCCCCCGCGTGCAGCGCGGCCTGAAGGACCTGCAGGCGAAACACGGCGACCGGCTGACCCTGCGCGTCTCGCTCGACCACTATTCCGCCAGCCAGCACGACGCCGAACGCGGCATCGGCAGCTTCGCCCGGACCATCGAAGGCATGCGCTGGCTGCGCGACGAGGGGATCCGCATGGCCGTCGCCGGCCGCACGCTCTGGCACGAATCCGATGCCGAGGCGCGGCAGGGCTTTGACGCGCTCTTCTCCCGCGAAGGCTTCGACATCGACGCGGCCGACCCCGGCCAGACCGTCCTCTTCCCCGAGATGGACGAGACCGTCGAAGTGCCGGAGATCACCACCGCCTGCTGGGGCATCCTGGGCAAACACCCCTCCTCGGTGATGTGTTCGACCTCTCGCATGGTGGTCAAACGCAAGGGCGCCGACCGTCCCGCCGTCCTAGCCTGCACCCTCCTGCCCTACGATGCGGAGTTCGAGCTGGGCACCACCCTGGCGGAGGCGGAGGGCGAGGTCGCCCTCAATCACCCCCATTGCGCCAAGTTCTGCGTCCTCGGCGGGGCAAGCTGCTCTGCCTGATACGCGCATATAACGCGCTGCAATTCACCGGAAACGGGAAAACTGACCAAGGGTAAACCGGATCGGCAGGCCAATGCCTGCCGGATTTCTTTCGACACTTGCAGCACCCCGCCCCGCGTGTCACCAAACCCCCGCACGAGGAGACGCGCCATGACCACGCCCCGCAAGATCATCATCGACACCGACCCCGGGCAGGACGACGCCGTCGCGATTCTGCTTGCCCTCGCCTCTCCCGAAGAGATCGAGGTGCTGGGCATCACCACCGTCGCGGGCAACGTGCCGCTGCACCTGACCACCCGCAACGCGCGGATCGTCTGCGAACTGGCGGGCAAGCCCGACACCCGGATCTTCGCGGGCTGCGATACGCCGCTGGCCCGTCCACTCGTCACAGCCGAACACGTCCACGGCAAGACCGGCCTCGACGGCCCGGTGCTGCCGGAACCGACGATGCCGGTGGCCGACCTGCACGCGGTGGACTTCATCATCGACACCCTGCGCGCCGAGGCACCGGGCAGCGTCACGCTCTGCCCGCTCGGCCCGCTCACCAACATCGCGACCGCGCTGGAAAAGGCGCCCGACATCGCCCCGCGCATCGCGGAGATCGTGCTGATGGGCGGCGCCTATTTCGAGGTCGGCAACATCACGCCCGCCGCCGAGTTCAACATCTACGTCGACCCTGAAGCGGCGAAGGTCGTCTTTGCCTGCGGCGCACCCATCACTGTCATGCCGCTCGACGTGACCCACAAGGCGCTGGTGACGAAGCCCCGCAATGACGCCTTCCGCGCACTCGGCACCCCCGCAGGCCACGCCGTGGCCGAGATGACCGACTTCTTCGAACGCTTCGACAAGGAGAAATACGGCTCCCTCGGCGCGCCGCTGCACGACCCCTGCGTGACCGCCTACCTGATCGCGCCCGACCTTTTCGAGGGACGGCACATCAACGTCGAGATCGAGACCGCCTCCGACCTTACTCTCGGCATGACCGTCGCCGACTGGTGGCGCGTCACCGGGCGCGCCCCGAACGCCACCTTCATGGGGGCAATCGACGACGACGGCTTCTTCGCCCTGCTGACCGAACGGCTGGGCCGGCTATGACAATGTGGATGGTCCGCGCAGAGCGCAAAGGCGTCTTGTTTGACAGTTTTATCGAAGGCGAAATCGTAGCAATCGGCTGGTCCGAGATCGGTGATTTCACCGCATCCCCCAACCTGGAAAGAATGTTTGCCGCGTGCCAGCGTGCATTTCCCGAGAACACTGACTTCACCAACAAGATCGCTGCCGGACAAGTTTACCGCTTCATCACGGAAGTGGCAGAAGGCGACCATGTCGTCTCGTACGACCCTTCCCGACGCGTCTACGCTGTGGGGATGATCACCGGCTCTGCGTCCTACAGGATTGGGCATCTGGCAGACGGAGAACACAGCTGGCCCAATGTGCGCCCCGTAAAATGGATCGACGAGGTGAAGCGCGATGATCTAAGCCAGCCCGCACGTAACACACTCGGCTCATTGCTTACTCTTTTTCAGCTAAAACCTTCTGTCGAATCCGAAATCCTCAGCCGCCTCAAGGGAACCCCTGTACCTTCTGAACCGGCAGACGATGACCCGGAAGCAGCCGGCACCGAAATCGACATGGAAGAGCGTAGCATTGAGTTCATCTCCGATATGGTCGCACGTCTGTCTCCCAATCAGATGGAGGAATTCGTTGCCGGTCTCTTGCGTGCCATGGGGTACGCCACGCGAATATCTCCACCGGGCCCGGATCGCGGGGAGGACATTCGTGCAACCCCGGATGCGCTCGGCTTGCAGGACCCCCGCATCATCGTCGAAGTCAAACACCGCGCGGGTGCGATTGGTGCGCCCGACCTTCGCGGTTTTCTCGGAGGCAGGCACAGCAACGATAAAGGGCTGTACGTTTCGACAGGCGGTTTCACCAAAGACGCCCGCTATGAAGCGGCGCGCGCAAATATCCCTCTACAGCTTTTGACACTCGAAGATCTCGTCGAACTGGTCGTCCAGTATTATGACCGCCTGGATGTCGAAACCCGCGCCATGGTTCCTCTCAAACGCATTTATTGGCCGATACTATGAAATCCCTCCACCTCGCCACTGTCGAAGACCTCCCGAAACTCCTGCCGATGGTGGCGGGGTTCCATGGCGAGATGGGCTTCGGTACCGACGCCGAACACCACAGGGCGGCGATCCAGCCGCTGCTCGACGGCTCTCCGCATGGCGCGATCTGGCTGATCGGTCCGCGCCGCGCGCCGGTGGGCTATATCGCCATCACCTTCGGCTGGTCGGTGGAATTCGGCGGGCTCGACGCCATCGTGGACGAGATCTACATCCGGCCCGCCGTCCGCGGCCGGGGCATGGGCGGCGAGGCGGTGCACGGCATCGCCATGGCGCTGAAGGACGCAGGCGTTCGCGCCCTGCACCTCGAAGTCGACCGCGAAGACGACAAGACCCAGACATTCTACGCCCGCAACAAGTTCAAGGCGCGCGACGGTTACATCTTCATGTCGCGGGTTCTCTGACTGCCCGCCAGACCGATTTCTCATAAAACATCCCAGCGGCGCACAACGCGGCCCCTCGGGCGGTGCCCCGTTTGGCCCCCTGTCAAGCCGGCGCCTCCCCGCCTATATTGAAGCCATGACCCTGCACATCCCGTTCGACAACAGTTACGCCCGTCTTCCCGAAGGTTTTGCGGCCCACCTGCCTCCGACACGGGTGGCGCGCCCCAGCCTGATCGCCTTCAACCACCCGCTTGCGGAAAGCCTCGGGATCACCGGGACGCGCGACATGACCGACGACGACCTTGCCGCGCTGTTCTCCGGCAACGCGCTGCCCGACGGCGCAGAGCCTTTGGCACAGGTTTACGCCGGTCACCAGTTCGGCGGCTATTCCCCGCAACTGGGCGACGGTCGCGCGCACCTTCTGGGCGAGGTGCTGGCCCCGGACGGCCGCCGCGTGGACATTCAGCTGAAGGGCTCGGGTCCGACGCCCTTTTCGCGCCGCGGCGACGGTCGGGCATGGGTGGGTCCTGTCATCCGCGAATACGTCGTGTCGGAGGCCATGCATGCGCTGGGAATCCCCACGACGCGCGCCCTGGCCGCCTGCCGCACCGGGGAAGAGATCATACGTGAGCGCCCCCTGCCCGGCGCCGTCTTCACCCGCGTCGCGTCGAGCCACATCCGCGTCGGCACCTTCCAGTATTTCGCCAACCTGCAGGACCGCACGGGGCTGCAAACGCTTTTCAACTATACCGTGGATCGCCACTACCCGGACGCCGAATCGCCCACCGACCTGCTCCGCGCCGTGATCCGCAGGCAGGCCGCGCTGGTCATGCAATGGATGTCCGTGGGCTTCATCCATGGGGTGATGAACACCGACAACTGTACCCTGTCGGGCGAGACCATCGACTATGGCCCCTGCGCCTTCCTCGACGTCTATAACCCCCGCAAGGTGTTCAGCTCGATCGACACCTTCGGGCGCTACGCCTATGCGGCGCAGGCGGATATCATCGTCTGGAACATGGCGCAGCTGGCGACCGCCCTGATCCCGCTGATGCCGGACCAGGAGGCGGCGGTGGAGAGCTTCACGAAGGAGGTCCACGCCATGCCTGAGCTGCTCCAGGCGGAGTGGCTGGGACGTTTCGCGGCGAAACTCGGGATCTCCAACCCTCGGGAGGATGACGGTGCGCTGATCGGAGAGCTTCTGCAGCTGATGCAGGCGGGCGGGTCCGACTTCACCAACACCTTTGCGGCGCTGACGCGAGGGTCCGCGCGGGACGAGATCGCAGATCGCAGCGCATATGACGACTGGCACCGGCGGTGGCAGAGCCGCCTGACGGAGGAGGACGATACACAGGCCGTGCTCTCTGCCGCGAACCCCTTGGTCATCCCGCGCAATCATCGGATCGAAGAGGCCATTCAGGCGGCGACCGATGGGGATGACAGCCTTTTCAACAGGTTGCGCGACGCTCTTGCCACGCCGTATGAGGTATCGGAGCAGAACCAATGGCTCACGCGGCCGCCGAAAGAGGACGAAGTTGTCACCGCCACCTTCTGTGGCACCTGATCGCTGGGAGCGCTCGTAAGGGGCCCCGTGGTTGCCATATGGCGTTGGTGGACGATAGCAGACCGGCCGTCTGACGGGTTCGGGATATGGCCGTCGGCGTATCCGCAGCTGACACATGAGCCGTGGAAAACCGGTTTCCGGTCCAGTGGGCTCATGCCTTTGCATTGAAACGGAAGGAACCGGGTGGACGTCTAGTTCTTAACGACTTGGCAAGTTTTTCTGGTTCAATCCGATGCGGTTCGACTTGTCCAAGCCGCCCAATTTGGACCGTCTCTCCGGCTTTCCGGCTCCGTCCCGCACCCCGCCAGACGGCAGCGGCGCCCAACCCTCAGTCGGACTTCGGAGACCCGGCCTCGCGCCCGGCGGAGGCGAGGCCCTCGGGACCTGCGGGTTCAGCCAGCGGCGAGGGTCTCTTGCGGCGGTTGATCAGGACGATCCCCACCGCCACGAGGCCGAGCGCCACGATGAACTGCGGGCCGACCGGCTCAGCGAAGATCAGCCAGCCGAACACCACCGCCAGCACCGGCGACAGGAAGCTGAAAGAGGCGATGTCCGAGGCCGGGTAGATGGTCATCAGCCAGAGCCAGAACAGGAACCCCATGCTCGCCACCAGCACGCCATAGCCGAGGGCCGCGTAGCTGATCCAGTCCGGCGTCCGGATCAGCGGCCCGGCGAATGGGGCGACGCACAGCAGGATCACGCTCGACACCGCAAGCTGCCAGAACAGTTGGCCTTCGGCGGGGAGTTCCGAGATACGCGTCAGGCGTACGGTCAGGGCGATCCCGGCCCAGCACCAGCATGCGCCAAGCGCCAGCAGGTCGCCGCGAAGATCGCCGGCCGCCCGGCTTTGCGGATCGACAAGCGCCCATGCCACCCCGGCCATCGCCAGCCCCAGACCGGCGGTGCGCCGCAGAGACAGCCGTTCGCCGGGAAGCGTCAGGTGGGCCACCACCGCCAGCCAGACCGGCATGGAGTAGAACAGGATCGACGCACGCGACACGGTCGTGAGGTCCAGTGCCTTGAAGAGCAGGATGAATTCGACTCCGAACAGCCCGCCGAGCAGCAGACCGGGACCAAGCGTCGCGCCGAGGTTGCCGAAGCGACGACGGCGGATCACCACCCAGAGGGCCAGCGCCGCCAGTGCGAGGATCGACCTTAGACCGGCACCGAACACGGGCCCGAATCCGGTGTTCGTCAGCTTGATCACGACCTGATTGAAGGCGAGCGCCACGGCGAAGGCCGTCATGCCGGCCGCCCCTGGCAAATCCATAGAGCTCTTGCGTTCCATGCCTTTTCCAGACACCCGAAAAGACGCCGGGTCAATCCCCGGGAGATGCCGGATCGCGCGCGGCGCGCGGTTCCCGCCGCGTGAGCGAGGCCCGCCTCTTGGCCTTGGCCCCGTGATTGCCTACAACGGAGGACACGCAGATTTAACCTCGCCGGACCGCACATGCCCGACACCATTACAGAGCGTTGCGCTGCGCAGGGTCTGCGCATGACAGGCCAACGGCGCACCATCGCGGAAGTGCTTGAAGACGCGACCGATCATCCGGATGTCGAAGAGCTGTATGCGCGCGCCTCAACCCGCGATCCGAACATCTCCATCGCCACGGTCTATCGCACCGTGAAGCTGTTCGAAGAAGCGGGGATCCTCGAGAAGGTCGATTTCGGCGATGGCCGTGCGCGCTACGAGGATGCCGACCGGGAACACCACGATCACCTGATCGACCTGACCACCGGCGCGGTGATCGAATTCGTCGACGAGGAGATCGAGGCGCTGCAGGAAAAGATCGCCGAGAAGCTGGGGTACCGGCTGAAGGGTCACCGGATGGAGCTTTACGGCACGCCCATCAAGAAGCGGAAGTGACCGGGTTTCCCCAGTGGTCGGCCCCTCGATTTTCCGGGATAACGGGCGGGCGCAAGCGGTGACGCGTTGCGCCCCGCCGGTTCGCCCTGCGGTCAGGCGAGGGTGATGTTCACCCGGCGGTTCTGCTTGCCCTTGTTCTCGATCTTGCCGAGTCTCACGGCGCCGATCTCTCCGGTGCGGGCGACGTGTGTGCCGCCGCAGGGCTGGAGGTCGACCTGTTCGGTGCCTGTGCCGATGCGGACGAGACGGATGCGCCCTGCCCCGCGCGGCGGCTGGACGGACATGGTCTTCACCAGTTCCGGGCGCGCGTCGAGCTCATCCTCGGAAATCCAGCCGTCCGTCACCTCAAGGTCGCGGTCGACGAGGTGGACCAGCGCCTGTTCGATCCCGTCGCGGTCGGAGGGCGGTTCCGGCATGAGGAAGTCGAGCCGCCCGGTCCCTGCGCCGATCTGCCCGCCGGTGACGGGCAGCGGAATGACCACGCTCAGCAGGTGCAGCGCGGTGTGCACGCGCATGTACTTGTGGCGCAACTCCCAGTCGAGGATCTGCACCACATGGGCGCCGAGCGGCGGCAGAGGCGCGGGTTCGGCCGGGACGAGGATGCTGCTGTCGCCCTCCCCCTTGACGGTCGTGGCGATGGCAAGCGAGCGCCCGTCCCATTCGAGCCAGCCGCTGTCGCCCGGCTGGCCGCCGCCCTTCGGGTAGAAGAGCGCCGGTTCGACGACGAAACCGCCCTCGGGCGTATGGGCGACCACGACACCGGGCGCATCGCGCCGGTAGGTGTCCTCGCGGTACAAGAAGTCCGTCATCTACCTGTCTCCTTCTCCGGTGTCGCCCGAGGCTTCGCCGTCGTTGCCCGGCGGCTCTGCCCCGGCGGCGGTGCCCGGCCCGCCCTTCTGTTCCGGGATTGAGGGGGCCTGTTGCGGCGGGTCCTCGGGCTTCTGCCTGCCGACGCCGGTCAGGACCTCCGGGTTGCGCAGCCAGATGTCGCGCTGCGCGAACGGCACCTCGATCCCGGCTTCCTTGAAGGCCTCCATGATCTGGTGGCGCATGTCGGTGCCCACCACCAGCACCTGCCCCACGTCGCGCAGGATCACCCGGATCTCGAAGTCGAGCGAGTCGGCGCCGAAGCCCGCGAAGTTGATGAACGGTTCGGGGTTCATCAGCACCATGTCGTGACGGCGCGCGATGTCGAGCAGGATCTTCTCGACCTTGCGGGTGTCGGTGCCGTAGGCCACGCCGACCGACACGATGAGCCGCCCGAGCGAGTTGCCCCGCGTGTAGTTCGACACGGTGCCCGAGATCAGGTCGGCGTTGGGCACGATCAGGTCGAACTTGTCGAAGGTCTCGATCCGGGTGGAGCGGACGGAGATGTCCTTGACGATGCCGTGGGTGCCGTTGACCTCGATCCAGTCGCCCTCGGAAATCGGGCGTTCGACCAGCAGGATGATGCCCGAGACGAAGTTGGACACGATGGTCTGCAGGCCGAAACCGATCCCGACGGAGAGCGCACCGGCGACGATGGCGAGCGACGAGAGGTCGAGCCCGCCGGCGGTGATCGCGACGACACCGGCGAGGAAGATGCCGATGTAGCCCACGCCGGAGGTAATCGCCGTCTGCCCGCCCTTGTCGATCTTGGTCTTCGGCAGGACGGAGGACTTGAGCGCCCCCTGCAGGAGCCGCGTGAGCATGAAGCCCGCGACGAAGACGATGATGACCATGAGGAAGTCGGTGGGCGATATCCGCGTCTCGCCGAAGACGAAACCTTCGCGGAAGCGGGTCCAGATCTCCGACAGGTCGGCGCTGCGCGCGCCCCAGATCAGGGCGAGGAACGGCAGCGCGGCGGCGCTCAGCAGGAAGCCCGCGAGGACCGGGATCAGGCCGTCGCCATCCGACTGGGGCGTTCCGTTGATCAGCTCCGACAGGTCGAAGATGAACCGCTGCAGGAGGAGGACGATGAACACCAGCGCCAGCGTCGCGATGTAGGGGTAGACCATGACCTCGCCGAAGCGGAAGTAGCCGATGGCCGCCATGAAGGTGCCCACGACCGCCACCACCATGGCCATCCGGCCAAGCAGCCTCTGGAAACGCAGGCGGAAGGCGGTGCGGTCCTCGTTCTCCGCCATCTCGGCATTGCCGTCGAGGCTTATGATGCGCCCCAGCCGGAACAGCGCCAGGCTGGCGATCACCAGCACCGGGAACTTCACCACGGCCGCGGATTCGGCGGAGTAGCTGTCGAGATCGCCGAGCGCCACGACCATCTCGGCGAAGACGTAAACGAAGGCCAGCGCGTTGGCGAGGCGGCGGGCCTCCCAGCGGGGGTTGTCTTTCAGCGGGATCGTCGCGCGGTCGCTGTCCTCGTGGAAGGTCTGGTCTGCCAGCCAGCGCGTGCCCAGCATGAGCGCCGCCCAGTACTGCAGCTCGCCCAGGAGGAATTCCCAGCGCGTGCCCGAAAAGCCTGTGGCCTCGATGGCCTCGACGATGGCGTAGATGCCGAGGTACGGCAGCAGGATCTGGCCGAGGGAGATCAGGAACCGGAAGACACCGGTGCCGCGCCGGGCCTTGCCGCGGACCTGCTCGACCCCCATCAGCGCCCAGCGTTTGCCCCGCGCGATGAGCATCACGCCGACCACCATCAGCAGGAGCACGAGCGGCAGGTTGCGCCGCGCCTCCGCCTGGTAGGAGGGCGAGGTGACGTTGTCCTTGATCTCCTGCCAAGCGCCCTGCCACGAATCCAGCAGATCGGTGGCTGCCTTTGCCCAGTTGGCCGGATTGAGCGGGCTCGGCCCGAGTGCCAGCACCTCGCGCGCCTGTCGGTCGCGGATGATGCCGTCGATCTGCGCGATGATGCCGTCGGCGCGGGTATAGGCCTCTTCGGCCTGCAGCACCGGGGCGCGCAGCTCGGCCAGTTGGTCGTTCAGCGCCTCGCGCCGCGCGGCGATGTCATCGGGCTCGCTCTCCCCTTCCTCGGGCGCCGGTCCCAGCGAGTCGATCTGGGCGCGCACCGTGGCGATGCGCGCCTCGTTCGTGCTTTGAGCGGCAAGGAACTGCGAGCGCCAGTCGGCGATGCGCGCACGCATGGTCTCCAGCTCGGACACGGCCGCGGTGCCGAGGTCGAGCTTCACCTCGTCGGCACGCGCCCGCAAATCCCATTCCGTGTAGTCCGGCTGCGCCACGTCCTGCGCGGACACCTCGCCCGCGATCACGGCAAGACAAAGCAGCCCTGCGATCAGGACCCGAGATAATGCCCGCGTGAGATGTTTCATGCGTCTTCGAACACGCCCGGGATGCTGGCCGGTGCCCGGTTCATCCACGGCGGGACCGGCAGGCCCTTGTCCTTGAGGAAGTCGACGTTGAACAGCTTCGACTGGTAACGGTTGCCGTAGTCGCAGAGCACGGTGACGATGGTGTGACCCGGCCCCATTTCTTTGGCGAGGCGGACAGCGCCCGCGACGTTCACGCCGGAGGACCCGCCAAGGCAGAGCCCCTCGTCCTGCAGCAGGTCGAAGACCACCGGCAGCGCCTCGTCATCGGGCACGCGCCAGCAGAAGTCGGGAGTGAAGCCTTCGAGGTTGGCGGTGATCCGCCCCTGTCCGATGCCCTCGGTGATCGAGTTCCCGGGGTTTTCCTCGCCGGTGTAGATCTTGTAGAGGCCCGCGCCCTCCGGATCGGCAAGACCGATCTTCACGCCCTTGGGTTGCAGCGCCATGCCGACACCGGCCAGCGTGCCGCCGGAACCCACCGCGCAGACGAAACCGTCCACCTTGCCGCCGGTCTGTTCCCAGATCTCCGGGCCGGTGGTCTCGATGTGCGCCAGCCGGTTGGCGACGTTGTCGAACTGGTTGGCCCAGATCGCGCCCTTCGCCTCGGTCTTGGCGAGTTCTTCGGCCAGACGGCCGGAGTAGCGGACGTAGTTGTTGGGGTTGGAATAGGGGGCGGCGGGCACCAGGACCAGCTCTGCCCCGGCCAGCCGCAGCATGTCCTTCTTTTCCTGGCTCTGCGTCTCGGGCATGACGATGACCGTCTTGAACCCCATGGAGGCGCCCACCAGGGCAAGGCCGATACCAGTGTTGCCCGCGGTGCCCTCGACGATGGTGCCGCCGGGTGCCAGCAGGCCCTTCTCCACCGCGTCCTTGATGATGTAGAGCGCGGCCCGGTCCTTCACGGACTGGCCCGGGTTCATGAATTCCGCCTTCCCGAGGATTTCGCACCCGGTCATTTCGGAGGCTTTCCTGAGCTTGATCAGCGGCGTGTTCCCAACGGCCTGGGAGAGATCGGCGGCGATGTGCATCAGGTGTCCTTTCGGCTCGCGTGGTCTGGCCCCATGGTTTAGGCGCGCCCCTCCGGGAACTCAAGCATCCGCGCGCAATTCCGGGCGCCTTGCCATCAGCGCAAAGAGCAGCATCTGGAGCGGGACGGCATTGATCTCGCCGGTCTCGATCAGGCGCATGGCGTCGTCGAACCTGAGGACATGGTTGCGGATGTCCTCGTGTTCCTCGTCGAGCCCGCCCGAGAAGCGCGCCGCGCTCTCGGAGAGTTCACACAGGCCGATGAAATTGTGATAGAACTCCGTGCTGTATCCGGGCGAGGCGTAACCGCCGGACACGCGGATCAGACGGGTGAGGTCGAGCCGGGCCTCCTCGCGCGTTTCGCGCAGGGCGGCCTCTTCGGGGGTTTCGCCCGCGTCGACCATGCCGGCCACCACCTCCAGCACCCACGGGACCGGGTCGCCCCTGTGGATCGGGCCGAAGCGGAGCTGTTCGACCAGCAGGACGCAATCGGTCACCGGGTCGTAAGGCAGGACCAGAGACACGTCGTAGGCCACGAAGCATTCGCGCCGCAGCTCCTCGCTCATGCCGCCGTCGAAGGTGGGATAGCGCAGGTGGAATGGTTTCAGACGGAAGAACCCGTCGTAGCCGCCCTCTGCCGGTTTCATTTCGATGTCGGCCACGGTGCGCCAGGTTCGCAGCGTCTGCGGCGCGCCTTCCGCCGCGATCACCTGCGCCCATGCGCGGTTGCGGAAGAACGGCAGGAGCGCGCGCACCGATTCCCCCGACTGCTGGCCGTAACGCCCCATCGCCTCGGCGCCGGCGCGGCGGGACACCTCGCCCCAGCGGTCCTGCCATGCGTCGAGCGACCAGGCCTCGCCCTCCGGCCAGCGGCCCACAGGCGGCATGTAGACCAGCGCGTCCGCCGCGCCGTCGTCCGTGTCCACCGTCACTGACACCAGCGCGTAGTCGAAGGCGCCTTCGTAGAAATCTAGCCGGGCTATGTCGTCGTCGCTGAGGTCGCGCACGAGGATGCCGTCCGCGGTTGCGTTGTCGCGGGCGATGAGCAGCGGGAAGGACTGGCCCAGTGCCTCCACCACGGCGTGGTCCGGCAGTTGGGCAGGCTGGGCCGCTGCGGTGCGGCCAAGGACGATCTCCAGAAGCCGGGCATCGCGGAGGGTGCCGTAGAAGAAAAGATCGGTCATGAGGTCACTTCCAGCGCTGGCCGGCGATTTCCGCAACGATGCCGGCGAGAATGCCACCGACCAGCAGGATGGCGATCACCGTGGGGTCGAGCATCTTCTGCCCGTACTCAAGGCCGATCTCGAAGATCGCGCCGACGGCTTCGAACGGGCTGTCGTAGAAACGGCGGAAGGAGCGGTCCACCATCTCGTTCGTGGCCTGCACGACCAGCGCCCAGAACGTCAGCGCGATGACGCTGGTGAAGCCGTTGGAGATGCCCGAGGCGTAGCCCCGCCCGCTGCGCGATCCGAGAATGAACCAGCCGACCAGCAGGCCCAGCACCACATTCACCATGTTGAAGGACCCGAAGTCGGTGCCTTCGGGGAAAAGCGGTTTGACCGCCTCCGATGCAAACCACGCAACGGCCGCCAGGCAGATTGCGGCGACCAGTCTTGCGGCAGTGGGCATGGATCAGGCGGGCCTTTTGATCGTGATCTGGGTCACGTCACAGTTACCGCTGCGGAACGTGGCGGCGCAAGAGGCGAGATAGAAATTCCACATCCGCCGGAACCGGTCGTCGAAGCCGAGCGAGGCGACCTCGTCCCAGCGGTCGTTGAAGACGTCGTGCCAGCGACGCAGGGTCGTGCTGTAGCTTTCGCCGAATTCGATGGATTTCACCACCTGCAGCCCGGCGCGCTCCACCTCGCGGCGCAACACCTCGGGGCTGGGCAACATACCGCCCGGGAAGATGTACTTCTGGATGAAGTCGACACCCTTGCGGTAGACCTCCCACCGCTTGTGCTGGACGGTGATGACCTGGAGCGAGGCGTTGGCCCCGGGGCGCAGCCGCCCGCGCACGCTGTCGAAATAGACAGGCCAGTACTTCTCGCCCACCGCCTCGAACATCTCGATGGAGGCGATGCCGTCGTATACCCCCCGCTCGTCCCGGTAGTCCTGCAGCTTGATCTCCACCCGGTCGGCCAGACCGGCACGCTGCACCCGGGCCTGGGCGTAGTCGAGTTGCTCCTTCGACAGGGTCAGGCCGGTGATGCGCAGCCCGCGTTCCTTGGCGGCGTATTCCGCGAAACCGCCCCAGCCGCAGCCGATCTCGAGCACGTGGTCGCCCGGCTTGGCCTCCATCGCGTCGACGAGCGCCGCGTACTTCGCGATCTGGGCGCTCTCGAGGCTTTCCTGTCCGGTCTCGAACAGCGCCGAGGAATAGGTCATCGTCTCGTCGAGCCAGAGGCCGTAGAAGTCGTTCCCGAGATCGTAGTGATGCGCGATGTTCTTGCGCGCCTGCCGTTTCGAATTCCGGACCATCCAGAAGCGGAACTTCTCCCACGCGCGGACCATGCCCTGCCCCGGGAAGCCGTCGAAGAGCGAGTCCTCGTTGGCATGCACGAGGTCGAGGAAGGCCATGAGATCCGGCGTCGACCAGCCTTCGTCCAGGTAGGCCTCGCAGAAGCCGAGGTCGCCCTCGCGGATCAGCCGGGCGAAGATGTCGGGATCGTTGAGCTGGACCTCCGCCACCGGCCCCGGTTCCGCGCCCTCCGCCCGGAACCTCCGGCCGTCCGGCAGGATCATGTCCAGCCGCCCGCGTTCCATTCCCTGCGCCATGTCGAAGACGTGGCTGAAGTATCGGGGCAGTCCAGTCTGGTTCGCAAGTGAGGTCAGGGCCATGTGCAGCTTTCGATTTTCATTTATTTCGAAGGAGTTTATGGTGGAGAAACAACCCGGCAAGGCTTCGGGCTTGGGATTTCGCGGAAAGTGATGTTTTCTGGGTACCAGGATGCCCGATTGAATTGAAAACAGGAGATACAGGGGCGTGAGACGAAAGATTCTGATGGCGTGTTTGCTGGCCGCGGGGCTCGCATCATGCGGGCAGGTGCGGCAGGTGGTCCAGCCTGGAGCCCAGCCGTCACCGCGGACCGACGGCCCGATCACCCTTTCGGGCTCCACCACGTTGTCGAGTCCGGCCCCCGGGCAGCCGACCGCCACGCCGGCCACCCAGAACTGGCGCCGCGACCTGCCGCGCAACATCGCCTATTTCAACATGGGCAGCGACGCGGTGTCGATCTACAGCGAGGCCGAGCGCACCACCGCCACGGGCACGCTGCTGCCCGGCGAGGGCGGATACATCCAGACCTGCGACGACGCGAAGCCGGTGTGCAAGATGAACTTCGGCAACGGGCGCACCGGGTGGGTCGCCATGGGGTCCATGGCCGGGGTGTCGAACGGCTGACGCGGTTTGCGGACCCTGCGGGTCCGCCAGCGGGAAGGGCTCTGCCCTCCCCGAACCCCTCCCGAGGTATTTCCGCCAAGATGAAGGGGGCGGTCAGCGCGTTCGGGCACAGGGCCTTCAGAAGTCGCGGTTCTGGTACGCCTCGAGTGCGGCTTCGCGGCCTTCCTTCGGCCCGACGATCGCATCCGGATAGGCGTCGCCGGGCGTCATCGGCCAGCTTTCGGGGATGGCGTCGAAATAGCTGAACGCGGTGTCCGAGGGCGTCCTGCGGCCTTCGGCGATCCAGCGGTTCACGTAGGCGCAGTCGGGATCGAACTTCTCGCGCTGGGTGACAGGGTTGAAGACGCGGAAATACGGCGTAGCATCCGGACCCGAACCCGCCGACCATTGCCAGCCCATGGCGTTCGAGGCCGGGTCCCAGTCGATCAGGCAGTCCTCGAACCAGGCCATGCCGATCTTCCAGTGGCACATCAGGTGCTTGGTGAGGTAGCTCGCCACGATCATGCGGGCGCGGTTGTGCATCCGTCCGGTGACGTAGAGCTCACGCATGGCGGCGTCGACGAAGGGGATGCCGGTGCGCCCCTGCTTCCAGGCCTTGACCTCGCGCAGGCGTTCGTCGGTCTTCCACGGGAAGGCGTCCCATTCCTCGCGCCAGTTGCCGGTCAGCAGGCGCGGCGTGTGCCACATCAGGTGATAGGCGAATTCGCGCCAGACCAGCTCCTTGAGGAAGGTCTGGGCGCCGGACTTGCCGTCCTCCATCGCGCGGCGGCCGGCGTGCCAGCATTGGGCCGGGCTGATCTCGCCCAGCGAAAGGTTCTCGCTGAGGCAGGATGTGCCGTCCTTCGAGACCTCGTCGCGGGTCGTGCCGTAGTCGGCCACCTTGTCGCGCATGAAGACCCCGAGCCGGGTCTGCGCGGCCTGTTCGCCAAGCCGGACGTAGGGGCGCACCACATCGGCGCCGCGGCGCATGCCCTGGCCCAGGTTCCAGTCGGCGAGGGTTTCGCTGTCGGGCCAGGTGGCGGGCGCCTTCAGGTCGGAGGGTGAGGAAAGGGGCGCGGGCACGTCGCGGTCGCACACGGCTTTCCAGAAGGGTGTGTAGACCTTGTAGAAGCCGCCCTGCCCCGTCTCGACCGTCCAGGGTTCGAACATCAGGTGGCCCGTGAAGCTTTGCGCGTCGATGCCCTTGTCCTTCAGCACCTCCTTCACGCGGGTGTCGCGCTCCACACTGTCGGGATCGTAGGCGCGGTTCCAGTAGATGGCCCGGGCGCCGGTTTCCTCGACCAGTTCCGACAGCACTTCGGGCGCGGGACCGGACCGAAGGATCAGCCGGCTGCCCTTGTCCTTCAGTGCATCGGCGAAGGCCCCGAGCCCAAGGCCGAGCCGCCATTGCGGGGCGGTGCCGAGGCCCTCCACCAGCGCGTCGCGTATGAACACCGCGATCACGGGACCGCGTTTCGCGGCTTCGGTCAGCGCGGCATGGTCGGAGAGGCGCAGGTCCCGGCGGAACCAGACGAGGGTCGGCGGCGTGTCGGTCATCGGTCATCTTTCCTTGCTTTGCCCGGACGTAGCCCGTCCGGCCGCAAGGCAAGGGCCGTGGCGGCCGTCAGAGCCGCCCGGTGACCCACATGACGATCAGCACGATGGACTGCACCGCGATGACGAGGCCGACGATCATCGCGACCCAGCGCCAGCCGCCCGCCTGTCGGGCCTTCGGCGCCACGGCGAAGACGGCGCGGGTGACGGCGAGGGTCCAGCCGAGCTGGAGCAGATAGAACGCCAGTACCAGCAGCCACGGGAGGCTCCAGCGCACGAGGCCATCGCCCTCTGCTGCCATGGCGGGCACCATCACGAGGATCCAGAGCGGCATGGCGATCAGCTGGACGCCGACGTAGCCGCCCCAGAAGGTCTCTCCGAGCGACAGCCGGCCGCGTGCAAGGTCCGCGAACCACGCGGGGCGGAAGATCCCCGCGCGGTCCCTGCGGATTTCGGCAATCTCCGCCTCTGACGGATCAGGCATTCACGTCCACCACGACCCGGCCCTTCACCTGCCCCTTGAGGATGTCGCGGCCAAGCTGCGGCAGGTCCGACAGACCGGCGGGTTGGATCATCTCTTCGAGCTTTGCCATGGGCAGGTCGGCGGCGATACGGTCCCACGCGCGGACACGGTTGGCGTAGGGCTGCATGACGCTGTCGATCCCCAAAAGGTTGACGCCGCGCAGGATGAACGGCGTGATGAGCGCGCCGTCGATGGCGGCGCCGCCGGCGAGGCCGATGGCGGCGACCGAGGAGCCGTACTTCATCTGCTTCAGCACGCGGCCCAGCATGACACCCGCGACGGCATCGACGCAGCCCGACCAGCGCTCGCTTTCCAGCGGCTTCTTGGTCACCTCGGTCAGTTCTTCGCGCGGCACGATTTCCGTGGCGCCAAGGCCGCGCAGGTAGGATTCCTGTTCCGGGCGCCCGGTGACGGCCGCAACCTCATGCCCGAGGTTGGCCAGGATCGCCGTCGCCACGGAGCCCACGCCGCCCGCAGCCCCCGTCACCAGGACGGGGCCATGGCCGGGTTCAAGCCCGTGATCTTCCAGCGCCATGACTGCCAGCATCGCGGTCAGGCCCGCCGTGCCCACGGCCATCGCCGCGCGCGTGTCCAGCCCGTCGGGCAGCGGCACCAGCCAGTCTGCCTTGACCCGCGCCTTCTGGCTGTAGCCGCCCCAATGCGCCTCTCCGACGCGCCAGCCGGTCAGCACGACCTTGTCGCCGGGCTTGTAGCGGTCGTCGGAGCTCTCCTCCACGACACCGGCGAAGTCGATGCCCGGGACATGCGGCCACTTGCGCACCAGCCCGCCGCCGGAGCCGAGGCACAGCCCGTCCTTGTAGTTCACGGTCGAATAGTCGACGGCGACGGTCACCTCGCCGTCCGGCAGATCGCCCCGCGACAGCTCCTTCACCGACGCGGAGGTCTTGCCGCTCTCTTCGTCCTTCTCCACCACGAGTGCCTTGAACATGTCGCTCTCCTTCATGACGCTACGCCGTTTGTCCCTGAGCCGCAGCCGGAGCGCAACCCTAGAGCCAGGGACCCTCCTGTGGCATGAAGACTAGATCGCTTGTCGGGGCCTTCTGCCCGGCAGCCGTCAGCATCGCGTGGATCTGGCCCCGGTGATGGGTCTGGTGGTTGAACATATGCGCGACGCAGAGCGAGACGGGCTTCACCATGTCGGCCCCGACGGCGCCGGAGTACCAGCGCAGGTCCCCCGCCAGGTCGATGGCCCGCAGGCGCTCCGCCCAGAGAAGCATGTCGCCGTCCAGCCGGAAGCGCGCGATTTCCCAGTCTTCCCGGGATTTCGTCATGGCGGTGCTTTCGCTGATGCCGCCTTCGGGCCGGGGGAGGTTCGCCAGCCGCGACATCCAGATCATGTCGCCCCAGAGCAGATGATTCGCGGTGGCGAGGATCGATCCGAAGAAGCCGCCCCTGTCCTGCTCCAGTTCCGCCTTGTCCATCTTCTCGAAACAGGCCTTCAACTGCTTGTTCTGCCACGCATTGTAGCGCGCCATCGTCAGGCAGTACTGGGTCGAGATCATCATGTCGTGCGCCCTCTCTCGGTACGGCAGATCACGGGACGCTGCACGGACACGCGCGGTGGCCTGCCATAGCGCAAAGTCGCTCCGCTTTGCTCCACGGGGTCGCCTGTCCCGGTCGCCCGGCGGTCATTCCCCCTGCATGATGGCAAAACCGTCCGGCCCGCACCAGAGCGGTCAGGCGTCGCACGTACGAGATGCGGGCACAGGCTGAGGAAGTTGCGCAGGAGGTCGGCAGTCGGCCGGAAATCGGCGGTATGTGGGGGTGAAGGTTCGCCCCGGCCCGCTGTCGGGGAAGCCTCAAGACGGTAGCAAACCGCAGCCTCCGGACATCGCATATTGCATGGCATTGGCTCATGGACCGAAAACAGCCGCGTCGTCACGATGTCACGAGATGAGGATGGCGCACCTGAGAGGATTCGAACCTCTGGCCTCTGCCTTCGGAGGGCAGCGCTCTATCCAGCTGAGCTACAGGTGCCTGAGGGGCCGTATAGCCCCTGCCCCGGACCGCTGCAACACCTGATCTGCGGCCCGGATCGCGGTTTTCTCAGCCGAACAGATCGTGCGCCAGTTCGAGCGCATCGACCAGCGCGTCGACCTCTGCCTCGGTGTTGTAGAGGCCGAAAGAGGCGCGGCAGGTCGCCGTCACGCCGAGGTGGTCCATGAGCGGCCCGGCGCAGTGATGCCCGGCGCGCACCGCCACGCCTTTCTTGTCGAGAATGGTCGAGATGTCGTGCGCGTGCGCCGCACCTTCCATCGTGAACGAAATGATCGCAGCCTTGTCAGGCGTCGTGCCCTGCACGTTCAGCCAGTTCAGTCCGCCCAGCCGGGTCATGGCGTAGGCCCGCAGGCTCGCCTCGTGGGCGGCGATGTTGTCCATCCCCAGCCCCATCATGTAGTCCAGCGCCACGCCCAGGCCGATCTGCTGGACGATGCCGGGGGTGCCCGCCTCGAACTTCATCGGAGGGTCGTTGTAGGTGACCGCGTCCTTCGACACTTCCTTGATCATGTCGCCGCCGCCCATGAAGGGGCGCATCTCCGCCATGCGGTCGGAGCGGATCCAGATGGCGCCGGAGGCGGACGGACCATAGAGTTTGTGGCCGGTGATGGCGTAGAAATCGCAGCCCATCTCCTTGACGTTGACGGGCATATGCACCGCCCCCTGGGAGCCGTCCACCAGAACGGGCACGCCCTTGGCGCGCGCGCCGTCGCAGATCGCCTTCACGTCGACCACGGTGCCCAGCACGTTCGAGACCTGCGTGACCGCCACAAGCTTCGTCTTGGGTCCGATGGCGTCGATCACCTTCTGCGGGTCGAGGGCGCCGGTGGCATCCACGTCCACCCATTTCAACACCACGCCCTGACGTTCGCGCAGGAAGTGCCAGGGCACGATGTTGGCGTGATGCTCCATGACCGACAGGACGATCTCGTCGCCCGGCTCCATCCGCGGCATCGCCCAGCCGTAGGCCACGAGGTTGATGCCCATGGTGGTGCCGGTGGTATAGACGATCTCCTCCGGGTCCTTCGCGCCGAGGAACCTCGCGATGATCCCGCGCACGCCCTCGTATTTCTCGGTGGCGAGGTTCGACAGGAAATGCAGGCCGCGGTGGACGTTGGCATATTCCTCGGCGTAGCCTTTCGTCACCGCGTCGATCACCACCTGCGGCTTCTGGGCGGAAGCGCCGTTGTCGAGGTAGACCAGCGGTTTGCCATTCACTTCGCGTGAGAGGATGGGGAAGTCCGCGCGGACCGCGTTCACATCATACATTTCCCATGATCCCTTCCGGGGAGACCCCTGCAAAGACAAGTAGAAGCGACAAGGTGAACCCAAGCGCCAAAAGGCCCAGCAACACGATGGCCAGCGCCCGGCCCAGACCGGGCAGCCCGTGCGCCTCGGCCACGAAGTTCACCAGGATCCAGATGCCGACGCCCGATGACACGAGCACGACGAGGCCGACCATCGCCTCGGACGCCGGGATGAGCGCGATGGTGAACACCTGCACCAGCACGTTGAGGATCTGCAGCCAGATCATCAGGAGCGCGACGTCGGCCAGTCGCCCGCTGCCGCCCAGCACCCTGCCCATGATCGTGAAGGCAAGGATCGTGCCGCCCAGCGTCACCGTCTCGGCCGCGAGGAACCCGGTGGGCGAGGCAAGGAAGAACGGCACGTTCTCCGACGCCGGCGCCATCAGCAGCGTCACCCCGAAGACCAGCGTGTTCAGAACGATGGTCAGCGCAAAGGCCGTCAGGATCGCTTCCCGGTTCATGTTGATCGACATGAGCAGGCGCGCGACCTCGCGCGGGGCCGTGATGCTCTCGACGGCCAGATTGAAGAACCCTTTGGGGGTCATGCGGTCACTCCTGCCTCGCGGTGCGCCTCCCGCACCCCGGTGCCCACGAACCACAAAACCACCCCGAACCACAAGGCACCCACGATGGTCAATCCGATACCCGGGCCGACAAATCCGGCGACAAGGCCGTTCAGCAGCGCCAGGGGCGTTGCCGCCAGGAGCGACCAGAACAGGATCAGCCGCCCGTCGAAGGCAGCCACGCGTTTGCCCGCCACCCGCGAGAGCAGCGAAAGCATCAGCGCCAGCACGTAGAAGATGAGCGGCAGGAAGATCACGGCCCCCAGAAGGGCCCCGCCGATCTCCGGCTGCACGGCCTGCTGGAAGGCGCCCCCTTCGGTGTTGAAGCGGGCCGGGTCGGTTTCCCAGACGCGGCGGGCAATGGCGGGCCACTGCGCCACGAACATGATGACGCAGGCCCCCATCAGGTAAGCCAGCGCACGCGGTTCGCTTTGCGCGCGCGACAGGAGCCGCCGCCACACCGGCGCCGGCCCCCGATACATCGCGACGATATCGGTCGAGACCGCCAAGTCTCAGGCCCTGCGCCGCAGCAGCCAGGCCTCGACCCGCTCGACAAGTTCCTCGCGCAGGGACTCGTCCTCGATCTCTTGCATCGCCTCGGCGATGAAGGCGATGGTCATCATGTCCTCGGCATTGCCGCGCGGCACGCCGCGGGCACGCAGGTAGAAGAGCGAATCCTCGTCGATCCCGCCAGAGGTGGACCCGTGCGAACAGGCCACGTCGTCGGCGTAGATCTCCAGCTCCGGCTTGGCGAGGAACTGGCTGTCCTCGTCCAGAAGCAGCGACTGGCTGATCTGGTAGCCGTCGGTCTTCTGCGCGTCCGGCTTCACGAGGATCTTGCCCTGGAAGACACCGATCGCGCCGTTGCGCAGCACCTTCTTGAAGACCTGACGGCTTTCGCAGTTCACCGCGTCATGGGTGATGAAAACAGTGTCGTCGTGGTGGAATGCTCCGTCGCCCATGCAGGCGCCGGCGACATGCGCCACGGCGTCGTCGCCGGTGAACTCGATCACGCACTCGTTGCGGGTCAGCACGCCGTTCACCGTAAGCGTGAAGCTCTTGAACGTGCTTTCGACGGCGAGGCGCGCGAAGACATGCGTGACGGCGCGCCGGTCATGGTCGCGGCCCTGCGCACGCACGTGGTGCAGCGCGCCCTTGTCGGCGATCTCCGCCTCCATCACGTGGTTGAACCGTGCCGCGGCGGGCCCGTTCTCGAGGATGGTCAGGTCGGCGCCGGGATCGACCTTCACAACGTGGTGCAGGATCGCGTCGGAGGTCTCGCCTTCGTGGACGTAGTTGATGTGGATCGGCTTTGCGGCCTTGCCGGTGACGTGGATCAGCAGGCCGTCCGTGGCAAACGCCGTGTTCAGCACCGCGAAGGGGCGCTGCACCGGGGTCTGGCCGCGGGTTTCGAGAACGCCGTAGACGTCCTTTGCCCAGTGGATGTCGCGCACCTCGGCGAGGCGTTCGATGCTCACCCCCTCCATCGCCAGATCGTCGGAGGCCTCGGCGTCGAAGACCCCGTCGACAAAGACGATCTGCAGGCGGTCGCGTTCCCCGAACAGCGGCGCTTCATGCGCGTGCAGCGCCGGTGCCGCCGGAGCATCGACCGCGTTCAGCGTGTCCGGCCGGGTGTACTTCCAGTATTCGTCGCGCGCACCCGGCAGGCCCATGGTCTGCAGACGGTTGAGCGCGTCCTTGCGCGCCGCGTCCGACCAGCCGCCTTCTGGCAGGGTCAGCGACGCGAGGCGCGCTTCAGTCGTGTCCTGTTTTGCCTGGGGAAGTGCCATTACGCCTCCTCCGCCAGGATGTCCGCGTAACCGTTGTGCTCCACTTCCAGCGCCAGTTCGGGGCCGCCGGTCTTCACGATGCGACCGTTCGCCATGATGTGCACGACATCGGGGGCGATATGGTCCAGCAGGCGCTGGTAGTGGGTGATGACGAGGAAACCGCGGCCCGCGTCGCGCAGCGCGTTCACGCCATCTGCCACCAGCTTCATCGCGTCCACGTCCAGCCCGGAGTCGGTCTCGTCGAGGATGCACATCTTCGGCTCGAGCATGGCCATCTGCAGGATCTCGTTGCGCTTCTTCTCGCCGCCGGAGAAACCGACGTTGACCGGGCGCTTCAGCATCTCGGCGTCGATCTTGAGGCTCTTGGCCTTCTCGCGGATCACCTTCAGGAACTCGGCGGAGGACATCTCTTCCTGTCCGCGCGCCTTGCGCTGCGCGTTCACCGCGGTGCGCAGGAAGGTCATGTTGCCGACGCCGGGGATCTCGACGGGGTACTGGAACGCGAGGAAGAGACCGGCGGCGGCGCGGTCCTCGACTTCCATCTCAAGCAGGTCCTCGCCTTCGAGCGTGGCGGTGCCCTCGGTGATCTCGTAACCGTCGCGGCCCGAGAGGACGTAGGACAGGGTCGACTTGCCGGAGCCGTTCGGCCCCATGATCGCGTGCACCTTGCCGGCCTCGACGGTCAGGTCGACACCCTTGAGGATCTGCTTGTCCTCTTCCTCGAGCTTCACGTGCAGGTTCCTGATTTCCAACATCTCTGTCATCCTCTCGTTTTGTGTGCCCCGCCGCCGTGTGGCCGCTGGAGGGCTGGTTCATGTGCCCGGCGGCCTGGCGACTGCTGGAGGGCGGGTTCTGGTGCCCTGTCGCCTTGCGGCGGCTTCTGGGCGGGTTCGTCTGCCGGTCAGGGGTTCTGCATCAGCCTGATGATCCACATCAGGCGTTCCGGCGGGATGGGTCGGGGGGTCACATGGAAATGCGCCATGCGCCCGGTGATCTGTGGCGGGCCGAGGATCTCCTCGACCTTGTGGTAGTGTCTGCGCTGTACATAGTCGTCGAAGTACAGGTCCAAAGGGGCCCCGGACAGGAAGGCGCAGGCCAGCGCGCAGCCCTGCCGGAACCGGCCGTCGACCAGCACCACCTGCGGCTGGCGGAACTCCGGCAAGGACCAGACCTCCAGCGGGTAGCGCGCGAAGCGCTGCCATTCGGTGTGATCGACCGGATGGCCCCACTCCTTCGTCGCGCCGATGTCAGACCAGATGACATCCACCGTGCTGCCCTCGGCGGGCGCGTTGCCGGCGAACCAGACGCGCATCATCTGCGCCCAGTCCTTGTCCGACTCGACGGTGAAGACCGTCTTGCCCGGCATCTCGGCGGCCATCACGGTCGACCCGCCGGCCCCGTATTCGAGGATCACGGACGCGCGCCCGTAGGCCTCGCGCAGCAGCGCGGCCTCCGCCTCCGGCAGGGTCAGCTCGGGCCGGATGATGCGGGCCGGGGCGCTCATGAACGCCCCTCCGATCGCAGTCCGGCCGTGCAGGCCGCCGTGATATGAAGTCCGGGCCGCATCACGTTCCGTCAGCCGAGCACCACCGCGGTGCCGGACGCGGAGACCATCAGCATGTTGTTGATGACCTCGTAATCCAGATCGACGCCGACAACCGCGTTGGCGCCAAGCGCCGCCGCGCGCGCCTCCAGCTCGTTCAGCGCCGTCTCGCGCGCCTCGCCCAGCGATGCCTCATAGGCACCGGAGCGACCGCCGATGATGTCGGTGATCCCGGCAAAGATGTCACGGAAGACGTTTGCGCCGAGGATGGCCTCGCCCACGACGATGCCCTTGTATTCGGCGATCAGGTGGCCTTCGACGGAGGGGGTAGTGGTGACAATCATGACGCGTCTCCAAGGGGTTGCACAGGGTAGTTCATGTTGACGGTAAAGCGGCGCGCGACGCAGCGGTCCTGAAAGGCGTCGGTGCTGGCTTTGGCGACCATGACAGGCAGCGGCTGGTGGACACGGGCGCCGGTCCTATCCAGCCCGCTCACCATCGCCTCACCCGCACGTTCCAGATCAAGGTCCACCACGCCCGTCATCAGGTCATACCCACGACAAGCCGCAGCACCGCCGCCAAGGTCCACGCACCCATGCCGGCGACAAGCGCCGTGTAGACAACGCTGTCGTTCAGCAGCCGCACCTTCTTGCCGGAACGCCGCATGATGAACATCATGATCAGCACACCGAGGAACGTGCCCACGCCCACTCCGGCGGACTGGTGGATCGCCATGGCCAACATCAACTCTGTCCTTTCGGGCCGGCGGGATGCGACGCGGACACGTGGCCGCGCCCCACCCCACTCACGTCAGCCAACCGAGCCTTCGAGCGAGATCGCCACAAGCTGCTGCGCTTCCATGGCGAATTCCATCGGCAGGGCCTGCAGGACCTCGCGGCAGAAGCCGTTGACCACGAGCGCGACGGCCTCCTCCTCGTCCATGCCGCGCTGGCGGCAGTAGAAGAGCTGGTCGTCGTCGACCTTCGATGTGGTCGCCTCGTGTTCGCACCGGGACGAGTTGTTCTTCACCTCGATGTAGGGAACCGTGTGCGCCCCGCACTTGTCACCGATCAGCAGAGAGTCGCACTGGGTGTAGTTGCGCGAGTTCTTTGCCTTCGGGTGCATCGACACGAGCCCGCGATAGGTGTTCTGGGCCACGCCCGCCGAGATGCCCTTCGACACGATGCGAGATTTCGTATCGCGGCCAAGGTGGATCATCTTGGTGCCGGTGTCGGCCTGCTGGTGGTTGTTCGCGATGGCGATGGAGTAGAACTCGCCCTGCGATTCATTTCCCCGCAGGATGCAGGACGGGTACTTCCACGTCACGGCAGAGCCGGTCTCGACCTGCGTCCACATCACCTTCGCCCGGTCGCCACGGCAATCCGCGCGCTTCGTGACGAAGTTGTAGATGCCGCCCTTGCCGTTCTCGTCGCCCGGGTACCAGTTCTGCACGGTGGAATATTTCACCTCCGCGTCTTCCTCCACGATGATTTCGACAACCGCCGCGTGAAGCTGCGCGGTGTCGCGCTGGGGCGCGGTGCAGCCTTCGAGGTAGGACACGAAGGAGCCCTTGTCGGCGATGATCAGCGTCCGTTCGAACTGGCCGGTGTTTTCGGCGTTGATGCGGAAGTAGGTCGACAGCTCCATCGGGCAGCGCACACCCGGCGGCACGTAGACAAAGGAGCCGTCCGAAAAGACCGCCGAGTTCAGCGTGGCGTAGAAGTTGTCAGAGACCGGCACGACCGATCCGAGGTACTTCTTCACCAGTTCGGGATGCTCGCGGATTGCCTCGGAGATCGAGCAGAAGATGACGCCAGCCGCCTTCAACTCCTTCTGGAAAGTCGTGCCCACCGACACGGAGTCGAACACGGCGTCCACCGCCACGCGGCGCTCGCCTTCCTTGGCTTCCGCGGGCGTGTCCGGGGCGCCCTCGACACCGGCGAGGATCATCTGCTCCTTCAGCGGGATGCCCAGCTTGGCGTAGGTTTCAAGGAGCTTCGGGTCGACATCGTCCAGCGACTTCGGCTTCTCCGCCATGCTTTTGGGGCGGGCGTAGTAATACTGTTCCTGGAAGTCGATCTTCGGATAGTCGACCATCGCCCAGGTCGGTTCGGTCTTCTGAAGCCAGCGTTCATAGGCCTGCAGACGCCATTCGGTCATCCACTCCGGTTCTTCGTTCTTCTCGGAGATCAGGCGCACGATGTCCGGGGTCAGCCCCTTCGGCGCGTATTCCATCTCGATGTCGGTGTTCCAACCGTGCTTGTAGGTCGACACCTCGCGGACGGCGTCCACTGTCTGCTGGTCGACACCTTCCTTGACGGCTACATCTTCGGTCATGGACATGCGTCTATCCTTTCTCAGGCGGCCCGTTCGCGGAACCGCTGGTGTTTCTTCAGCCACGCCTCGGCGAAGCGCACCACATTCTCTTCGGTCGTCTCCGGCCCCAGGCTGACCCTGATGGCACTCGACGCGACCGTGTCGTCGTATCCCATGGCCCGCAGCACCCGGCTGGCGCGGACCTTTCCGCTTGAGCAGGCGCTGCCCGCACTGATCGCGAATCCAGACAGGTCCATCTGCATCACCTGCGTCTCGCCTTTCCAGCCCGGAGTGGCAAAACAGGAGGTGTTCGGCAGGCGGTCCGCGCCTTTCCCGACAAAAATAGTGTCTTCGGCGCCGGTCGCAATCAAATTCTCTAGAATCGTTCTAAGGTTTTCGACATTTGACCAGACGCCGTCGGACAGATCGCGCGTGGCGGCTTCGGCGGCGGCGCCGAACCCGGCGATGCCGATCACGTTCTCCGTGCCGGACCGGCGGCCCATCTCCTGCCCGCCGCCCTTGATTTGCGAGGCGATGTCCGTGCCGCGCTTCATCACCAGCGCGCCGATGCCCTTCGGTCCACCCAGCTTGTGGGCCGAGACCATGGCCATCCGGCATCCCAGCCAGTTGAACGCCACCGGCAGCTTTCCAAAGGCCTGCGTGGCATCGACCACCGCCAGACCATCGGGCAGCGTCTGGATCACGCCGGTTTCCGAATTCGCCAGTTGCAGGGCGGTCATCGCAGGATCGTCGACCGTCACGCGACCGTCGCGGTCGACGGGCAGCACCGGATCGATCCATGCCGCGACGGCGTCATGCTCCACGTCCGCGCCCACCAGCCCGCGACCGGCGCAGGCCAAGGCCGCCGCTTCGGTCGCTCCCGAGACAAAGACGACATCGGCGCCGTCCGCGCCGAAGGCCGTGGCCACCTGGGCGCGCGCCTTTTCGACGAGGGCCTTGGCCGCCCTGCCCTCGCCATGGACCGAGGACGGGTTGCCGCACAGGTCCATCGCCGCGATCATCGCCGCGCGCGCCTCCGGCCGCAGAGGCGCCGTGGCGTTGTGATCGAGGTAGACGCGGGTCACGGGCGCCGCAAAGTCTTCGACGAAGACTTTGCCCCCGGCAAACAGAGTTTTCCGCGAAAACTCTGCATCCCCTCACCCCTCATCTTCGACAACCGCGAACAGCGCCGGCACCGCCGGACAGGGCGCCAGGCCCCGCTCGACCACGTCCGACAGGCGGGTCTGGTGCAGGAAGACGTAGACATGCGCCGAAAGCGACTGCCACAGCATGTTCGACAGCGACTGCGCCTTCGACCCGGAAATACCGCCCGAGGCGCCCGCGCCCTTGTGCATCGCGTCCACGGTCTCATCGACCGCGGCGAGGATGTCGACCACGCGGATGTCGCTGGGGGATTTGGCAAGGCGGTATCCGCCGCCCGGGCCGCGGACCGACTCGACCAGCCCGGCGCGCCGGAGCTTGACGAAGAGCTGCTCCAGGTACGGCAGGGACAGGTCCTGTCGCTTCGACACATCGCCCAGCGTCACGAGGTCGTCACGGCCCTGCAGGGCAATGTCCACCAGCGCGACCATTGCGTAACGCCCTTTTGTGCTCAGCTTCATCCTTGCCCCTTTGCTACGCCTCCGGACAACAGACAGGACATGCCGCGCGTGCCGATTGACCTTGCGCGCGCGATTGCCTATCTGCTTCGGAGCCCTGACCGGCCCCGCACCGGTTTAGAACCTTTCTAAAGAGTCCGAGTGAAGTCGTCAAGAATTCTGGCGCATCACCCAAGATCGCGTCGTCGACGCCCACCAACAAGGAGCCTGCGCCCGTACATGCCCGAGGTCATCTTCCCAGGACCCGAAGGCCGCCTCGAAGGCCGCTACCATCCGCAAAAAGACCGCGATGCGCCGATCGCCATCGTTCTTCATCCCCACCCGCAGTTCGGCGGGACGATGAACAACAAGGTGGTCTACAACCTGCATTACGCCTTCTACAACATGGGCTTCACCGTCCTGCGGTTCAATTTCCGCGGCGTCGGACGCAGCCAGGGCGAATACGACCAGGGTGTGGGCGAGCTTTCGGACGCGGCCTCCGCGCTCGACTACCTGCAGTCGATGAACCAGAACTCCAAGCACTGCTGGGTCGCCGGGTTCTCGTTCGGGGCGTGGATCGGGATGCAGTTGCTGATGCGGCGGCCGGAGATCACCGGTTTCGTCTCCGCCTCTCCGCCCGCGAACATGTACGACTTCTCCTTCCTCGCGCCCTGCCCGTCCTCGGGCCTGATCATCAACGGCACGAACGACCGCGTGGCGCCGCCGGCGGACACCCGCTCGCTGGTGTCCAAGCTGCACGAGCAGAAGGGCATCACGATCACCCACGAGGAAATCGAAGGCTCCGGCCATTTCTTCGAGGAGCCGCACATGGAGACGATGATCGACAATGTCACCGGCTACGTGAAGCGGCGCCTGACCGAAAACACCCGCTGAACCGAAAGCCCGGGCCAACGCGCCCGGGCCTCCAAGCCCCAGGGAGCCAGTCATGGCCGTTGTCGACGACCTCGCAGACGCGCTCGCCCGCGACACGATCAAGGCGATGGACGCGCTCGGGGACGAGACCCTGCCGGATCAGGTCGCCGCTGTGCTGGGCGCATCCTCGCCCTCGTCCGAGGAGATCTTCCGCGCCGCCGTCCGCATTCGCCTCGCCGAACGCCGCGCCCGCGCCTTCCTGACGGACCACCTGCAACGCGCGCTGGAAGCCAAGAAGCGTGGCGAGGCGATCCCCACCGCGCTTGCCCCCGGCACCGACAACGAGAACATCTGAGGCGGGTTTGCGTTCGGCCTGGTACCGACGATTCCCCGCTGCCGTGACCCGTTGCAGGCGCGCCCTGCGCCGGAACCAGCGCTACCGTCTTTGCCCGCGTCTTGATCTTGCGTCTCCTGCCGCCACGGTGCACCTCTCTGCCATGACGACAGATCCCGCCCCGCCCCGCCTCGACGCCCAGATGGACTTCCTGATGGAAGCCGACCGGCTCAAGTCCGTCTCCCGCGCCACGCGGCTGGCCGACGGGTCGCGGTTCGAGAATTCCGCCGAACACAGCTGGCACATCGCGCTTTTCGCGCTGACGCTTTCCGAACACGCGCCCGCACAGATCGACCGGGGCAAGGTCATCGCGATGCTGCTGCTGCACGACCTGGTGGAGATCGACGCCGGTGACGCGCCGGTCTTCGGCACCCATGACACCACGGCCATCGAGGCCGCGGAGGCGCGCGCCGCCGACCGGATCTTCGGCCTCCTGCCCGAGGACCAGCGCCGGCAGTTCCGCGCGATCTGGGAAGAGTTCGAGGCCAACGAGACGCCGGAAGCACGATTTGCCAAGTCGCTCGACCGGTTCGCCCCACCCAACCTGAACATCGCCAACGGCGGCGGGTCGTGGGTCGATTACGATGTCGACTGGGGGACGTTCGAAACCAACGTAGGCCGCAAGATCGACGCCGGCGCGCCGGTGCTGTGGGACTGGATCCGCCCCCGCGCCCGCAAGGTGCTCGACCTGCTGGCGCGGAAACGGCGGGAGGGCTGACCGGCCCCCCTCACCCAAATCCGTCAGAAATGAATGGCGCGCCCCCAGGCGTCCAGAACGGATTCGTGCATCATCTCGCTCAGCGTCGGGTGCGGGAAGACGGTCTGCATCAGGTCCTCCTCCGTTGTTTCGAGCTGACGGCCCACAACGTAGCCCTGGATCAGCTCCGTGACCTCTGCGCCGACCATGTGCGCGCCCAGCAATGCCCCGGTCCCGGCGTCGAACACCGTTTTGACCATGCCCTCCGTCTCGCCGAGCGCGATGGCCTTGCCATTGCCGATGAAGGGGAAGCGGCCGACCTTCACGTCGAAGCCCTGCTCCTTCGCCTTCGCCTCCGTCAGTCCGACCGAGGCGATCTGCGGGTGGCAATAGGTGCAGCCCGCGATGCTGCCCGGATCGACCGCGTGTGGGTGACCGCCGGCGATCAGCTCCGCCACCATGACGCCCTCGTGCGAGGCCTTGTGGGCCAGCCACGGCGCCCCGGCCACGTCTCCGATGGCATAGACGCCGTCGATTCCGGTGCGGCAGAAGGGGTCGGTCACGACGTGTGACCGCTCCACCCGCACGCCAAGGCCCTCCAGCCCCAGGTCTTCGACATTTCCGACAATGCCGACAGCCGAAATCACTGTATCGACAGAGATCTTGGACGTTTCCCCACCCTTTTCCACATGCGCCACGACGCCGTTCGGGCCGCGATCCAGCGACTTGACCGAGGCGCCTTCGAGAATCGTCATGCCCTGCTTCTGGAACTGCTTCTTCGCGAAAGCGGCGATCTCCGCATCCTCGACCGGAAGGATGCGGTCCATCACCTCGACCACCGTGACCTCCGCGCCGAGGGTGTTGAAGAAACTCGCGAACTCGATCCCGATGGCGCCGGAGCCGATCACCAGCAGTTTCTTCGGCATCCGCTTCGGTTGCAGCGCGTGCTTGTAGGTCCAGACCCGGTCGCCATCGGCCTCCAGCCCCGGAAGCTCCCGCGCCCGCGCGCCGGTGGCCACGACGATGTTCCTCGCCTCGAGCACGGTGTCGCCGACCCGGACCTTGCCGGGCGCCTCGATCTGCGCGGCGCCCATGACCACGTCGACCTTGTTCTTCTTCAGGAGATGTCCGACCCCGGAGTTCAGCTGCTTGGCGACGCTCCGCGAGCGTTTGACGACGGCGTCGAGGTCGAAACCGATGCCCTCTGCCTTCAGGCCGAACTCCGCCGCGCGGTGCATGAGGTGGAAGACCTCGGCGGACCGCAGCAGCGCCTTTGTGGGAATGCAGCCCCAGTTGAGGCAGATGCCGCCCAGGTGCTCCCGCTCGACGATTGCCGTGCGCAGGCCAAGCTGGGCCCCCCTGATCGCGGCCACGTACCCGCCGGGTCCGGCCCCGATCACCACCATGTCGTAAGTTGCGCTCATCCGGCCCTCCCTGCCCGGGCCCCTGAAAGGGCCTGGTACAAGCTAGGCGCGCGGGCCGCCGGGGATCAAGACCGCTTGTGTCCCCGACGCGTGCAAGTGGCCGAAATCATGCAGCTTCTGCTTCGGCCTGCATGTCGCGCAGGATCGCGCCGTAACCGCCGTCGGAGATGAAGGCCTTCTCGGCCTCTGTGGTCTTCCGCGACAGAGCGTCGTTGCGGTAGGGGAAGCGGCCGAACTGGCGGATGACCTCGCGGTGCACCTTGGCGTGCATCAGGTTGCTGTCGCCGGAGGCCGGCATCCGTTCCTTCATCAGTCGGACGCAACGGTCCTGATCGCAAAGGTTCTCCGAATGCATCAGCGGCAGGTAGAAGAACTGCCGGGACGGCTCGTCAATGCGCATGTCCCAGCCGCGGTGGATCGCCTGCTTGGCGGCGGCCAGCGCGATGCGGTCGGAAGCAAAGGCCGTGCCCTGCCCGCGGAACATGTTCCGCGGAAACTGGTCCGCCAGCACGATGTAGGCCAGCGTTCCGGAGGGATACGTCAGCCACAGGCCGTAACGTCCCTGCATCTGCCCCTCCCAGGCGGTCAGGAAGCGGTCGCGGATCTCCTGATCCAGCGCCTCGTCCTGCTTGTACCAACCGTCCGGTCCTACCTCGTCGAGCCAGAACGCAAGAATGTCTTCAGGCCGTGCCATGTGTTCCTCCTCATGGTCGCCGTCGAATACGTTAAAAAATTGTTACACATACCCGTGTCCACACGCCCAATCACATTTGTTGTCACTTTCTGACAAGTGCATCAGGCGCACGAATGTCATTCCTCGTCCTCTTCGGAGCGTTCGATGAAATATTCCTGCGCGACTTCCATTGCCACGGGCGAAGCGGACGGCAGGACCGGGGCATAGGCGCCGGTCGTTTCCACCGCAGGTGCGGGACGCTGTGTCATCCGGTAGGCGGCATAAGCGGTCAGGGCGACCAGCAGCGCCGCGATCAGCACGAAGAACCCCGGCGGGCCCATGACCTGCATGACCCAGCCGATGACCAGCGGACCGGCAATTGCGCCCACGCCGTTGATGAACAGCAGACCGGCGGAGGCCGCGGCCATGTCCTCTGACTCGAGGAAGTCGTTGGTGTAGGCAATCAGAAGCGAATACAAGGGGTTGGAGCAGCCGCCGATGACGGCGGCGCAACCCACGATCACCCAGTAGCTTTCCGCCATGACGGCGACGATGGCCCCTGCCGCGCCCAGTGCCGCGACGATCATGATCAGGCCGCGCCGGTCGACCCGGTCGGAGATCCAGCCCAGCGGGTATTGCATGAAGAGCGCACCGACGTAGAAGGCCGCGACGAAGATGGAGATCTGGCCCAGCCGCATCCCGGCTTCGGTCGCATAGACAGCCGCCATGCCGAACTGCGCTGCAAACACGCTGCCCAGCAGGAAGATGCCGACCATCCCCAGCGGGGACACGCCGTAAAGTTCCCTCAGCGTCATCCGCTTCGTCGACTCAAAGGCCGGCGTGGGCGAAATCGACAGGAGGATCGGCGCGAAGGAGATCGAAACCAGCACGGACGGGATGACGAACAGCAGGAACCCGGACATGTCCGGCACGATCAGCAGGGCCTGTGCCGCGATGATGCCGAGCGTCTGCACGATCATGTAGGCCGACAGCGTCTGGCCGCGCGTCTCGTTCGTGGCGGTGTTGTTCAGCCAGCTTTCCGCCGTCACGTAGACCCCGCAGAAGCAGAAGCCCAGCACCAGCCGCCCCAGCACCCATGCGGCGGGGTGCTGCACGGCGGGGAACAGGATCAGCGCCGCCGAGATGAAGGAGCCGAGCGCGGCAAAGACCCGGACGTGGCCGACCCGGCGGATCATCTCCGGCACCATGCGCGACGCGAAGAGGAACCCGGCGAAGTAGGCCGACATCACGACTGCCATCGCGGTGGTCGAAAAGCCCGCCGCGCTGCCGCGCACACCCAGGAGGGAGCCCTGCAAGCCGTTCCCGACCATGAGCAGCAGCATTCCCAGCAGCAGCGGCCAGGATGTTCTCATCACGTAAAGCATTCTTCTTTCCTCGCTGCACCCTACCCTGACAGACTGCCGGGACGGGTGCCTTGTCTTGCTGCGACGCCATGCACGATTCGAAGTCGCTGTGCGACCCTTGATGGTCAGATCGTCGTAAACGTGGGGTTATTCGCCGATGCGGCCCGGCCCACGTGCGTCAGGGTGCCCCGGTGCGGGACGGGATCAGCAGGGACGCGTCGCCGTAGGAGAAGAACCGGTATTCCTCTGCCACCGCATGGGCATAGACCTCGCGGATGCAGTCCTGCCCCATGAGCGCCGAGACCAGCATCAGCAGCGTCGACTTCGGCAGGTGGAAGTTCGTCATCAGCGCGTCGGTCACGTGGAAGGTGAAGCCGGGATAGATGAAGATGTCGGTCACACCCCGGAAGGGCGCGATTTGTCCGCCCCGGGCGGCCGTTTCGATCAGGCGCAGTGCGGTGGTGCCGACCGGGATCACCCGCCCGCCCGCTGCGCGCGTTTCCGCGATCTCGGCTGCGGCCTCGGGCGTGACCTCGCCCCATTCGCCGTGCATCCGATGGGTGGTCACGTCCTCGACCTTGACTGGCAGGAAGGTGCCGGCGCCGACGTGCAGCGTCACGTGGGTGAAACTTACGCCCATGTCAGCGATGCGTTGCAGCAGCGGTTCGTCGAAATGCAGGCTGGCTGTGGGGGCCGCGACGGCGCCGCGGTTGCGCGCCCAGACGGTCTGATAATCCTCCTTGTCCTGCGCATCGGCAGGACGCCGGGCGGCGATGTAGGGCGGCAACGGCATGGCGCCTGCCGCGTTCAGCGCGGCGTCGAAATCCTCTGCCGACAGGTTGAACCGCAGGACAGCCTGCCCGTCCGCACGCGACATCAGCACGGCCTCCAGATCGTCCGAGAAACGGATGACTTCGCCGTCGCGCACCTTCTTCAGGGGTTTCAGCAGCGCCGACCAGCAGCCATCGGCGCGCGGCTCAAGCAGCGTCACCTCGATCTGCGCCTCGGTCTCGCCCGCCTCGCCGATCCGGCGACGGACACCCGACAACCGCGCCGGGATCACCCGTGTGTCGTTCAGCACCAGCCGGTCGCCCGGGCGCAACCAGTCCGGGAGGTCGGCAACCGTGGCGTCGGAGATCGCCCCGCCGTCGCAGACCAGCAACCGCGCGGATGTGCGTGGCCGTGCGGGCCGCGTGGCGATCAGCCGCTCGGGCAGGTCGAAATCGAAATCCGACAGCTTCATGTCTCAACCTCTTGGAATGTCTCGCGTGCCGCCTACTGCGACAGCTTCGGCGGCGGTCGGCGGAAAATGTCACGGAACATGCCCGGGGTGAAGACCGAGAGCGGATTGACCGCCACCCTCGGTGCGCCTGTCGTGCCCCGCAGGTTGAAGTTGAAGCCGATCAGCCCCTCTCCCTTGCGCGCGATCAGGCGGCCGATGGCGTTGACGGCGTAGATTGGCGAGAGCACGCCCTGGAAATCCATCTGTCCGCTGGCGAGGTCGTAATAGCCGTCCATCGAGATGCCCATGGACGGCCCCACAGCGCTCGATTCCGATAAGATCACGCGGGAGGGCGTCAGCCGGAACCGCGCCTCGACGTCCGAAAAGAAGATCCCCGGCCCGTTCATCTGGTCGATGATGCCGACAATGCTGATTGCATCCAGAAGCGAGGCAATGGCCGGAGCCTTCTGCATCCGCGTCCCCTGTATGCGCATCAGCCCGTCGAAGCTGCCGGGCTGGCCGCTGACGGGGGCGAGGTCGAGGTTGAAGGTGCCGTCCTTCACCGTCTTCAGCAGCCCCGCCGCCTTCAGGATGTCGCCTGCGTCCTCGCCGCTGATCCGGAAAGCGCTGCCGCCTGCCTGCGGGATCACCTGCCCCGCCACCGGCGTGGCGCCGCCGAGTTGGCCGTCAAAGCGCCCTTCGAGCCCGCGCGCCAGATCGAAGTTGCCGCGGAAGGCGCGCAGTTCGATGCTGTCGGTCACGCGCAGGCTGTCGAGCGTCAGGACCAGCGGACCGCCGCCCCCTCCGCCGCCGCTTGTGCCGGAGGCGCCGAACGGCGCGCTGCGCAGGTCAACGCGGCCGGACGATATCTCGACCGCCGGGGCGCTGTTGCCGCCGCGCGCACGCAGGCGGCCCGACACGTCCAGCCAGTCGGCGACCGTCACCCGCGACAGGTCGAGCCTTTCGAAGGCACCGGACGTCGACAAAACCAGTTGCCCGGCCGCATCCATGCCGCCGCCCTTCAAAGTCAGCTCGGCGTTCTGCAGCCCGGGCGACAGGTTGCCCGCGATGGTAAAGCGTCCCGTGGTGCCCGGCGCCAGCGACCAGCCGATCTGCGGGACGGCCAGCCCCAGCCCCGCCAGGTCGCTTTCGAGTTCGAAGCGCGGCGGCGCGTTCGGCGGCAGATCGACCCGCAGCGCGCCCGTGCCCTGACCGCGCAACATGCCGTTCGGCAGCGAGACACCGAAATCCGCCAATGTCTTCGGACTGAGCGTGATATCGGCCACGACCTCGGACCCACCGCCGCCGAAGGGCTGGGTCCAGCGCCCGTCGACCGGAACCCCGGACACGTTGGCCTGTCCCGCGATGGTGACGCCGCCATTGTCGAGCTTCACCGACAGCCCGTCGCCGCGGATCGTCTTGCCCGGGATCGCCTTGGCGCTTTCGACGTCGCGGAGCGTCCCGGCGAAGGCCAGATCGATATCGTCGAAGGTCAGCCCGTCCGCCAGCGGCAGGACCAGCCGACCGCTGGCCGCGATCCGGCCGTCAGCAAGGGTCGCGTCCCGCCCGACCTTGCGCAGCACCCGCCACTGGTCGTTGTCGATATAGGCCAGCACCGCGCCCACCGGCCCGTCGATCTTCAGGTCGACCTCACCCATCGAGGGCTTCTCCTTCAGGTCGGGGATGGTGAAGACCGAGCCGCCCACGTCGACGGTGCCCCGGTCCGTCACGATATGACCTTCGTCGACCCTCAGGCCCAGCCGCCGCTGGTGAATGGTCAGCCGCCCGCGCCCGTCCTCGATCGGCGGCAGGCTCGGCGCGACGCCGACCAGCGCGTCCTCGAACGACAGGTCGAAGAAGGTGGTCGGATGCTCTGCCCCGGCCTCCGCACGCAGGGCAAAGCTCGCATCGAAAAGCCTGCCTTCACGGACGTTGCGTCCGACCCAGTCCCGGGTCTGCGGCACGAGCTGGCCGGGCCAGAAGGCCATGACCTGCTCCGGCACCGTTTCGGCCACACGCGCATCGAGCGACATGCTCCACCCGGCGCGCGTCGCCTCCAGCCACCCGCGCGCGCTGATCGGCAAGGTCGGATCGGTGATCCGGAGGGAGCCCAGGTCGACACGGAACGGGTTGAGTTGCAGGCGGAAGGCGGTCTGCGCGCCCTCGACCACGACGGGCCGGTCCATCACAGCGCTTTGCGCGACCTCGACGCCGTCGAGCCTGAACTGCGCCGTCAGCCCGGGCGGCAGGCCACCCTCCGGCGCCTCGTCCAGCATCGTGGTGCCCGAGGCGCGGACCCGGCCCATGGCAGACTCCACCCGGATCTCCTCGAAGCGCATCAGGCGTTCGTCGGGCACGTAGGTGAAGGCGGTGCGGGCGCCGTCAAAGGGGATCGGCCGCGCCTCCCTGTTGGGTTGCAGGACGCCCTTGCCGATTTCCAGCGTGGCGCGCATTTCGCCAAGCGCGCCATCCGGTGCGAGGGTGGATTGCAGCGAGCCGGAGATCGGCGCCTCCAGTGCGTCCATCCATGCCAACGCCGGGCTTTGCGTGGCGATGTCGCCGGAGTCGAAATCCTGCAGCGTCATCCCGAAATCGAGCGATGTGTCGCCGATCCGGCTTTCGGCGCCGAGGGCGACGGTGGCGACGCCCGCCCCCCCGGACAGCAGCGCCACGTCGCCAGTCAGCTTCAGCGTGCCGTCTTCGCGCGTCAGCCGCAGCCGTCCGCCGTCCGCCGTCCAGCCGCGCCGGGCGCGCAGGTCCTCGTAGCGCAGGGTCAGGCTGTCCGCCTCGAAGAGGTCGAGCTTCGCAAGCCGCGGGTCTAGGGCGATGGCGTCGATCCGGGCGATGATCTGCGCGAGGTCTGGCACCTGCGTGCCCTCGGCAAAGGCATCGCCCAAAGCCAACCCCAGCTTCCCGTTGCGGTCGCGCTGCAACGTGACGAAGGCACCGGAGACCTGCGCCTCCCGCAGTTCCCATTCGCGCCTGAGGAACGACACCGGCGCCACGCCCGCCTCGATATCCGACAACTGCGCCACGAGGACGCCCTGTTCGTTGGTGACCGTGACGTCCCACAACACGATCCGCGCCAGCCCCGTCTCGGTGATCAAGAGGCTCATTCGACCGAAGTCGATGGAGATGCCCTGCAGGTTCTCGGCGATCCGCGTCTCGATCCTCTCGCGCAGCCATGCGGGCGCGTCGACCGGACGGCCCAGCATCGCCCAGATCCCGCCGCCCAGACCCACCACCAGCGCCAGCATCACACCGGCGCACCACAGCAGCACCTTCCGCCGCCGCCCCCGGGGGGCATCCGATTTTTCTGTTGCCTGCTGCATGCTCACTGGAAGACCGGCCTCGGTGCCATATGCTTGGGGTGTGTGGCCCTACGTGCCAACCATAAACGAAATCATTCCGGGAAGACACGCATGTCCGAAACAGCCCCCTCCTTCACCCTGCCCGCCACCTCCGGCGAGGTATCCTCCGACGCGCTGGCAGGCACGCCCTACGTGCTGTTCTTCTATCCGCGCGACGACACGTCCGGGTGCACGAAGGAGAACGAGGCCTTCACCGCGCTCCTGCCCGAGTTCGAGGCGGCGGGTGTGAAGGTGTTCGGGATCTCGAAGGATTCCATCGCCACCCACGAGAAGTTCATGAAGAAGAAGGCGCTGACCGTACCGCTGATCTCCGACGAAGAGGGCGACCTGTCCGAGCGCTACGGCGTGTGGAAGGAAAAATCCATGTACGGCAAGACCTTCATGGGCATCGAACGCTCCACCTTCCTGGTTGGTGCGGACGGCGCCATCGTGAAGGAATGGCGCAAGGTGAAGGTCCCCGGCCACGCCGAGGAGGTGCTGGAGGCCGCGCGCGCCCTCTGACGTCCGGGCCTCAGGCTTTGACAGACGGTCGGGCAGCGGCATGTCCCTTGCCCGGCCGACACACGGCCCGCACGAATTGCCGATGCGCGGAAAGACGGGCGTTGTCCGGGCCGTACGAGCATGGCAAACGGCGGGCCATGATGACACTTTCGGAAATGGCGGTGGATGTTCTGACCACCGCGGACGGTCGGCAGAAAACCGCGAAATCCCGCGCCTACGCCGCGGAGTGGTTCGCCGCGCGCGCCGCCGGGACGCCCATTGCCATCGGTCGCGCCGAGCCGCCTCTGCGTCCCGCCCGCCCCGACCGGCCCGAACTCCTCGATCCCCGTGACGTGCCCAAGCGCAAGCCCGGCAGCCCGCAGGGCCGTATCGCGCTGCTGCACGCCGTGGCTCATATCGAGCTGAACGCCGTAGATCTGCACTGGGACATCATCCCGCGCTTCGCCGACACGCCGATGCCCACGGGCTTCTACGACGACTGGGTGAAGGCGGCGGACGAGGAATCGAAGCACTTCAATCTGATGTGCGACTGCCTCGAGGAGCTGGGCTCGCACTATGGCGCCCTGCCCGCCCACGCCGGGATGTGGCGCGCCGCCGAGGACACCGTGGCCGACTTCATGGGGCGGCTCGCGGTGGTGCCGATGGTGCTGGAGGCCCGTGGCCTGGACGTCACGCCGGGGATGATCGGGATCTTCCGCAAGGCCGGCGCGACCTCTGCCGTCGCCGCGCTGGAAACGATCTATGCCGAGGAGGTCGGTCACGTCGCCTATGGCTCGAAGTGGTTCCACTTCCTGTGCGGCCGTCACGACCGGGATCCGAAGGACGCCTTCCACACGCTGGTCAGGACGTACTTCCACGGCGCGCTCAAGCCGCCGTTCAACGATGAAAAACGCGCCGAAGCCGGTCTTCCCCCTGATTTCTATTGGCCTCTCGCCGAAAACATCCCCAAGAGAACCCCTTGATCCGTCTAGGAATCGGCGAATTCTTGCCGGTTTGGCCGAGTTCCGCGCACGATACACGTCGCCCAGCCCAAATTTGTTGCACGCCCGTGATGCCCCCGGTAAGCCCGAAAGCGAGGCTGGGTTGGGGGACCGAGGCTTCGAAATGGGGACAATATAGGGACGGTCAGGTGCGAACACGTCTGGCAATAAAGACACATGCAATTCTAGAGCGCTTCTTTCCGGAGCGCCGACTTTTCCTCCGATCGGACAACGACACCCGATTCATCCGACTGAAATCCAGCACACAGGCCATCGCCTTTCTCGGCACCGCGCTCGTGATCAGCTGGACGACCATCGCGACCGCCATCCTGCTGATGGACTCCATCGGCGCCGGGAACTTCCGGGAGCAGGCGAAACGCGAACAGATCACCTACCAGCAACGGCTCAACGCCCTGTCGGCGGAACGCGACAACCGCGCCTCCGAAGCGCTGGCCGCGCAGAACCGGTTCAACGCCGCGCTGAAGCAGATCTCCTCCATGCAGACCGAACTGCTGGAGTCCGAGACCCGGCGCCGCGAACTGGAGACCGGCATCGACGTCATCCAGACGACCCTGCGCGACACCATGAAGGCGCGCGAGACCGTGTCCGACCAGCTCGCCGCCCTCGAAGAGCAAATCCAGGGCGGTTCGGTGGCCGTGTCCGGCACCTCGCAGGAAGACAACACGCTCGACATCCTGTCCGACGCGCTGGCCCGCACCGCGGCCGAGCGTGACCAGGTGATCGCCGACGCACAGGACGCGCTGATCCGCGCCTCCGAGATGCAGGCCCAGATCGAGATGATGGAAGAGAAGAACGACACGATCTTCCGCCAGCTCGAAGATGCCATGACCGTCTCCGTCAAGCCGCTCGACAAGATGTTCGAGAAGGCCGGCATGGACCCGGACCGCATCCTCAACCAGGTGCGCAAGGGCTACACCGGACAGGGCGGCCCGCTGACGCCGCTGTCCTTCTCCACCATGGGTCAGGAGCCTTCGGGCGACACGATGCGCGCCAACAGCATCCTGAACCAGATGGACCGCCTGAACCTCTATCGCATCGCCGCGCAGAAGGCCCCCTTCGCCACGCCGCTGAAGGACCCGTTCCGCTTCACCTCGGGCTTCGGCTACCGCTGGGGCCGCCTGCACGCCGGTACCGATTTCGCGGCACCGCACGGCACGCCGATCTATTCGACAGCCGACGGCGTCGTGGTCCACGCGGACTGGTCTTCGGGCTACGGTCGACTGGTCAAGATCCAGCATGAATTCGGCATCGAAACCCGCTATGCGCACATGTCGAAAATTCGGGTGAAGACCGGTCAAAGGGTCTCGCGCGGGCAGCGGATCGGTGATATGGGGAACACTGGACGGTCGACCGGGACCCACCTGCACTACGAGGTCCGTGTCGGCGGCAAACCCGTCAATCCCATGATCTATATCAAGGCTGCGAACGATGTTTTCTAAAAGCAAAATCAACGAACCCGGTCCCGGCAGCGATGCCGCGGCAAAACCCAGCGTTCCCGAGTCTGCGAAACCGTCCACCGGCGATTTCAAGCCCTCCGCTCCGAAGCCGAAGCCGCCGGCCTCCGTGCTGTCCCCGGACCTGCACGTGACAGGCAACATCAAGACCACCGGCGACATCCAGGTCGAGGGCACGGTCGAGGGCGACATCCGCGCCCACCTGCTGACCATCGGCGAAAGCGCCACCATCAAGGGTGAGGTCGTCGCAGACGACGTCGTCGTGAACGGTCGCATCGTCGGTCGCGTGCGCGGCCTGAAGGTCCGCCTGACCGCCACCGCGCGTGTCGAGGGCGACATCATCCACAAGACCATCGCGATCGAATCCGGTGCCCACTTCGAGGGTTCGGTGCAGCGCCAGGACGATCCGCTGAACGGCGGCAAGGCCCGCCCGATCGGCCAAGCCACCGCACAGGCCACGGCGATCCCGCCGCAGACCGGCGGCCAGCAGGGCTGACGCAAGCCACAGAAATTCGGGAAAAGGCCTCGCCAAAAGCGGGGCCTTTTGCTTTTCTGGACCGGACGATTACCGGAACGGACCTATTCAATGCTCAGACTTCTTGCCGCCTTTTTGATTACCCTTCTGCCGTCCGCCAGCATGGCCGCGACCCTCGCCCTGACCGACGATCCCGAATTCGGCTGCCTCGTGACCCTCGATGGCCCGATTGCCCCGGGCGACACCGAAACGTTCCTGTCGCTCATCAAACAGGCCTCCACCAGCTCCCGCCACGCCGACCTGATCTGGTACACCGAATACGATGACGGCACATCGCCGGACATCGACCTCAAGGTGCCGTTGAACCTATGCCTGAACAGCCCCGGCGGCGCTCTGACCGAGGCGATGAAGCTGACCGACGCGGTGCACGGCAGACTGGGCACGATGGTGCGGCCCGGTGCGCGGTGCGAAAGCGCCTGCGCCCTCGTCTTCATGGCCGGCTCCTACGATACGGGCAGCGACATCGGCTATATCACCAGCCGCCACCTGCACGTCGACGGCAAGCTGGGGTTTCACGCGCCGAGCCTCTCGGTGCCGGAGGGCAGCTACGATGCGGCCTCTGTCGCGCGGGCCTACCAGGTGTCCGTCGCCGCCACGGCCAAGATCTTCCGCAACCTGGTGAACTACCGCTTTGCGCCCTCGCTCGCCGCGCGGATGCACGAGACTCCGCCGGAACAGATGTTCTACGTCTCCACCGTCCGCGAGGCTGCGCGCTGGGGCATTTCGGTGGTCGGTGTCGATGCCCCCTCTGCCATCTCCGACGCGGTGATCCGCACCGCCTGCGGGAACCTCTATCGCCGCACCAGGGACCAGCTGAACAGTGACCCCGACTCGTGGAGCCGCAACGGCCATAACGGCGCGCCGGTGGACCGTCCCGAGCGCGAGACCTTCACCTACACCAACTTCGGGATGGAGGCGCTCGGCACCTGCGAGGGCCGGTTCCTCGACCCGGGCGACGAGTACAACCTTGCCCGCACATGGTGGCCCGTCAGCAGCGTCGTGCAGAATGCCACCTGGGCCACCGCCGCCTTCCCCGACGCCCAGCCGACGCTGTTCTTCTCGTTCCTGCAGTCGTTCATGGCCTGGCCCGGCGAGGTGCCGCTGGCCGCCCTGCCCCGCAACGGTCAGGCGATCGAGATGACGCAGCCCGGCAACTGCTTCGTCTACGATTCCAGCGACAGGCTGATCGACCGGGAGCCCTGCACCCGCATCCAGCGGGCCGAACCGGACGGGCGGCTGGTGTCGCTGCACGACTGGCCGTCCGGTGCGCGCACCGTGATTGAACTGGAGGGCGGCATCCGGCGGATCAACGGCGGCGAAGCCTACGCCTGGTACTGGCCCGAACCGAAACCGCAGGGCGCCGGTGAGACCTGCACGCAGAACACATCGTCCGGCAACTCCTTCTGTTTCCATCTGGACTGAGTCGCACCGCGGCGGCGGGCAAGACGCGCCAGTTGCCCCAGCGGCAGGACGAGTCGCATGCCCCTTTCGAGGGGCACGTTCGCGTTTCAGTTGCGCTCGAAATGCAAGCAGGTTCCCTCAGGACGCATGTTTTCGGGACGTTTTTTGCCGCGATGCGGCGGAATTGCGCGCAACTCGTTGCCCGGCGCAAAAATGCGGCGTTTCGGCGCTTGAAAAACCGCTCGCGGAAAGCAACCTACGCTCGACAATACAGAGGCGACGCCGCAAACATATGCCCGCAACTTACCGTAATACTGTAACTTCTTCGTTCCTCACCCGCAGGACCCTGTTCGCTCAGACCTTCGCCGCGGCCATGCTTGCCGCTTGCCGCGGCGCAGCACAGACAGAGTCCGAGAGCAGCCCCGAACCGGAGGCCGAAAGCACCCCCTTCTCCTTTGACTGGCTGGCCGACCGGCAGCGCGAAAGCGCCGGGCGGGAATGGGTCCCTCCTCCCGTTCTGGATGAGGAGGTGTCGGGTCTCGACTACGACGCCTACCGCCAGATCCAGTTCCGCCCGGACCACGCCCGCTGGTCCGGCCCGAAGTCGCGCGTCGTGCTGCACGGCTACCATCCGGGCTGGCTGTTCGACCGCCCCGTGCGCCTGAACGAGATCGTCGACGGCACCGCGCGCCCGATGCGCTTCACCGGCGGCGACTTCCGCTACGGCGAGAATGTCGCTCAGCGTTTTCCCGACGACTTCGAGTTTCCGGGCGTCGCGGGCTTCCGCCTGAACGCGCCGGTGAACTCGCCCGACCGCTTTGACGAGGTCGTGTCGTTCCTTGGCGCGAGCTACTTCCGCGCGCTCGGCAAGGGCAACGTTTATGGCCTCAGCGCGCGTGGCCTCGCACTCAACACCGCCATCGGCGGCGAAGAGGAATTCCCCTTCTTCTCGGAGTTCTGGATCGAGCTTCCCGAACCGGGCACCTCGCACGTGGTCTTCTACGCCGCGCTCGAAAGCCCCTCGGTCGCCGGCGCCTACCGCTTTGCCATTACGCCGGGCGAGACCACGACGATCGACGTGGAACAACGCCTGTTCTTCCGCAACGACGTGCGCCAGCTCGGCATCGCGCCGCTGACTTCCATGTTCCTCTTCGCGCCGAACGACGTGGGCCCGTTCCACGACTACCGCGAACGGGTGCACGACAGCGAGGCGCTGATCGTCGATACCAGCGACCACCGCTTCTTCCGGCCGCTCAGCAACCCCGAGACGCTGGCAAACTCCTATGTCGGGGCAAACGCGCCGACCGCCTTCGGCCTCGTGCAGCGCAACCGTGCCTTCGAGGATTACCTCGACGCCCACGCCTACTATGAAAAGCGTCCCTCGCTCATCGTGGAGCCGGTGGGCGACTGGGGTCGCGGCGCGGTCCGGCTGATCGAGATCCCGACCGATCTGGAAAGCAACGACAACATCGTGGCCTTCTGGGTGCCGGAGGCAGAGGTGAAGGCCGGAGACGCGCGCGAGTTCTCCTACCGCCTTCACTGGGGCATGGCGCCGCTCGGCAGCGATACACAATATGCCCGTGTTTTGCGCACTTTGACCGGTTTTGGCGGCGTAGCAGGCATAAATCCGCAGAAGGATCGGCAAAAATTCGTCATCGACTTCGATGCGGAACGAATGACGGAACTCGACGACGACACGCCTGTTGAGGAAGTGGTTTCCGCGGTCAACGGCGAGATCGTGGAAACCATTCTGGAACGCCTCGAGGAGCCGCACCTCTGGCGACTGGTGATCGAGGTCCGCGCAACAGGGCCTCAACCGGTCGAACTCAAGGCCGACCTTCAACAGGGTAATCGCCGTCTGACGGAAACATGGTTGTACCAATGGAAGAAAAACTGATGGGCCGGTCCGAAACTCAGGACATGTTCGGACTGCCGCCGAACGCGCCGCTCGACATGCCATCTCAGGTTCTGGAACGCAGCCGGCCGCGCTACGTTCCTCTGCTGTCGCGCTGGCTGATGTGGCGCAATGCCTGACCGGAGCGCCGTCCGTCCGGACGCCCCGACCGTTCTCGTCCGTACGCTGGCACTGACCTTCACCTTCGGTGCGGCGGCCTTTGCCGCGACGCTGATGGCCGACGCCGCGATCAGCGACGGTGTGCAGGCGCTCGACCTAGCGCGCGTCGCGCTGATCTTCGTCACCACGCTGTGGCTGGCGTGGGGCGCGGTGCAGGCGCTTGTCGGCCTGCCCCGGTTGCGGCGCCGCATCGACATGGATTCCCTGCCGAAGCCCACCGCGCCCACGGTCGTGCTCCTGCCGATCTGCAACGAGGACCCCGAGGCCGCCGCCAACCGCATTCGTGCGATGATGCGCTCGTGCATGTTCGCCGAGGTAAAGGTCGACTTCGCGATCCTGTCGGACACCCGCGATCCCAAGGCACAACTGAAGGAGCGCGCGGCCTTTGCCGATCTGCTCCAGCCGCGCGACGACGGGCTGCGCGTGTTTTACCGCCTGCGCGAGAACAACCATGGCCGCAAGGCCGGCAACGTCGAGGAGTTCATCCGCCGTTTCGGGGGCGCCTACGAATTCGCGGTTATCCTCGACGCCGACAGCCTCATGGAAGGTGCCACCATCGGGCACCTGATTTCGCGCATGATGGCGGACCAGCGCCTTGGTCTTCTGCAGACGCTGCCGAAGGTGATCGGCGCCTCGTCGCTGTTCGGGCGGGCGATGCAGTTCGCCGCCAGCTTTCACGCACCGGTCTTTGCACGCGGCCTGCAGCGGATGCAGGGCGGCACCGGGCCGTTCTGGGGGCACAACGCCATCGTGCGCGTGCGCGCCCTCGCCCAGTGCTGCGGTCTGCCCGTGCTGCGCGGCACGCCGCCCTTCGGCGGTGTCATCCTGAGCCACGATTACGTCGAGGCGGCGCTTCTGGCGCGCGGCGGCTGGCGGGTCGAACTCGACAGCACCATTCCCGGCTCTTACGAGGAAGGCCCGGACAACATCGTGGCCTTTGCCCGCCGCGACCGCCGCTGGTGCCAGGGCAACCTGCAGCACATGCGGCTGGTCGGCGCGCCGGGCCTTATGGGGTGGAGCCGCTTCGTCTTTGTCCAGGGCATCGCATCCTACCTCGTGCCGCTGCTCTGGGCCGCTTTCCTCGTGACCTCCGTCGCCGCGACCGCGACCGCGCCCCTGCCGGACTATTTCCCGGAACCGCACCAGCTGTTCCCGGTCTTCCCCGACGACCGCACGCGCGAGATCGTGGCGCTGGCCATCGGCATCATCGGCCTGCTTCTGCTGCCCAAATTCGGCATCCTGCTGCACGCGGCGCTCGACCGCCGGACGCGCGATTTCGGCGGCACCGCACGCTCCGCCGCTTCCGTCACGACGGAGATCCTGCTGTCCTCGCTGCTGGCGCCGGTCATGCTGATGTACCAGACCCGCGCGGTCGTGCAGGTGTTGTCCGGGCAGGACGGCGGCTGGCCCGCCAACCAGCGCGGCGAGGGACGGCTGTCCCTGCTCGACGCATGGCGCGCCTCCGGCTGGATCGCGCTTTGCGGACTGGCCGCCCTCCTGGCCGCCGCCTACCTCGCCCCTGCCCTGACCGTGTGGCTCCTGCCGGTGACCGTGCCGATGATCGGTGCGCCGCTCCTGCTGGCCTCGACGTCTCACCCGGTCGGCCGCAGCGTCTTCCTCACCCCCGAGGAAACCGCCCCCGCGCCCGTGATCGCCGCCTTCCGGGTGCTGAGCGAGCGCGCGCGGACCGACCGCCCCCAAGACACCGCGGCAGAGCAGACCTCTGACGCCAACCCCGAGACGTCCGATGTCACCGTCCGCGCAACCTGACCGCAAGATCGTCCCCATGCCCGCACGGCCCGGCCCCGCGCCGAAGGAGCGCGATCCGCGGATCGACTTCTTTCGTGGCGTCGCGCTGATGATGATCCTCATCAACCACATGCCCGGCAACCCGTGGGAGGCGATCACCAACCGCGAGCTCGGTTTTTCCGACGCGGCAGAGGCGTTCTTTGTCATGTCCGGCATCGCGGCGGGCATCGCCTATTCCCCTGCCATCGCCCGCTGGCTCGACGGCAAGGGCGGGCTGCGCGCGGCGCTGACGCCGATGTGGCGACGGGCGTGGACGCTGTACCTTGTGCAGATCCTGCTGACGGTCATCGCGCTCGGCCTCTTTGCCTGGGCGGCGGACACCTTCCTGCTGTCGAAGTTCAGGACGATGCACAATCTGGGCCTGATCTACTCCGACACGCGGGCGGCGCTGACCGGCATTCCGATCCTCGGCTACCAGATCGGCTACGTGAACATCCTTCCCACCTACATCGTCCTGATGATAGCCGGGCCGCTGATCCTCGCCGCCGCGATCCGCTGGCCGTGGCAGACGCTGACCGCCTCTGTCGCGCTGTGGTGGGTCGCCGGTGCCTACCGGCTGAACATCCCCAACCATCCGGGCGGCGGCGGCTGGTTTCTGTCGCCGCTGTCATGGCAGCTGATCTTCCTCGTCGGGCTGATGATCGGCCACCGGCACCGGCGCGGAGAGCGGATGGTCCCGGTCAACCGCACCCTGTTCTACGCCGCGCTGTTCTTCGTGGTCTTCGCCTTCGCGTGGCGGCATGTTCCGGCCCTCGGGTCCTTCATGAACCACAAGATGGCGCAGCTCAGCAGCCTTGGCGCGCCGTACCACATCACGACGCACAACAAGACGCTGCTGGCCGCGCCGCGCCTGCTGCATGTGCTGGCGATGCTCTATGTCCTGTCCTGCCTGCCCGTGGTGCGCAGCATTGCCGCGCATACTGCATCGGCGCCGCTACGGCTCTTGGGGCAGCACGGTCTGCTGGTCTTTGCGATCGGCACAGTGCTGGCGCTGATCGGGCAGATCCTGATGGATGTCGAACCGAATGTCGCATGGCTGCCGTGGATGCTGCCGCCGCTCGCTGCGCTGATCTCCTACGCGGCGGTGCGGATCGCCATCTGGGGCACCGTGCCGCGCAGCCCGACGCCGGACCGGGCGGCCACCGTCTCGGCCGCGCCGATGCGGGATCTCGCCTGAAACCGGCTTGCACGGGCGCGGTTGCCGCACGAGAGTAACGCAAACCGCGCCCGGAGCCTGACCGATGACCTACACCGACGCCTATGCCGCCGCCCTCACCGGGGCGCATACATCGCGACAGCGGGCGGACGCCATCGCGCTTCCCGCGCCCACCTACGATGAGGCGCTGGCCATCCAGTCCCTCGTGATGCCGGCCCTCGGCGCAGTCAGCGGCTTCAAGGTCGGGGACCGGGTCGACGGCCCGCCGGTCATCGCGCCGATCCCGGCCAGCCGGACGCTCGCTTCGGGGGCGGTGGTTCCGGTCATCGACCTCCTCGGGATCGAGCTTGAGATCGGGTTCGAATGCCTGACCGACGGCGCGCCCGACCTGAGGAACCCCGCGCAAAGCTTCCGCCCGCGGATCGTTCTGGAACTGGTGGACACCCGCCTGACGGGCCGCGAGCTCGATCCGATGACCAAGCTGGCCGACATGCAGATCAACGCGGGCCTGATCCTCGGCCCGGCGCTGGAGGATTGGGACGGCGGCGACTTTTCCAGCGTCAACGCGCGGCTCATCTGCAACGACCGCACCGTGATCGACGGGCCTGCGACGGTGCCCGGCGGCTCCGCCCTCGCCAACCTCGCGCTGTTCTGCGCGCATGTGGGTCGGCATTGCGGCGGGCTGCACAAGGGGCAGACCGTCATCACCGGCTCGCTCTCGGGTCTCGAGTATTTTCCCGCCGGCACGAAGGTCCTCGGGCACATCGACGGCTTCGGCGGAATCGGCTGCACCCTCGGCTAGGTGTCCTCGCGCGCCTCGGCCAGCAGGCCGCCCGTCCGCTCGACCAGGTACTCCGCCACCAGCCGCGCCGCCCGCGACAGCGCCCGCCGCGCATCGATCACGACGGAGATCGTCGGCGGCACCAGCCCCTTGTCCTTCAGCGGCAGGAACAGCAGATCGCCGCTGCGCAGCTCCGGCAGAACGTCGAGTTCGGAGGTGATCATCGCCACATCGCCCCGGAGAAGCGCACGTTTCAGCACCTGAAGCGAGTTCGACGCCAGCACCGGCACGTTCTCTGCAAAGAACCAGGCGTGGCGGTTGTCCATGTATTGCCGGATCGGCAGCCGCGCGCTTTGCGACACCAGCGCATGGCCCGACAACTTGGCGAGCGAGACCTCGGCCTCCACTGCCAGGGGGTGTTCCGGCGCGACGATGCAGCCGAAACGCAGCTTGTCGGTCCAGAGCACGTGCTGGTGGCGCAGGCGGGGCATGTCGAAGGCGATGGCGACCTCCACCGCGCCCTCGTCCAGTTGCCGCGCCGCCTGTGACGGCGGCACGATGTCGAGGTTCAGGCGCAGCTGCGGGTGCTCTTCCCTCAGCCAGACGTGCAGATCCTCGAGGACGCCGTTCGCCATGCTGTCCATCGCCGCAAGCCGCACGCTGCCGCGTTCCTGTCCGCGCATCTCCTGCAGGTCGGTTTCCAGCCGCTCGGCATCCGACCGCCAGCGGCGCGCCATGACGACGACCGCCTCTCCGGCGGCGGTGGGGCGCATGCCGCGCGGCAGGCGTTCGAACAGCGGAGCGCGGTTGGCCTCTTCCAGCGCCTTGATGTGCCGGTCGATGGCCGAGGCGGCGATTCCCAGGGCGCGCGATGCGGCCTGCACCGATCCGTGTTCGGCAACTGCCTCAACATAAAGCAAAGGGCGCGGAACGAGATGCATTTTCATGCGAATACCCGAATTATCCATTCTCAATTCGAGAACGGAATCTCACACATTTTGTCATGGATGGCAATTCAAACCGTCGCTAGCCTTGGGGTCGACGGTTCGGCCCGCCAACAGAAAGATCACGAAGAAATGCAAGACAACGCCCCCCACAGCCAGACCCATGACACGGTGATAAAAGGTGCGCGCGTCGTGACCTCCGGCGCGGTGACGGAGTGCGAGATCGGCATCGTCGCGGGGCGGATCGTGACGCTGGGCAGCGGGCTCTACGGGCGCGAGGTCATCGACGCCACCGGCCTGATCGCCATGCCCGGCGGCATCGACAGCCACGTACATATCTCGCAGCCCTCCGGACCGGGTGTCGAGATGGCGGATGACTTCGCCTCCGCCACGCGCTCCGCGGCCTGCGGCGGGAACACCACGGTCATGCCCTTCTGCCTCGCGACCGAGGGCCAGACCCTGCGCGAAGCCGTGGCCGCCTACATGGCGAAGGCCGAAGGCCAGTGCCTGACCGACGTGTCCTTCCACCTGATCGTGACAAAGGCCGACCCGGTGACGCTGGGCCAGGACCTGCCCGCGCTGATTGCCGAGGGGATGACCAGCTTCAAGGTCTTCATGACCTACCAGGGCATGCGCCTGACCGATGCGGAGATCCTGCAGGTCATGGACGTGGCCCGCGAACAGGGCGCGCTGACCCTGGTGCACGCCGAGAACGAGGACGCCATCGAGTTCCTGCGCGACAAGGCGGAGCGCACGGGCCAGACCTCTCCGGTCAACCACGCCCGCACCCGTCCCGTCCCCGTCGAACGCGAAGCCACCCACCGCGCCACCACGCTGGCCGAGGTCGCGGGCGTGCCGGTGATGATCGTGCATGTCTCGAACGGTGCCGCCCTTGAAGAAATCCAGCGCGCCAGAGCCCGCGGCGTGCGCGTCCTGGCAGAGACCTGCCCGCAGTACATCACCCTGACCGCCGACGATCTGGACCGCGCGAGTTTCGAGGGTGCGAAGTGGGTGTGCTCTCCGCCGCCGCGCGACACCGCCGAACAGGCGGCGGTCTGGACCGGGCTGACCTCCGGCGCCTTCGACGTCTTTTCCTCCGACCATTGCCCGTTCCGCTTCGACGACAGCCACGGCAAGGACGTGCCCGGCGCGCGCAAGTCCTTCCGCAACATCCCGAATGGCATCCCGGGCGTGGAAACGCGCCTGCCGATCCTGTTCTCCGAAGGCGTCACAAAGGGCCGTATCAGCCTGCAGACCTTTGCCGCGCTGACCGCCACCAACCACGCCCGCATCTACGGGCTGGAACACAAGGGCAGCATCGCCATCGGCATGGACGCCGACATCGTGCTCTGGGACCCGTCGATGACTCGCACCATCACGCAGGACATCCTGCACCACGGCGCCGACTATACGCCTTGGGAAGGCTTCGAGGTGACCGGCTGGCCCGTGCGGACCATCCTGCGCGGGCAGACCGTCATGCAGGACGGCGAACCCGTGGGCCAGCCCACAGGCCATCACGTCGCCCGCGCCAAGCCGGAGGTCGCGGCATGAGCTTCGATCCTGTCGACGGCATCCGCATCGGGATGCTCACGCCGTCCTCCAACACCGTGCTGGAACCCTACACCTCGGCGATGTTCGCGCCTTTCGGCGACGCCGCCACCGCGCACTTCGGCCGTTTCCGGGTTGTCGAGATCTCCATGTCGGAGGCGTCGCAGTCGCAATTCACACTCGAACCGATCCTCGAAGCCGCCGAGCGGCTGGCGGAGGCGAAACCCCACCTGATCGCGTGGAACGGCACCTCGGCCTCGTGGCTGGGGCTGGAGAAGGACCGCGCCCTCTGCGCCGCCATCACCGAGCGGACAGGCGTGCCCGCCACCTCCACGATCCTCGCCTACGACACACTCTTCAGGGCGATGAATGTCCGGCGGCTTGGCGTCGTCACGCCGTATATCGAGGATATCGAGACCCGGATGATCGCGAACTACGCCGCACAGGGGATCGAGGTCACCGCCACCCGGCGGCTCGACGACAAGGGCAACTACAGCTTCGCCACCTACCCGGCGGCCCGGGTCGGCGCCATGGTCGAGGAGGTCGCGGCCTCTGAACCGGACGCCATCGCCATCGTCTGCACCAACTTCCGCGGCGCCCCGGAAGCGGCGCGCATCGAAGCGGCCACCGGCATCCCGGTGCTCGATTCCGTCGCCGTCACGGCGGCGCACTGCCTGCGCGAGACCGGGCTGGACCCGTCGCGCGTCACCGGATGGGGGAGCGTCTTCGCACGTTTCGCAGCCCTGTCCTGAACACAGAACGACACGACAAAGACCCACCAAGGAGACACCCATGATCCGAACGATCGCAACCTGCGCCGCGGCGCTGGCCGTCCTCGCCGTGCCTGCGTCCGCCGAAACCCTGCGCGTGATGGGCCAGCCCGTCGCCACCGGCCTGATCCAGAAAAACGTCGAACAGCCGTTCTTCGAAAACTTCGCCGAGGAAACCGGCCTCGAAGGCTTCACGGCAGACTACCAGCCGGTCGACGTCACCGGCATCAAGGACACCGAGCAGCTGCGCATCCTGAAGGACGGCCTGTTCGACATCGTCTCGCTGCGCCTGTCGCAGGTCAGCCGCGACGAACCCACCATCCTCGGCCTCGACCTCGTCGGCCTGAACCCCGACTACGAAACCGGCAAGAAGACGGTCAAAGCCTTCGCCCCCGTTGTCGACGCCCGCCTGCAGGAGAAGTTCAACACCAAGCTGCTGGGCGTCTGGCCGTTCGGTCCGCAGGTCCTGTTCTGCGAACCGGAGATCGGCTCTCTGGCCGACCTCAAGGGCCTGAAGGTCCGCGTCTACGACCAGAACCTGGCCGAATTCATCAGCCTCGTCGGCGGCACGCCCGTCCCGCTCAGCTTCCCCGAGGTGCAGCAGTCGCTGGCCCGCGGCGTGGTCGACTGCGCCATCACCGGCCCGTCCTCTGCCAATTCCGCCGGCTGGCCGGAAGTGACTTCCTACACCCTGCCGATTGCCTTCCAGCTTGCGATGAACGGCTACGGCATCAACCTCGACACATGGAACAAGATGACGCCCGAGCAGCAGGACAAGCTGCAGGCGGGCTTCGACAAGCTGTCCGACAAGATCTGGGCCTACTCCGAGGAGCTGTTCGACGACGCAGTGAACTGCAACACCGGCGCCGAGCCCTGCGAGACCGGCACCTCCTACGACCTGAAGCTGGTGGAACCGACCGCCGCCGACAAGGAACTGGTGGGCACCGCCGTGCCGAACGTCTCGTTCCCGGCGTGGAAAGAGGTCTGCGACGCCACCAACCCGGGCTGCTCGGACGCGTGGACCGCCGCCACCGGCCAGAGCATGTAATTCCCCCGATGCCCCCGGGCCGGCGACGGCCCGGGGGCGCCCTTCCCCTCGCCCGGAGACACCGAATGGACCGCCTTGCCACATGGATCAGCCGCCTGTTCGGATGGGCGCTCCTGTTCCTGTCTGCCTTCGTCGCGCTGGAAACGGTGCTGCGCAAGGTCTTCAACACCTCCCTTCAGGGTGCCGACGAGCTGGGCGGATACGTCCTCGCCCTCGGGGCCGCTCTGTCCTTCATCGTCGCCATGGCCGACCGCGCACACATCCGCATCGACGTGCTGCACGCGCGCTTCCCGGTGAAGGTGCAGGCCGCGCTCGACTGGCTGTCGGTGCTGTCGCTCGGCATCCTTGGGCTCTTCTTCCTCTATGTCGGCTGGTTCGTCATCGCCGACACGCTCGACTACGGCTCCACCGCCGCGACGCCCTGGCGCACGCCGCTCATCTGGCCGCAGTCCGCATGGTACGCGGGCCTCGCGGTCTTTGCGCTCTGCTCCTTCGTCCTCGCAGGCCGCGCGACCCGGCTGTTCCTCACCGGCCGCCATGCCCAGCTTGCCGCCGAATTCAACCCGACCTCCGCCGAAGAGGAGCTCTCCGAAGAGCTCCAGCAGCTTCAGGACCGCTGACAAATGGGTATTCTCGACATTCTCGTGGGATTCATCGTGATGATGGGCCTGCTTCTGGCCGGGCTGCCGGTCGCCACCGTGATGGTCGCCATGGGCGTCGCGGGCGGCATGATCCTTTACGGACCCGTCCTGCTGAAAAGCATGGGGCCGGTCCTCTGGGGCACCTCGAACGAGCCGGTTCTGACCGCCATTCCGCTGTTCATCCTGCTGGGGGAACTGCTGCTGCGCTCGGGCCTTGCCGACCGCATGTATGGCACGCTGGCGCTCTGGCTCGGGCGGCTGCCCGGCGGCCTTTTGCACACCAACATCGGCTGCTGTTCGCTGTTCGCCGCGACCTCCGGCTCTTCCGTCGCCACCGCCGCAACCGTCGGCACCGTCGCCCTGCCCGCGCTCACCGAACGCCGCTATCGCCCCTCCCGCGCGCTGGGGTCGCTGGCGGCGGGCGGCACGCTGGGCATTCTCATCCCGCCGTCGGTCAACCTCCTGGTCTACGGCTCGCTGGCCAGCGTCTCCGTCGGGCAGCTCTTCATCGCGGGCATCGTGCCCGGCATCCTGCTGACGCTCCTGTTCATGGTCTTCATCGCCGCGCAGGACATCCTGTCGCCCGGCGGCGCCTTCGAGGACGCTCACGTGCCCTGGGCGGTGAAGATCCGCGCGCTGAAGAACCTCGTGCCCGCTGCCACCGTCTTTGCCATCGTCATGGGCTCCATCTACCTCGGCATCGCCACGCCGACCGAAAGTGCCGCGCTGGCCGTGCTGACAGCACTCGGCTTCGTCGCGGCAGAGGGCAAGCTGACCCGCGACTTCCTCGACGTCTGTTTCCGCAAGACCGCGCGCACGACCGGCATGATCCTCATGATCATCGTCGCCGCCTTCACCCTGAACGTGACGCTTGCGCTTGGCGGCGTGACCCGGGTGATGACGGTCTGGGTCGACAGCCTCGGTCTCACGCCGGTAGAGTTGCTTTTCGCGCTTATGCTGTTCTACGTGATCCTCGGGATGTTCATGGACGTGCTGTCCATGCAGGTTCTGACGATCCCCATCGTCGTGCCGATCGTCACCGCGGCGGGCATCGACCCGGTCTGGTTCGGCATCTTCGTGGTACTCATGTGCGAACTGGGCATGATCACCCCGCCGGTGGGCATGAACCTCTACGTCGTGCAGGGCGTCCGGAACGACAAGGGCCCCTTCACCGACGTGGTCACCGGCGCCGTGCCCTATGCCGCGCTCATGCTGCTCTTCACCTCGGCCCTGATCCTTTGGCCGTCCATCGCAACCTGGCTTCCCGAGGCGGTCGGACGATGAGCCTCGACACCATGAAGACCCTGCCCGACGCCACCGCCCTCATCGACGCCTTCGGCACCGGCGCCAGCGACCCCGTCGAGGTGATGGAACGCCACGTCGGCACCATCGACCAATGCGAACCCGGGCTGAACGCCTTCTCGGCCCGCGCAACCGATGTGCGCGACCTCGCCCGCGCCGCCCGCGACCGCTGGCAGGCGGGGACGCCCCTCGGTCCGCTCGACGGCGTGCCTGTGATCGTGAAGGACAACCTCGTCTCCGCAGGTCTTCCGGCGGCATGGGGCAATCCGGAGCTCGGGCGCCGCGTGCCGGATCATGACGAGAAGCCCGTCGCCGCCCTGCGCGCTGCCGGGGCCATCGTCCTCGGCAAGGGCAACACGCCGGAGTTTGCCGTCGAAGGCTACACCGCCAACGCCGCCTTCGGCGTGACCCGCAATCCGTTCGACCCGGCGCTGACGCCTGGCGGTTCGTCCGGCGGGGTGGTCGCCGCCGTGGCGTCCGGCATGGCGGTTGCCGGGATCGGCACGGACGGTGGAGGCTCCATCCGCAGGCCCGCAGGCTACACCGGCCTCTGGGGGTTGAAACCCGGGATCGGCAGCGTGCCGCGCGGCAACGGGCTGCCGCAGGTCCTGCTCGATTTCGAGACGGTTGGCCCGATCACCCGCTCCGCCCGCGACCTCGCGCTGTTCCACGGCGTCCTTGCCGGGCGCCCGGTCCGGCACATGACCCGCCCCGCCCGCATCCTCGCGGTCGGACGCATCGCCGACGCCCCCTGCGACGCATCCATCCGCGCGGCCTTTGCCGAGACGATGGACCGGTTGCGCGCACTGGGCCACGACGTCACCGAAAGCCCGCTGCCCCTTGACCTCGATCCGCTGAACGAGGTCTGGTCGGGACTTGCGGAGATCGGCCTCGCCCATCTGGCCTGGCGCGACCCGGCGGTGATGGAAGCCGCCGCAGACAAGTACAAGGCGATGGCGGCGCGCGGGGCGCAGGTCTCTGCCGTCCAGCTTTACGAGGCGCTGACCCGGGTCTTCGCCCTGCGCGAGGAGGTCCGCGACCTCTGGGGTCACGATGCTGTCCTCATGCCGACCGCCGCCGCGCCGCCATGGCCCGCGACGGAGGTCTACCCGGACACCATCGACGGCCAGCCCGCCGGACCGCGCGGCCACGCCGTCTATACCGGCTGGGTCAATGCGTCCGGCCTGCCCGCCATGGCCTTCCCGGCGGGGCGTGCGAACGGCCTGCCCATCGGGATGCAACTTGTGGGCCGACACGGCGGCGAGGACCTGCTGCTCAGCATTGCCGCCACGCTCGACGCCTGAGCGCGTCGGGCGCGCCAGCCGAAAATCAGGTCAGCTCGATCACCGCATCGACCTCCACCAGCGCCTTTGCCGGGAGAGAGGACACGTTGACCGCGGTGCGCGCATGGCGGCCCGCATCGCCGTAGAGGTCGATGAAAAGCTGCGAGGCGCCGTTCACGATCATCGGCCCCTCGCCGAAATCCGGCGGCGCCGCGACGAAGCCGCCGAGCCGGACGACTTCTTTCACCCGGCTGAGCGACCCGGCGACCGTCTTGATGCAGAACAGCAGGTTCAGCGCGCACATCCGTGCCGCCGCCTGCCCTTCGTCCATGTCGAACCCCTCGCCCACCGGCCCGAAGTATTTCGGCTGACCTTCCCACTCGCAGATCTGGCCGGACAGGAACAGCAGGTTGCCGGTGATCTTGCCCGGCAGGAACAAAGCGCGCGACGGTGCGGAGGGCGGCAGTTCCAGCCCCATCTCCGCCAGCTTCGCCTCGATGGGGCAGCTCATGCGGGCACCGCGGTCAGCGCCATGGCCGCCCGGATCAGCGACAGGTCCGAGCCGCGCGGCCCGATCAGCGAGACGCCGTAGGGCGCGCCGTCGACCTTGCCCGCGGGCATCACTACCTGCGGAAGGCCCGCCAGCCCCGCCACGCACAGAAGCCGCATCGCGTCGTGCCGGAAGCCGTCGAAGACCTCGACCGGCGCATCCAGCCGGAACGGAGCATCATGCACGACCGGCGCCAGCAGGACCCCTTCGGCGCCGAGCAGCCGGTCCATCGACGCGGTGAAGGCTGCGCGGGCGGTGCGGGCGACCTCGGCCTCCGCCTCTGTCAGGGCTTCGGCTGCATCCGCGCGCCCGTCGATGCCGCGCACCAGCGGCATGCCGGAGGAACGGATGAACGGCACCACGTCGACCTTCGCGTCCGCCGACATGGTGGCGAGGAAGGTCTTGTAGGTCGCCTCCACCCCTTCCGGGAAGACCGAGACCTCCGCCGCCTCCAGCCCGCCGAAGGCCGCCTCGTAGACTGCCCGCTGCTCCGGTCCCAGTTGCGTCAGCATGTCCACGGGCCGCATCAGGCGCGGCGCTTCCGGCAGGGGTGCCGTGTCCTCCATCAGGACCGACATGGCCCGCAGGAGCGTTTGGCCGTCGCGCGCGAAGAGCCCGCAGGTGTCGTAGCTCGACGCCAGTTTCTGCACCGCCTCCAGCGAGATCACGCCATGCGTCGGCCGGATGCCCCAGATCCCGCAGAAGCTGGCGGGGGCGCGCACAGATCCGCCGGTGTCCGATCCCACGGCGATGTCGCACAGCCCCGCGGCCACCGCCACGGCAGACCCGGAAGACGACCCGCCCGGGATGCGGTCGGGCGCCGCCGGGTTCACCGGCGTGCCGAAATGCGCGTTCATGCCGTACATCGACCACGCCAGTTCGTCGGTATGGGTCTTGCCGACAAAGGCAGCGCCGGCCTCAAGCAGGGCCTCCACCGCCGGGGCGTTCGCCTGCTTGACCTCGCTCATGGCGAGTGCTGTCGGGCAGCCCGACCCGGTGCGGTAGCCCGCCACGTCGTAGATGTCCTTCACGCCCAGCGTGAGCCCCGCCAGCGGTCCGCCCCCGGCAGAGGCCACGCGCACCGGCGGGTAAGGCATGAAGCAGCGGAAGGGGTCTTTGTCGATCAGCATGTGGTTTCCGGTCTTTCAGTCATTCAGCGGCGACAGGCTCTTCGGCGCGCAGGCAGGCGACGCGGCGGCGCGGGGCCGGCTCGATCATCGGCGGCAGCGCGGCGCGGCACTCCGGCAGGACCCGTGGGCATCGGGGCGCAAAAGAGCACGAGTCGGGCCGTTCTTCCAGAGCGGGCGGCGCACCCGGGATGGCGTTCAGCCGCTCTCCGCGCGCCACGTCGTGCAGGTTGGCTGCCAGTAGGCCCTGCGTATAGGGATGGCGCCCGTCGCGGATGATCTCGCGCGTGGTGCCCTCCTCGGCGATCTGGCCCGCGTACATCACCGCGACCCGCTCGGAGATCTCAACCGCCACGCCGATGTCGTGGGTGACGAAGATCACGCCCATGCCGAATTCCTTCTGCAACTCGCGCAGCAGCAGCAGAATCTGGATCTGCACCGTGGCGTCCAGCGCCGTGGTTGGCTCGTCCGCCAGCAGAAGGCGTGGACGACACGCCAGCGCCAAAGCGATCATCACCCGCTGCCGCATGCCCCCCGACAGTTCGTGCGGGTAGTTGTGCAGGCGGCGGTTGGCCGAAGGGATGCGCACCCGGTCCAGCATGTCGAGCGCGGTGGACATGGCGTCCTCCCGGCTGACGCCCTTGTGGCGCATCACCGATTCCGCGATCTGGTGGCCGACGGTGTAGACCGGGTCCAGTGCCAGCGCCGGTTCCTGGAACACCATCGAAACCTCGCCGCCGCGGTACTTCTGCAGCGCCTTGCCCTTCAGCGACAGCACGTCCACGCCGTTCACGTGGATGGAACCGTCGATCTTCGTGCGCTTCGGCGGCAGAAGGCCGAGGAGCGTCTTCAGCGTCACCGACTTGCCCGACCCGCTTTCACCGAGAAGGGCCAGCGTCTCTCCCTGCTCCATGCTGAGCGAGACGTCGTTGATCGCGTGCACCGTGCGCTTGCCCGCGAAGCGGACCGACAGGTTGCGGATGTCCAGAAGCCTTGTCATGCGGGCACCCCCTGTCCTGCCTTCGGATGGCCCGACTGCGCGTCGTAGAGGTGGCAGGCCACCCTGTGCCCGGCGTTGGTGGAGAGACCGCCCAGGACCGGCACCTTCGCCTTGCAGACCTCGGAGGCGAACCGGCACCGCGTGTGGAACCGGCAGCCGGAGGGCGGATTGATCGGGTTCGGCGGATCGCCCGCAAGGGGCGGCTCTTTCGTGCGGTTGTCGGGGTCCATCGACGGCATGGCCGAGAACAGCGACCGCGTGTAGGGATGCGCCTGGCGTTCCCAGATGCTGTCCACCGGCGCGATCTCGACCACCTCGCCGAGATACATCACCAGGATGCGGTCCGAGATGTAGCGCACCACGTTCAGGTCGTGGCTGATGAAGATGTAGGTCAGCCCGAATTCCTTGCGCAGGTCCGACAGCAGGTTCAGCACCTGCGCCTCCACCGACTTGTCGAGCGCCGAGACCGCCTCGTCCAGCACCACCAGCCGCGGCGACATGGCGAGCGCCCGGGCGATGTTCACCCGCTGCCGCTGCCCGCCGGACAGTTCGTGCGGATAGCGGTGCGCGAAGCGGGCCGGATCCAGCCCGACGCGCTCCATCAGCTTGCGGGCGCGGACCTCCGGATTGTCGAGCCCCTGCACCTTGGCGCCGAAGGCCACGGAGGCCTCGATCGTCATGCGCGGGTTGAGCGTGGCATAGCTGTCCTGGAACACCATCTGCACGCCCTTGCGCAGCTCCTTCAGCGACAGGCGCGGACCCAGCGCCACGCCGTCGAAGACGATCTCGCCCGCGTCCTTCTCCGTCAGGCCGATCAGCAGCTTGGCGGTGGTCGACTTGCCGCAGCCGGATTCGCCGACGATGCCCAGCGTCTCGCCCTTGGCGACCTCGAAGGAGACGCCGTCCACCGCCTGCACCTGCGCCTGCGCGCGGCCGAGGATACCGCCGCGCACCGGGAAATACTTCTTCAGACCGCGGACGGAGATCAGCGGCTGCGCCGGGCCGCCCTTGTCCTGGATCGGCGCATAAAGATCAGTCGCGGACATTCATCGCACTCCTCAGCCCGTCGCTCAGCAGGTTCAGGCACAGCGAGGTGACGAAAATCATCACCCCCGGCAGCGCCGACAGCCACGGGTTCACGTAGATGGCAGAGCGCAGGGTGTTCAGCATCAGCCCCCACTCCGGTTCAGGCGGGCGCACCCCGATGCCGAGAAACGACAGGCCCGCCGCGAGGATCATGCAGACCGAGGTCAGCGAGGTGGCATAGACGAAGATCGGCGACAGCACGTTGCCGATGACATGCACCCGGATCACGGTCCAGGCGTTTGCCCCCGTCGCCCGCGCCGCGTCGATGTAGTCGAGCGCGCGCACCCCGGAGGTCACCGCCTCTGCCACGCGGGTGATCGGCGGGATGAAGACGATGGTCAGCGACACGAGGCTGTTGAAGATCCCCGCCCCCAGCGCGCCGGAAATGGCGATGGCCAGCAGCACCGACGGGAAGGCAAAGAAGACGTCCACGGTGCGCATGATGATGGTGTTGGTCATGCCGCCGACGTAGCCCGCGACGATCCCGAGCGCCGAGCCGATGAAGAAGGCGAAGACCACCGGCATCAGCCCGATGAACAGCGTCAGCCGCCCGCCATAGATCAGCCGGGCCAGCATGTCGCGGCCCTGTTCGTCGGTGCCCAGCGGGTAGCCTTCTGTGCCCGGCGCCTTGAGGCGGGCGATCATCGACCCCTTGTAAGGGTCCGCCAGCCCCAGCCATGGCGCGAAGACCGCCGAGAGGATCAGCAGCATCAGCACGCCGAAGCAGATCATGGTCAGGGGATCGCGCACCAGCCGCGCGCCCACGCCCTGCCAGTAACCCTGCGGCTTGGCGACCGGGGCGGGCTCTGCCGCGGCTGGATCATGTGATGTTATGGTATCCGTCATTTTCGTGTCCGTCAGGGCCAAGGGTCAGGTCCTCTGGATGCGCGGGTCGATGGCGGCCTGTGCCACGTCGACGATCAGGTTCATCGCCACGAAGAACAGCGCCAGCACGAGGATCGTGCCCTGCAGAAGCGGCAGGTCGCGCTGGAAGATCGCATTCGACAGCAGAAAGCCTGAGCCGGGCCAGTTGAAGACCGTCTCGATCAGGATCGAACCGCCCAGCAGGTAACCGAGCTGCAGGCCCATGACCGACAGCGCGGTGGCGGCGGCGTTGCGGGCGACGTGGCGCAGCACGTCGGCGCGGCTCATGCCCTTCGCATACAAGGCCTGCACGAAGTCCATGGTCAGGATGTCGCCCGCCAGCGCCCGCACCGTGCGCGCGACGATGCCGATGGGCACCACGGCCAGCGTCACGGCGGGCAGGATCAGGTGGCGCATGTGCGCCCAGTCCCATTCCCACGCCTGGCTTCCGCCCGGGCCCGCGCCCATGGACGGCAGCCAGCCGAGGTTGACCGAGAAGATGATGACCAGGACGATGCCCAGCCAGTAGTTCGGCACCGAAACCCCGGTGATCGACAGCGCGGTCACGCCCCGGTCGATCCAGGTGTCGCGGAAGTAGCCTGCGAGGAAGCCCAGGAAGATGCCGATGGGAAAGGCGATGACCGCCGCGCTCGCGGCCAGCAGAAGGGAGTTCTGGACGGCGCCGAACACTTCTCCGGCGACAGGGCGGCCGGTGGCGATCGACTTGCCCATGTCGCCCTGCACGAGGTTGCCGATCCAGATGGCGTATTGCACCGGCAGGGGCTTGTCCAAACCGTAGGCGGCACGCATCGCGGCCTGTTCCTCGGCGGTGGCGTCGACCGGCATGATGGCAGTCAGCGGATCGCCCGGCGCAATCTGCACCAGCAGGAAGCAGATGACCGAGACGCCGAAGGCGACCGGCAGAACCAGCAGGATGCGGCGAAGTAGATAGCTGAGCACGTGTGAGCCCCTTCCGAGAGGCCCCGCCACCCCGCAAAGGGCGGCGGGGCGGGTCTTTTACTCTTCAATCGTGATGGAGGAGAAGTTCTGGTACCAGTTCTGCGCCTGCACGAAGCCTTTCACGGAGGGCTTCATCGCGCGGGGTGCCACGTCATGCGTGACGAACAGGAACAGCGCGTCGTTCACGAACTTCTCGTGGGTCTTCTGCAGCACCGCGTTCTGCTCTTCGGGATCGAAGGTGGTCTTGATGCCTTCGAACAGCGCCTGCATCTCGTCGTCGCAGTAATGGCCCCAGTTGGTGCCGTTCGGCGCGATCAGGTTGCAGTCGAGGTGACGGATCAGACCGGTGAACGGGTCCTGGATGAAGTAGGTGAAGTTGATCGACTGCGACCCGTCGACCGACGCATCCGCCGCGCCCGCGCGCCACAGATTGATCATCTGGTTCCACTCGACGACCATGAATTCCACGTCGATCCAGATCTCGGCAAGGCTCTGCTGGACGTATTCGTTCATCGGCAGCGGCAGCATCTGGCCCGAACCCGACGGCGAGATCAGCGCCTTGACCGCAAGGCGGTTGTCGGGGCCGTAGCCGGATTCCTGCATCAGCGCCTTGGCGGCCTCGAGGTCGTAGGTCACGTCGAACTCGGGGTTGCCGAACCACTGCGAGGACGGCGGCAGAAAACCCTTCGCCGGGACCATCAGGCCACCCAGCAGCGGCATCATGCCTTCGCGGTCGATGGCGAGGTTGGCCGCCTTGCGGACGTTGATGTCGTTCCAGGGCGAACCTTCCAGCCGCGACAGGTGCCACGTCCAGTTGTGCGGATAGGCGTTCGACGAGATGACGAAGCCGTTGCCTTCCATCGCCGGAATGGTGTCGGGCGCGGGCGCCTCGATCCAGTCCACCTGCCCCGACATCAGCGCCGCGGCGCGGGCGTTCGGTTCGGGCAGCGGCAGCAGCACCATCTTGTCCAGCTTGGGGATGCGGTCCTCATCCCAGTACTCGGTGTTGGGGACCATTTCGGCGCGCTCACGCGGCACGAAGGTCTCCAGCTTCCACGGGCCGGTGCCCGACGGCGACATGGCGACCTTTTCCCAGTCCTTGTCCATCGCCTCCCAGTTCGCCTTCGACGACATCAGGATCCACGCAAGCTGATAGGGCAGCGTCGCGTCGGGTTCCTTGGTAGTGATGGTCAGCGTCAGGTCGTCCACCGCCTCATAGGAGGCGACCGCCGGAATGCGCGACTTGCCCTGCGCGGACTGGCGCGGGTCATACTGTTCCGACTGGTCGTTCAGGAGCTTCTCGAAGTTCCAGACCGCCACTTCCGCGGTGAAGGGCGAACCGTCGTGGAAGGTCACACCTTCGCGCAGCTTGAACGTCCAGGTCAGCTGGTCGTCGCCCACCGACCATTCGGTCGCAAGGCCGGGGATCAGGACGGAGGGCTTGTCGGCGCTCGTCAGGTCCCATTCGATCAGCGAGTCGTAGACCGTGTAGCCCATGAACCGCATGCCTTCGCCGCCCTGGTCGGTCTGGCCTGTGGTGAGCGGGATGTCTGCCGCCGTCATGCCCACGCGCAGGGTGCCCTGCGCGTGGACCATGCCGCCGCACAACAGCGTGACGGCCGTGGCAAGGGCCGCAACGCCCTTTCCGAAAGTCTTCATAGATACCTCTCCGTGTTCTGGTCCGGGCACAGCGGCCCGGCATGTCTCCCGACGCCGTCGTTGCGGCGCCCACGGCACAAATTCTGGCCAAGTGCACAATCTGCTTGCCAGCCACGAAACGTGTCAGCCGGAGATGGCGCACGGACCTCCGGGGCCGCCGCTCAGAAAACAGGCTGAGAGGGGTCGACTGCCGCAAAAAGGTGCAAACGGCACACCCTTTTGATGTCAAATCAGCGGCACGGCCCGTCCAGACGCGCCCGCAGCGCCCGCGCCGCCGCCCGGATCGGCGCGATCAGGGGAATCGGCGAGCGATCCGCCAGCCGCTCTGCCGCCTCTCCCAGCGGTCCGCCGCCAATGATCGCCACCGCCGCGCCCTGCCCCGCGGCCCGCCCGATCCCCTCAAGCAGCGCGCGGTCGAGCATGTCAGCGTCCTCCATCAGGCGCAGCGGATCGCCCTCCGTCAGGAAACACCCCAGGTAGCGGCCCGCCCCGGCATGGGCACGCATCAGCCTGTCCACCGACCGTTCGAGGCCCGGCGTCGTCGTCACCACGGCAAAGCTGCGCCCGCCCGCGCCCGCCTCTGCCGCGGCACACGCGCCGATACCCACCACCGGACAGTCGAGCCGCGCGGCCAGTGCCGCCATCCCCGGATCGCCGAAGGCAGAGACGATCACCCCCGCCGCATCGCCGAGGTCGGCCGAGGCCACCTCCTCCGCTGCGGCGGCCAGCGCCTCTTCGGTGACGATCATCCCCGGCCCCCTCGGCGCGGTCCAGCCTTCGACCCCGGGCAGGATCTGCCGGGCGATGGCGACCATGGCCTGCGTGGTCGCGGCGTTCGAATTGGGGTTCATCAGGATCAGTCGGGACACTGGTGCGCCACCTTGCTTGGACAGGTCCCGCCAAACCTGCCGCCGCGACGCGGCGCGCACAAGCGCCGTGACCCCGGGACAAACCCCATCGCCTGCGCTATCTGTCCTGACAGATACCCAACGGAGCGCGGCCATGACCATCGACAGACAGGAAGACCTCGACGGGCTGAAAGAGATCGGCCGCATCGTCGCCATCACCCTGGGCGCCATGGCTCAGGCGATGGAGCCGGGCATGACCACCCGCGAACTCGACGCCATCGGGCGCGCGTATCTCGACCGGCACGGCGCGGTCTCTGCCCCCGAACAGGTCTACGACTTCCCCGGAGCCACCTGCATCAGCGTGAACGAGGACATCGCCCACGGCATCCCGGGCGACCGGGTGATCGCTGCGGGCGACCTCGTGAACATCGACGTTTCCGCCTCGAAGAACGGCTACTTCGCCGACACCGGCGCGACCCACCGCGTGCCGCCGGTGAAGCCCTCGCTCGACCGGCTCTGCCGGGACGGCAGGCGGGCGATGCAGATCGGCATCGCGCAGGTCCGCGCGGGCCGCAGGCTGGACGGGATCGGGCAGGCCATCGGGCGCTTCGCCTCCGACCGCGGCTACACGCTGGTGCGCAACCTCGCCAGCCACGGCGTCGGTCGGTCGCTGCACGAATATCCCGGGGAGATCGCCACATGGCCCAACAAGGACAAACGCCGCATCCACAACGGCCTTGTCCTGACGGTGGAGCCGTTCCTGTCCACCGGCGCGCTCTGGGCCGCCGACGGCGGCGACGGCTGGACCCTGCGCGCCGACCCCCAGGCGCCGGTCGTCCAGTACGAACACACCGTGGTCGCAACCGGCGGCAAGGCCATCGTCGTCACCCTGCCCGGCTGATCCGCCCCTTCAGAGGGGCGCTGCTCCGATCAGGGCACCAATGCCAGGACCAGTGCATCGGCGCCCGCAGACCTCAGGCTGAGAACTCGCGCAATGTGGAAGCGCACACTATCCGCCCCGACAACTGCACGGCCCCCGGGACACGCCCGCTCAGGCCTCCAGTTCCGCGTCCCAGTAGAGGAAGTCGATCCAGCTGTCGTGCAGGTGGTTCGGCGGAAAGCGCCGCCCCATGTTCAGAAGCTCGCCCGCCGTGGGCTGCCGTGGCACCTTGCGCAGGCTCAGGCCCGACTGGCGCAGGCTCCGCGATCCCTTGCGCAGGTTGCAGGGCGCGCAGGCCGCCACGACGTTTTCCCAGCTCGTGATGCCGCCGCGCGCCCGCGGGATCACGTGATCGAAGGTCAGCTCCGCCTTGGTCCCGCAGTACTGGCAGCGGAATTCGTCCCTCAGAAAAAGATTGAAGCGCGTGAAGGCCACGCGCTTCTGGGGTTTCACGAAATCCTTCAGGACGACCACGCTGGGTATCCTGATGCTCATACTCGGGCTTCGGACGACCTCGTCGTATTCCGCCACGATGTCGACCCGGTCGAGAAACTTGGCCTTCACCGCTTCCTGCCACGTCCAGAGGCTCAGCGGGTAGTAAGACAACGGCCTGTAATCCGCGTTCAGCACAAGCGCCGGATGGTGCCTCAGGGCGCCCGGCTCCCGTACGAATGTGGTTCTGAAATCTCCGTCCATTGCGGGACTCGTCCTCCGCTCCGTCTGCTCGCTTTCAAGCACCGGAGCGGGACGACCCGCCCCAGCTACATGCCACTATATCTCGCGGCAACCTTCTGGCAAGCCTTACAAGATGCTGTGGTCCAGCAGAGGAGTAGCCCCCGAATGTAATGCCTGTGTGACAGGCAGGTAGGGCGCGGGGCGAACGTATCCAGCCGGCGGCGGCGTGGCGGGCAGGTCAGCGTCCGCCGCATCTGCGACGATCGTTGACCGGACGCGGGCGTGCACCCATGGGGCGGCGATGCGCCCGGCGCTCCGACAGGTCGGAACGGGAAACGGGCCGCCCTGTCCGCAGATCGGCCCGAAGTCAGCCTCAGAAACCGCACTTGTCGCGGATGAAGGCCAGCGCGACCGATAGCCCGTCGGGCGCGATGCCGTGGGCGGTGCCCTTCATGATGTGGGCATAGACTTCCTGGAAGCCCGCGCCCTGAAGCGCCTCCGCCGCGGCGGGGAGCGAATCCACCGGCACCACGTCGTCCATGTCGCCATGCACCAGCAGGATCGGCGGCTTGGACTGCACCTCGTCCGCCAGAAGCTCCGGCTGCAGCAGACGGCCCGAGAAGCCGACGATCCCCGCCACCGCATCCTCGCGGCGCGGACCCACGTGGAGGCTCATCATCGTGCCCTGGCTGAAGCCGAAGAGGCAGACCTGCTCCGGCATGAGGTCCTCGTCCACCATCAGCGCGTCGAGAAAGGCGTTCAGGTCGTCGACCGCCCGCATCATCCCGGCGGCCGCTTCCTCTTCGGAGGAGCCGTCGATCCACGGGATCGGGAACCACTGGAAGCCGAAGGGCGCGCCCGCGCAGGCCTCCGGTGCGTCGGGGGCGACGAACAGCGTGTCGGGCAGGTGTTCGCCCATCGGATCGGCCAGCCCCAGCAGGTCCGCCCCGTTCGCCCCGTAACCGTGCAGGAAGACCACGCAGGACCGTGTCTCCCCGGATACCGGCGCGCGGCGCCCTGCCTTCAGAACCCGTGTCATCGCTATACTCCCTGATCCCTCTGTCATTCCGGCGCGCAGGTCATCCTGGCACCGCCCTCGAACCCGTCGGCCCATCGTTCGGCATAGGCATATTCACCGCCGTCGAGCGCGACCAGCACGAAGTCGTAGAAATCGGTCACCTCGCCCGCCGCATCGCGGATCTCGTGGCGGCAGCCCGGGTCGAGGTAATCCGTGCATCGCCCCGTGTCGTCGGTCACCGCACCGTCGGCGAGATTGGTCGACGTGATGCGGTAACCCTCGGCGCCAAGCGTCAGCCGCAGGTCATACGTCTCGGTCGAGCCGTCCGCGTTGGCGAAGTCCATCCGCCCGGTGCAGACCGTGGGCACGTCGAAGGCCGCCGCGCAGGCCCCGGCCCAGATGATCGCGGCAACCGCCCCGAGACCCGTCCAGATACCGCTCACGCAATGCCCTCTCGCTGTTTGCACACATGGTAGTAGGCCCAGAGCGCGCGCGCCGCAACCGATCTCCAGGGTGACCAGGCCTCGGCCATCTGGCGCAGCGCGCGTTCCTTCGGCCGTTCGCCAAGGTCGAACAGCAGTCGCGCGCCCTCCTGCAGGGCAAGGTCTCCGGGCGCAAAGACATCCGCGCGGCCAAGGCTGAACATCGCGTAGATCTCTGCCGTCCAGACACCGATCCCCTTCACCGAGACGAGGGTCTTCACCACCTCGTCGGTGGGCATCCCGCGCAGGCCGTCGAAGTCGATGCCGGCAGAGGCCAGCGCCTGCGCATATGCCACCTTCTGCCGCGACAGCCCCAGCGCCTTCAACTCATCGTCCGTGGCCCCGGCCACCGCCGCGGCGGAGGTCATGCCCGCCCCCTCCAGCCGCGCCCAGATCGCGCGCGCCGAGGCGACGCTGACCTGCTGGCTGACGATGGCGCTCAGAAGCTGCGCGAACCCGTCAGGCCGGCGCCGCAAGGGCAGCGGCCCGGTGGCCTCCAGCGCGGCGGCAAAGCGCGGCTCGCGCAGAGCCAGCCAGTCCGCCCCTTCCGCCACGCAGGCGTCGCCCACGATGATCCGCCCGACACTCTCGCTCATGGCACTCTCCTTTCGACGGCACCCTGCCGTCCGCAGCGCCAAGGCGCAATGCCCGCGCCGTCCGCTGTGCGGCGACCCGCTTCCTGCGCATTCCGGACCGGGCCGCGCGGCGCCCCGAAGAGGTCGTTCACGAGGACACATTCACCCCTTGCGATACCTCGCGGCTGGGCCTACGACTTCGCCCATGACCACCCAGACCACGACCCAGCCCTCCGATACCCGCGCCCGGCGCAACGTCACCGTCCTCGTGCTCGCGCAGGCGCTTCTCGGGTCGCAGATGCCGATGATCTTCACCATCGGCGGGTTGGCCGGTCAAAGCCTCGCGCCCAACCCCTGCTACGCCACGCTGCCGATCTCGCTGATCGTTCTGGGGTCCATGCTGGCCGCCACGCCGGTCTCGGCGATCATGCAGAAATACGGGCGCCGCGCGGGCTTCTTCCTCGGCGCGGGCGCTGGTGCGGTGGGCGGTGCGATCGGCGCTTACGGGCTCCTGACCGCCTCCTTCACGATCTTCCTGCTGGGCAGCCTCGTGACCGGCATCTACATGTCTGCGCAGGGCTTCTACCGCTTCGCCGCCGCCGACACCGCCTCCGACGACTTCCGCCCCAAGGCGATCTCCTACGTCATGGCAGGCGGCCTCGCCTCCGCCGTCATCGGGCCGCAACTGGTGAAGTTCACCGCCGACAGCTACGTGATCCCCTTCCTTGGCACCTACGCCGGGGTGATCGCGATCAACCTGATCGGCGCCTGCCTGTTCTTCTTCCTCGACATCCCCAAACCCCCGGTCCCGGCCGAGGATGCACCGAAGGGCCGCACCCGGTGGGAGCTTCTGACCACCCCCCGCATCGGCGTGGCGGTGATCTGCGCCGCGGTCTCCTACGCGCTGATGAACCTCGTGATGACATCGACCCCGCTGGCGGTCGTCGGCTGCGGATACGAGACCGGCGATGCCGCCAATGTCGTCACCGCGCACGTGCTCGCGATGTTCGCGCCCAGCTTCTTCACCGGCCACCTGATCGCGCGCTTCGGCGTCGAGCGGATCATGGCGACGGGCCTCGTCATCCTCGCAGGCGCGGGCGCCGTGGGCCTCTCGGGCGTGAACCTCGAACAGTTCTTCGTGGCGCTGGTCCTCCTCGGCATCGGCTGGAACTTCGGCTTCATCGGCGCGACCACCATGCTTTCCGGTGCCCATGAGGCACACGAACGCGGCCGCATGCAGGGCCTGAACGACCTGATCGTCTTCGGCGCCGTCACCTTCGCCTCGCTGTCGTCGGGCGGGCTGATGAACTGCTCGGGCGGCTCGCCGGTGCAGGGCTGGATGTCGGTGAACCTCGCCATGGCACCCTTCCTCGTGCTGGCCGGCGGCGCGCTGATCTGGCTCTGGCTGCGCCCCAAGGACGTGGTCGAGGCCTGAGATGTGGCCCTTCCGTTCCCGCCCCAAGCAGATCATCGACAACGACCTCTGGGCCTGGATCCAGGAGCATTACGACTGGGTCATGACCAACCGTCCCGACTGGTGGGACAAGGCCCGGCTGATCACCCCGTCGCGCCACCACTTCCGCGCCACAAGGGGCACCGACCAGTTCATGGCCGAGGCCGTGTTGGCCGACATCTGCACCCTCACCGGCCAGCCGAACATCTTCCTGCTGGCCCCCCTGGCAGAGCTGCCCGACGAACTGGCCCATGAATACGGCAAGATGTCCGAGGTCGCCGGCACCTACCTGCATGACGACGCGCAGCCGGTGATCCAGTACAGCCCGCGCGGGCTCCGCCGCCCGGTGAGCTTCATCAACACGATGGCGCACGAGGTCATGCATGCCCGCCTCGCGCCCTACGCCGACGCCCTGCCCGGCGGCTACAAGATGCACGAACTGGCCACCGACCTGCACTGCATCATCGCGGGCTTCGGCGCGATCCAGATGACGGCTGCCGAGGAAAGCGGCTGGGCCGGGTACATGACCCAGCCCGCCCGCGCCGTGGCCCTGGCCGAGTTCCTGCACCACAAGGGCCTCGCCCCGGACAGCGCCAATCCCTGGCTGCCGCTGCGGTCGCAGACATGGCTGAAGAAGGCGCAACGCGACCTCTGAACGCCCCAGCTTCCTCTCTAGGAGATTGTCGCCCGTGCAGTTCCGGCCAAACCGATGCCGCCCGCCCGGCCGTTCAGACCCTGCCGAACAGCCCCGCCTTCAGGCGCGCCAGCCGAACCGTGGCCTCGGAGGGCATCACCGCCCCGGCCTTCACCCGCGTCGGATCGGCCACGACCCGCTTCAGCACCGCTTCGGCCAGCACACCGGGCATCAGCGCCGCCCGCGCCGCACGCGGCATCGCGGACTGCGCCGCCCGCGCCTCGCCCACCAGCTCCAGACCGCGCGCCGCCAGCGCCCCCACCGCCTCCGGGCGCCCGTCGGCCAGCGGCAGCTTGCCGCGCGCCTCCAGCTCCGGCACCGCCCGCAGGTAGGCCGCCAGCCCGGAGGCCATCCCCAGCGCCCACGCCGCGCGCCCGTCGCGGTCGCCGAGGCACCTCGCCGCCACGGCCATCAGCCCGCCACCCGTCGCCTCAAGGTAGGCCCACAACTCGTCCGCCTCGCCGAACGGCGCCTTCTCGATATCCGCCCGACGCGCCTCCACCAGCGCGTCCAGCACCGCGGCGCCCTCGGCGTCCAGCACTTCCGCCAGCGGCGTGACCACCTCGTGCCGCCGCACCGCGCCGCCGCTGCCGATCTCGTCCAGTGCGTCGCGCCACCACTGCAGGCGCATCTCGGCGATCATCGGCTCCGCCGTCACCCAGGGCGCGCGCGCCACCTCGACGTTGAAGGCATACAAGGGGAACAGCGCCCGCCGCGCCTCGACCGGCGCCGCCATGGCCCCCGCGAAACGCTCCGGATCGCCGCGTTCGACGATTTCCGCGCATGCGTGAAGGTCCGACCCGGGCGCGATCATGACAACCGCGCCACGCACAGGAGGTATCCGGTCTCGTCCCTGACCTGCCGCCAGGCCACGGCCTCCGCCGCGCAAAGGTCCAGCATCGCCGCCAGCCGCGCATCGGCGTCCGGGCGCAACGCCGCGATCCGCGCTTCCATGGGCCGGTAATAGGCCTCCCAGCCCGCGTCCGGCACCTTCCGCGTGCCAAGGACGTCGAAACCGGCCGCCGTGACCGCCGCGGCGATCCCCTCCGCCGACTGCGCCGGGTACCCCTCCCAGAAGGCCCGCGCCTCTGCGCCCGGCGCGTCCGTGAAGAAACAGGGCTCCGAGAACGCCAGCACGCCGCCGGGCTTCAACGCCCGTGCCATGGCCGCCAGCCCGTCCCGAAGCCCGAGGAAATAGAGCGCACCCGCGCACCAGATCATGTCGTACGCCCCCGGCAACGCGCCAAGATCGCCCTCCACGACCGACACCCGCGCCTCGCCCGCGAACCGCGCCGCTGCCTCCGCGACGAAACCCGCCGATTTGTCCACCGACACGACCCGCGCCCCCGGCACGGCGTCCAGCAAGGCGGCGATGTCGCCGCCCGGGCCGCAGCCCGCGTCGCAGATCACCGCGCCCTCCGGCAGCCCCGCCAGACCGCAGGCCCAGGCCACGTCCTCCGCCGTCCCCGGTCCTTCGCGCGGCAGGCCGCGATGCACGGTAAAGAACGCCTCCCAATCCATCAGGCCGCACCCGCCCGCACCAGCTTCCAGCGCACCGCGTCCAGCAGCGCCTCGAAGGAGGCATCGACGATGTTCGCCGACACGCCCACCGTCGCCCACCGCCGGCCCGAGGAATCCTCGCTGTCGATGATGACCCGCGTCACCGCCTCCGTGCCGCCCTGCGTGATCCGCACCTTGAAGTCCACCAGCCGCATGTCGTCGATGAACTCCTGGTAGGACCCGAGGTCCTTCGCCAGCGCCTTCGACAGGGCGTTCACCGGGCCGCGGTCGTTGCCTTCCTCGTCCATGGATTCAGAGACCGACAGCTTCTTCTCGCCGTCGACCTTCACCACCACCACCGCCTCCGACAGGGACACCATGCGGTTGTACTTGTTTTTTCGCCGCTCAACCGTCACGCGGTAGCGCTTCACCTCGAAGAACTCCGGCAGGAGCCCCAGCTCTTCCCGCGCCAGCAACTCGAAGGACGCCTGCGCGGTGTCGTAGGAATAGCCCTCCGCCTCCCGCGTCTTCACCAGTTCGAGGATGCGCGCCAGCGCCGGATCGCCCGGCGCGACCTCCAGCCCGGCCTCCGCCAGCCTGCGCCGCAGGTTCGACTGCCCCGCCTGGTTCGACATCGGCACCACGCGCCGGTTGCCCACAAGGCCCGGGTCGATGTGCTCGTAGGTGGTGGGATCCTTCAGGATCGCGCTCGCATGCAGCCCCGCCTTGTGCGCAAAGGCCGAGGCGCCGACATAGGCCACCTGCTTCAGAGGCACCCGGTTCAGCACGTCGTCGAGCATCCGGCTCACCCGCGTCAGCCCCTCAAGGGCCTCCCGGCTCACCCCGGTCTCGTAACGGCTGGCATAGGGCTCCTTCAGCAGAAGCGTCGGGATCAGCGCCGTCAGGTTGGCGTTGCCGCAGCGTTCACCCAGCCCGTTCAGCGTGCCCTGGATCTGCCGCGCGCCCGCCTCCACCGCCGCAAGCGACCCGGCCACCGCCGTCTCGGTGTCGTTGTGCGTGTGGATGCCCACCTGCGCCCCCGGCACGCCCGCCGCGATCACCTCGCCGACGATCCGGCCGATCTCGGCGGGCAGCGTGCCGCCGTTGGTGTCGCACAGCACGATCCAGCGCGCGCCCGCGTCCAGCGCCGCCTTCAGGCAGGACAGCGCATACGCCGGGTTCGCCTTGTAGCCGTCAAAGAAATGCTCCGCGTCGAACAGCGCCTCCCGCCCCGAGGCCACCAGATGCGCGACCGAGGCGCCGATGTTCTCGAGGTTCTCCTCAAGCGTGATCCCCAGCGCCGTGGTGACGTGGAAATCATGCGTCTTGCCCACGAGGCAGACCGCCGCCGTGCCCGCGTTCATCACCGCCGCCAGCACATCGTCGTTCTCGGCCGAACGCCCGGCCCGCTTGGTCATGCCGAAGGCCGTCAGCGTCGCCCGCGTCCGGCCCACCTCCTCGAAGAAGGCCGAATCCGTCGGGTTCGCCCCCGGCCAGCCGCCCTCGATATGATCGACGCCAAGCGCATCCAGCGCGGCGGCGATCTTCAGTTTTTCGGCGGTGGAGAACTGCACCCCCTGCGTCTGCTGCCCGTCGCGCAGCGTCGTGTCGTAAAGATAAAGCCGCTCGCGTGCCATCACCGTGCCCCCCGTTCCCGACAGGGCCATCCCTGTGCTTCTTTGCTTTCCAAATACCTCCGGGGTCTGGGGCAGAGCCCCAGTCCGCGCTCTCCGGTCGCGCCACGCATCAGACCTGCTCCAGCTTTGCCGGATCGAAATCCGGACCCGGCACCAGCTCGACGCCCGCCTTGGACATCCGGACTTCGAGACCAGCCGCAACCAATGCGGACTTCATCTCGTCCAGTTCTCTAAAACACTCTTTCTTGTCCGCACCGGGAACCTGCGCCTTTGCCACAGCCTCGGCCCGGAGGTTGAAAAGTTTCGTTGAGAAATCGGACAAGTCGTAAGGTGAACTCTCTTCGAACCATTCTCCGAGATCATCTTTCAAGAGACCCAGAATGTCGGCTGATGACTTGAGCTTTGACGCCAGTTCAGCGCTAGACTCTGCTGCTTCCGGGAAATTTCTATCCCCCGCGGCCCTTTGCTTCTCAGATTGCAACGCGGCTTTCAGACGGTCTGCTATGCTGCCAACGATGTCTAGCGCGGGCTTGGTGTTCAAGTCCTGCCGAAGGTTAAACAAAACACCGTCATCGACGTATTGCGCGGCAACCCTGCCTGTACCTGCTTCCTTGAGAAGTGATCGCCAATGCGAAAGCTTTCTCTTTGCTTCCCGCGCCTTCTCCTCGGTAAAATCCATGGGCTTGCGGTAGTGGGTGCTCAGCATCACGTAACGGATGACTTCGCCGGGAATGCCCTCCATGCCGCCATGTCCCTCCAGCAGATCCCGCACGGTAAAGAAGTTGCCCAGCGACTTGGACATCTTCTTTCCCTCGACCTGCAGCATCTCGTTGTGCATCCAGACCTTCGCGAAGTCGCCCTCGGGATGCGCGCAGCACGACTGGGCGATCTCGTTCTCGTGGTGCGGGAACATCAGGTCGTTGCCTCCGCCGTGGATGTCGAAACTCGGCCCGAACAGCTCGTAGGACATCGCGGAGCATTCGATGTGCCAGCCCGGGCGCCCGCGGCCCCAGGGGCTGTCCCAGCCCGGCAGCTCGTCCGAAGACGGCTTCCACAGGACGAAGTCCATCGGGTCTTCCTTGTAGGGCGCGACCTCGACCCGGGCGCCCGCCATCATGTCGTCCACCGACCGGCCCGACAGCTTGCCGTAGGCCGCGTAGGACCGCACGCGGAACAGCACGTGGCCTTCCGCGGCATAGGCATGGCCGCTTTCGATCAGCCCCTCGATCATCGCCACCATGGGCGCGATGTATTCCGTCGCGCGCGGCATCCGGTCGGGCTCCAGAGCGCCCAGTTCGCCCATGTCCTTCAGATACCAGGAGATCGTCTCTTCGGTGCGTTCGCGGATCAGCTCTTCCAGCGTGCCGTCCGCCCCCGCCTCCTTGCGCGCCAGCGCCGTCGCGTTGATCTTGTCGTCCACGTCGGTGAAGTTGCGCACGTAGGTCACGTGCTCCGCGCCGTAGACATGGCGCAGCAGCCGGTAGAGCACGTCGAACACCAGAACGGGCCGCGCGTTGCCCAGATGCGCCCGGTCGTAGACCGTCGGGCCGCAGACATACATCCGCACGTTTTCCGGGTCGATCGGGACAAGCGCCTCCTTCGACCGGGTGCGGGTGTTCGTCAGCCTGATCTCCAGCGGGGCGGGATTCGGGTCGGCCATGGTGCGTGGTCCTCGGCGATTGCTCGCGGCGGGATTAGCAACTTCAACTCTGAGAGGGAATAGAAGACCGGCCCGCCGACGATGTCAGCGGATAATGCAAGCGATGATGATGGCGTTGCGGTTGGTCATGCGCACCATCTATCAGCCTGCGTCCCGTCTGCCAAGCGTTTCCCGCCGCCCCCTTCACACCATGCGGATCACCGAGAACGCATCGCCGTTGTTGCTGGGGTCTTTCCACATCATCCCGTCCAGCCCCTGGAAGGTCACATGGCGCCGCTGGATCGCGTCCAGCCCGGACCATTGCTCCACGACATAGATGCCCGTCGCATCCTGGCCGTCATAAAAGGCACCATGGTTGCCATGCGCCTTGTTCGGATACTTGCCGTATTCGAAGGTGGCGATGGCCGTGCCCCGCTCGATGAGCGCATCGTTCCCGCGCACCCGCAGCCCCTGTCGCCAGCCGGACGTCAGGCCGACGTGGGTGTAATACTGAAGCAGCGTCACGCACTGATGGGTCGAGACGAGCGGTTGCCCGACAAGGTCGCGCACCTTGTTTTTCACGTAAGGTCCCTTCAGGGACAGCGCGTCCGCGAGGTAGTTCATGATCTTGTTGCGCGACGTGACCGACAGCGACTTCGACCAGGACACCAGGTGACACAGTGTGGCGTACTCGGCATCCGTCACCTGCGCGTCCAGTTTCGTGACACCGATGATCCCGTCGGCTTCGTGATTGCTGATCCTGCGGTCGTTCTGGATCGCCAGAAGGATCACGCGCTTCAGTGCGCCGTCCTGTGCAGGAGGGGGAGGAGGTGGCATGGCAATGACCTCTTGCTGAAAAATGAATGCATGTAATGCCTCGATGATCCACCAAAGGTTGTAGCCTGTCAATCTCGGACCTCGGCCGGCATGCCGCCTTCCTCCGCCCCCGCTGCGCCCCGGCCCTCAGGCGTAGGAGACCATCTCGTACTCCACCCCGTCCGGCCCGTCGAAGTAGAACCGGCGCCCGGGTTCGTAGTCGGCATGGCTGTGCGGGGTGAAGCCCATCTCGCGCACCTTCGCCTCCGTCGCGTCGAGGTCGTCCACCACCAGCCCGATGTGGTTCATCGACCCGGCGCGGGTGTAGGTGTCGTCATGCGGCGCGTCGATGCGCTTCGGGCTGTAGAGCGCAAGGTAGGTCGCGTCGTCGCCCACGTGGATCGAGGTCCCGCCGTGGATCGCCGGCCCCTGCCAGCGCACCCGCCAGCCCAGAAGATCCTCCAGCAGCGCCGCCGTCGCCTCTGCATCGCTGACCGTCACGTTCACATGCTCAAGCCGTGCCATTCGGTATTCCTTTCATTCGGTTTCAACGGCTTGCATCCTAGTCGTTCAAGTCCACTTGAACTCAAGAACAAAATAACGCACGATTTCCGCACGATGAAGAGAGACGGCCTGACAATCCGAGAAATCGCCGAGCGCACCGGCCTCGCCCCCTCCGCCATTCGCCACTACGAATCGGAGGGGCTGGTCTTTCCCGCGCGCACCGCCTCCGGCCAGCGCCGGTTCCAGCGCGCCGACATCCGGCGGCTGAGCTTCGTGATGATCGCGCAGCAGCTGGGCTTCTCCCTGACCGATATCCGCGCCGACCTCGACCGCCTGCCCCGGGACCGTGCGCCCACCCGCGCCGACTGGACCCGCATCTCGCGCCGCTTTTCCCGTGTGCTGGACGCACGCATCGCCCGCATGACCGCGCTCAGGAACAACCTCGACGGCTGCATCGGCTGCGGCTGCCTGTCCCTGCAACGCTGCGCGCTCTACAACCCCGAGGACCGCGCCGCCCGCCGCGGCCCCGGCCCGCGCCACGTCATCGACGCCGCGCTGGACGACTGACACGGCGCCTGCCATGCTCCGGCCATGAACCGCGAAACCGTCAATGCCATATGTGCCGCCCTGCCCGCCGCCGAAGTCTCCGATCCCTGGGGCGGCGGCCACGATGCGTGGAAGGTCGGCGACAAGATGTTCGCCAGCATCGGCGCCATGGGGCTGGGCGTCTCGGTCAAGACACCTTCCACGGAGGACGCGCAACTGCTGATCGAGATGGGCCGCGCACAGAAGGCCCCCTATTTCCACCGTTCCTGGGTGCTGATCGACTGGAACGCGGTGCCGGAGGACGAACTCCGCGACCGGATCCGGACCTCCTACGATTTGATCTTCTCGAAACTGCCGAAGAAGACCCGCGCCACGATCTCATCGGCCTGACACAAACGTCGCAGCCCGCCACCGCCCCACAGCCCCCCAGCCACCAACAGGCCGCCCAAATGACCCAGACCTTTCTGCGCATCACCACGGACATCGAGGCCGAGCACGACGCCCCGCCCGCCGAGAAAGTGATCTCCGGCACACCGGAATTCACCACATGGAACGTGGAGGACCGCGACGGCCTTTATTGCGGCACGTGGCGCGCGACGCCCGGCAAGTGGCAGGTCAGCTACGACGAATGGGAATACTGCCGCATCCTCGAAGGCCATTCGATCCTCACCGAGAACGGCGGCGACAGCTTCGAGGTGCGGGCGGGCGACAGCTTCATCCTGCGCCCGGGCTTCCGGGGAACATGGGAAGTGGTGGAGACGACGACCAAGGAATACGTCATCCGCCTCTGACGCGCGCGGCGGGCCCCCGCCGGGACGTCACGCCGCCGGGCGGGCGCGCTTCACGTCAGCAACAGTCCCGGCCCGCCAACAGCCTCAGTTGTCCCGCTGCACCTCCAGCGCGCGATAGGCCGCCACGTTGCGGTTGTGCTCGTCCAGCGTCTCGGCAAACACGTGGCCATCCGCCGGGTCCAGCGTCTTCGCGACGAAGTAGACGTAGTCGGACGACGACGGGTTCAGCGCCGCCTCGATCGAGGCGCGGCCCGGGTTGGCGATGGGGGTCGGCGGCAGACCGTCGATCACGTAGGTGTTCCACGGCGTGCTTTCCCGCAGTTCCGACTGCCGCAGCCCGCGCCCGAGGATGCCCTTGCCCTCGGTCACGCCGTAGATGACGGTCGGGTCGGTCTGCAGGCGGATGCCCTTCTCCAGACGGTTCACGAAGACCGAGGCCACCAGCCCACGTTCCTCCGCGTTGCCGGTCTCCTTCTCGATGATCGAGGCGAGGATCAGCGCCTCCTCCGGGCTGTTCAGCGGCAGGCCTTCCTCGCGGTTCGACCACTCCTCCGCCAGGATCAGCTCCTGCGCCTGGCGCATCCGTTCGATCACGCTCGCGCGGGTGTCGCCGACGCCGATCTCGTAGCTGTCGGGGGCAAGGCTGCCCTCTTCCGGCACCTCGACCTCGCCTTCCAGCACGTCGATCTCGCCCAGCTCCTGCACCACCTGCCAGCTCGTCACGCCCTCGGCCAGCGCCACGCGATACCGCGTGTCGTTCGCCTGCCGCACCTGGGTGTATTCCTCCGGCACCTCTTCCTCGGCCGGGTCGAAGCTCGCCTGCGTTTCGTAGCGGCCGGTGTTCGGGTCGATGGCCCGCACCTGCACCGTCGCCCGGTTGATGCCGATGCGATAGACCACTTCCGTCCCGCAGGTCGAAGCACCGCCGCGGGTGATGATCTCGGTGATCTCGGACATGGAGGCGCGCTCGGGCACCAGGTAGCTCCCGGCCTTCAGCTCCTGCGTCTTGTCACCGTATTCGGCACCAAGGCGGAACATCATCGCGCTCTTCACCGCGCCCTGATCGGCCAGATTGTCCGAAACACGGGACATGTTGGTGCCGCGCGGCACCTCTAGGCAGATCGGCGCGTTCAGCGGCCCCTCTGCCGAATACTCCGCCTGCGCCCAAAGCAGCAGGCCCCCAAAGAGAAATGTCGCGACAACCAGAAGGGTCAGCGCGTTCGAGGCGATACTGCGCCACATGATATTGCCCCTATCTTGCCCTTTGTTCCGCCCCTCGTCCGGGGGCTTGTGCTCACCTCGTTCAGGCGCGCCCGACCCGTCGCGCGCGCCCTGATCTTCAGCCCGGCAGGCTCAGTCCAGCTTGCCGAAGATCACACTGGCATTGGTGCCGCCGAAACCAAAGCTGTTCGACAGCGCATAGGCGATCCGCCGCTCGCGCTTGGCGTTGGGCGCCAGGTCCACGGGCGTCTCGACCGCCGGATTGTCGAGGTTGATGGTCGGCGGCGCCACCTGGTCGCGGATCGCGAGGATCGAGAAGATCGCCTCGATCGCGCCCGCCGCGCCCAGCAGGTGGCCGGTCATCGACTTGGTCGAGGACATCGTCACCTTGGACGCATGGTCGCCAAGCAGACGCTCCACCGCGCCCAGCTCGATGGTGTCCGCCATGGTCGAGGTGCCATGCGCGTTGATGTAGTCGAGATCCGCAGGCGTCAGGCCCGCGTCCTTCAGCGCCGCGCGCATCGACCGCTCGCCGCCCTCGCCGGTCTCGGAGGGGGCGGTGATGTGATAGGCGTCGCCGGTCAGGCCGTAGCCGCAGACCTCGGCGTAGATCTTCGCGCCGCGCGCCTTGGCGTGCTCGTATTCCTCCAGCACGACGACACCCGCGCCCTCGCCCATCACGAACCCGTCGCGGTCGGCGTCATAGGGGCGGCTCGCGGCCTTCGGATCGTCGGCGCGCTTGGTCGACAGCGCCTTGCAGGCGTTGAAGCCCGCGATGCCGATCTCGCAGATCGCGCCCTCGGCGCCGCCCGCCAGCATCACGTCCGCATCGCCGTACTTGATCAGCCGGGCCGCGTCGCCGATGGCATGGGCGCCGGTGGAACAGGCGGTCACCACGGCGTGGTTCGGCCCCTTGAAGCCATAGCGGATCGACACGTTGCCCGAAATCAGGTTGATCAGCGCGCCGGGAATGAAGAACGGCGACACGCGCCGCGGCCCCTTGTCCCGGATCAGAAGCGCGGTGTCGGCGATGGAGGACAGGCCCCCGATGCCGGACCCGATCATCACGCCGGTCCGCTCGCGGCTCTCCTCGTCCTCGGGCATCCAGCCCGAGTCACGCACCGCCTGGTCGGCGGCGGCGATGCCGAACTTGATGAACTCGTCGACCTTGCGCTGTTCCTTCTTGTCCATGTAGGCGTCGCAGTTGAACGTCCCGTCGGACCCGTCCCCCAGCGGAACCTCGCAGGCATAGGTGGTGCCCAGGTGGCTCGCGTCGAAACGCGTGATCGGACCGGCGCCCGACTGCCCTTCCAGAAGGCGGCTCCAGCTCGCTTCCACCCCATCGGCCAGAGGGGTGACCAGTCCAAGCCCGGTGACGACGACACGACGTGCCATGGCGGCTCTCTCCATTCTCTTTCTCCGACCCGCTCTTAGCGCGCCTTGGCCCCCATCGGCAAGGCCGCGCGCTCATGGCGCATTGGGGCCACGCGGCATGACCCGGGGCGCGGATCGCGCCGCCGCATCGGCATCTTCCCGCCGACGGGATCGCCGGACCCGCTGCGCCGAAACCGGAAACCCGCGGCCTTCGTGTCTTCTCCATGCGCCGCGCCGGAGGAGGGCCGGCGCGGCACCAACAGAGAGAGGAAATCCATCCATGCGTTATTTCATTGTCCTGATCGCCGTCCTCGGCATGTCCGCCCCCGCCGTCGCCGGCCACGTGGGCACACCGCCGGGACAGGCCGCCAAGGCAGGCGCCGACCGCAACGCCGACGGCCGCACCAACGGCAAGGACTACGCCGCAGGCCAGTCCGCCGCCGAAGAGACCGCCGAGGACCTCAACGACGACGGCCGGATCAACGGCGCCGATTATTCCTACGGCCAGAACAAATAAGCGCCCGGACACCGCGGGACCACGGGGCCGCCCCATCCGGTTCCCGAAGGCCCATCCCCCCGGACCCGCACCGAAGAAGGCCCGCCCGCACCGGCGGGCCTTCCCCGTCCGGCACGACCGGCAACACCCCGGCCACGGCCAGCCATGCCGACCGCCGTGCCCCTTCATCTTGGCCGAAATACCTCGGGGAGCGCGAGGGGCCGGCCCCTCGCATCCGCCGCCTCAACCGGCGCGAACGCCCGGCACACTCACGCCCAGTCGCCGCCCAGGTCGTCCCGCGATCGGTCGATCCAGTGCTCCTGCAGCCAGGCGCAGGGTTTGGAATAGCGGATAAACGACCCCGACCACCCGGTCAGTGCGTCGGTCATCTTCGGACGGCCGTGGAAACAGACCACCCGCGCATCCTCCGGCAGCGTCGGCGGACGCAGGTAGTTCATCGGGAACGGGTTGCAGTCATACTTGAAGGACACCACCCAAGGATCCGGAATATATGTGAAAACACCGCGATCCAGCGCCTTGGTCGAGGTATAGCGCTGCTCCGATCCGCGGGCCTTCTCGACCTCCGCGTAGGGGTCGGCGGCGATGTCCTCGTAGAGGAACCCGTGCACCGCCGGATCGAACCGGAAGACCGAGCCGTGCCCCGTGACGCGGCCCTTGCGCTTCTCGATCCAGTCGATCCGCATGGCCACCGTTTCCGGCGCGAGGTCATAGATCCCGTCCAGCCCGCCGGTCACCACCACGTCGAGGTCGAAGCCCAGCACGGGCCCCTCAAGGTCGGGCACAAGCCCCGGCCGGAACAGCGAGACCTTGCGCATCGCCCCCTGACGGTTCGCCACCTTCAGCGCCTCCGCCATGGGTTCCGCGAAGGGCTCCACCGGCAGGGGCAGCACCTCGATGTCCGGATGCAGCCCCTCGGCGTGCTCCGTCATGCAGAAGAAGCGCACGGGCCGCGTCATGTTCCGGCGCACGCCGGAATAGAGCCGGTTGACGTATTCGGGGCCGAAAAGCGTGCCCCACTTGATGCACATGATGTTGGCGGTCTGGGTCATGGCCGTGTCCTAGCCGCCGACCGCGCCGCGCGCCAGATGAAATCCGCCCGGGCGCCGCCCGATCATTCGGCGTAGATCATCTTGCGCGTCATGCCGCCGTCGACGGTGACGACCTGCCCGGTGACGAACCCCGCCCCCGCCAGCCAGACGACCGTCCCGGCGATGTCGTCCACGCGGCCTGCCCGCCCGGCGGGATGCTGGGCGTGATCCACCGCGCGCAGGTCGTCCCAGCCTTCGGTCACGATCCAGCCCGGCGCGATGGCGTTGACCTGCACCTCCGGCCCGAGCGAAACCGCCAGCGCCTGCGTCAGCCCCTCGACCCCGCCCTTGGAGGCGCAGTAGGCCTCCGTGTCCGGCTCCGCCATGCGTGCCCGTGTCGACGAGAGGTTGACCACCGACCCGCGCGCCTGCCGCAGGAACGGCACCGCCGCGCGCACCATCAGGAAGGTGCCGGTCAGGTTGACGCCAATCCAGCGGTTCCAGTCCTCAAGCGACAGGTCCTCCACCGGGCCGCTTTCCGGCCCGGCGACGCCCGCGTTGTTGACCAGGAGGTCCAGCCCGTCGGCCAGCATGTCCGCAAGGCTGTCGAAGGCCGCGGCGACAGACGTCTCGTCCGACACGTCGCAAACCACCGCCCGGCCCGCCACATCGCCCTCGAACGACAGGTCGAGCGCGGCCACCTCCCAGCCATCGGCCACCAGCCGCCCGGCGATGCCGCGCCCGATCCCGCGCGCGGCCCCCGTCACGATGGCCGTGGGCATCAGTTCGTCACCGGCATCCGCCGCTCGACGATTTCCGCCCACCACGAACAGCCCGCCGGAATGGCCTCGTCGTTGAAGTTGTAGCCGGGGTTGTGCACGTCAGCGGAATCGCCGTTGCCCACGAGGATATAGGCGCCGGGGCGTTCCTCCAGCATGTAGGCGAAGTCCTCGCCGCCCATGGTGATCGGCGCGTTGCGCTCGCAGCCGCCCGAGATCGCCTCGGCCACATCCGCCGCGAATTCCGTCTGCTCATCGGAGTTCACCATCGACGGGTAGCCCGCGATCCAGCGCACCTCTGCCGTGCCGCCGAAGGCCTCGGCGGTCAGCGGGGCCAGCGCCTTGATCCGCTCTTCACCCAGCGCGCGGTTCTCCTTCGACATGGTGCGCATCGTGCCTTTCAGCGTCACCCGCGCAGGAATGACGTTGAACGCCTTCGACGAGCTTTCGATCGAGGTGACCGACACCACGATCGGATCGTCCGGATCGGCGTTGCGGCTGGAAATGCTCTGCATCGCCTGCACAAGCTGCGCCGCGATCACCACCGGGTCCACCGTCTGGTGCGGCTTGGCGGCGTGGCCGCCCTTGCCGTGGATGGTGATCTCGTACTGGTCGGTCGCGGCAAAGAACGCCCCCGACCGGATCGAGAAGCTGCCCACCGGCTGCCCGGGCCAGTTGTGCATGCCATAGACCTCCTGGATGCCGAAGCGCTCCATCATGCCGTCCTGGCACATCTCCTTGCCGCCGCCGCCGCCTTCTTCGGCGGGCTGGAAGATCACCACCACCGTACCGTCAAAGTTGCGCGTCTCGGCCAGGTACTGCGCCGCCCCCAGCAGCATCGCGGTATGTCCGTCGTGGCCGCAGGCATGCATCGCGCCCGGCGTCTTGGAGGCGTATTCCACCCCGGTCTGCTCCTCGATGGGCAGCGCGTCCATGTCGGCGCGCAGGCCGATCACCTTGCCCGACCCGGTGCCGCGCCCCTTGATGACGCCCACCACGCCGGTGCGCCCGATGCCGGTCACCACCTCGTCGCAGCCGAAGGCCTGCAGCTTCTCGGCCACAAGCGCACTGGTGCGGTGGGTCTCGAACAGGATCTCGGGGTGCTGATGAAGGTCGCGTCGCCACGCGGTAATGTCGCCATGAAGCTCTGCGAAACGGTTCTTGACGGGCATGGAAGTCTCCTTGTGTGCGAGCGGCCCCGCAGGCACCGGGGCCAGTCAGTCATGTCGGCGGCGAGCCTAGTGAGATACATGCCGAACGCAAGCGCTCGGGCGACAATCCTGACCGTATGGTCGGAAATCGCTCAAGGGAGAGGCGTCAGATGTTCGGCCCCGGCACCAGCTTGGACCCGTCCGTAAAGCGTGACAGCCGGAAACGGTCGAGCGCGGTCCCCGGATCGCGCCCCATGGCGAGGTCGGCGGCGATCCGGCCAAAGGCGGGACCCGCGCCGAAGCCGTGCCCGCACATCCCCGTGCAGACCGTCAGGCCGGGCAGCGCCGCCACCCGGTCCACCACCGGCACCACGTCGGGCATGACGTCGATCATCCCGCCCCAGGCGGTCTTCAGGTGCACTTCCCCGAGCGCCGGGTAGATCTCCGCGAAGCGGCGCAGCAGCTCCAGCACCCGCTTCCGGTTCGGGCCGGAGTCGAGGATGCGCACCCGTTCGAAGGGGCTGACCTCGTCGCCGTTCCAGAACCGCGCCACGCCGGGCGCATCGGGCCAGCCGCGCGGCTGCGGCCCGCGCAGGTGCACGTCGAACGACCCCTGCAGGGCCAGCTTCAGGTAGACCGGCAGATGGCGCAGCATGTCGGCGCCGGTGTAAAGCTCGGCAAATCCCGAGGGCGCAAGGGTATATCCCCCGTCCGCCCGCCGCCGGAAGGCGATCTCCCCGTCGACCGAGGCGGGCACATTCAGGTCCGGCAAAGGCCGCGTCGCCAGCGCGGTCGAGCGCACCGAAAGCTGCGGCACACGGACCCCGTGGCGCGCCAGCAGAAGCGACGACCACGCGCCGCCCGCCAGCACCACGCTTTCGGCGCGGACGGTGCCCTCTTCGGTCACCACGCCCGTCACCTGCCCCGCGCTGATGTCGAGCCTGCGCACCGCCACCCGCTCGCGGATCATCGCGCCGTCCGCTTCCGCCAGTTTCGCCAGCCGGGGCACGGCGACCCAAGGCTCGCCCTTCATGTCCGACGGCGTCAGCAGCATGCCGCACCATCCCGCGTGCGGATAACCCATGGTGCGCGCCGTCTCGGCCCGGCCCACCAGCCGCGAGGTGACGCCCTGCCCCTTCGCCTCCGTCAGCCAGCCTTCGAAGGCGGCCATCTCGGCTTCCGACCCGGCCAGGTAGGACACGCCGACCGTCTCTACCCCCAGCGCACCGCGGCATTCCGCGTCGAACTCCTGCCAGAGGCGCTGTGCCTCCTGTGCCACCGGGATCTCCGCCATGTCGCGGCCCTGCACCCGGATCCAGCCCCAGTTGCGCGAGGATTGCTCGGCGGCGATGCGGCCCTTCTCCAGCAGCAGCACCCGCTTGCCCGCGCGCGCCGCGAACAGCGCCGTCGACACACCGATCACGCCGCCGCCGATCACCGCGACGTCGACCGCCTCCGGCAGCGGACCGCGAAAGTCCCGCTCGCCCTCGTCCCTGAACGGAAAGATCACGCCAGCGCCTCCAGCAACCTCCGCATGAAGGCCTCGCCCTCCTGCAACTGGCTGATTGCAATCGACTCGTTGGGCTGGTGCGCGACCGAGATGGAGCCCGGCCCGCAGACCACAGCCCTGTATCCGGCGGTCTGGAAGTGACTCGCCTCCGTGGCGTAGCTCACGTAGTTCTCCGAATTGTCGCCGGTCAGGCGCCGCACCAGCGCCTCGGCGGTGTTGTCCTCTTCCGGCGCGAAGGGCGGCAGGGAGAACATCTCGCGCGCCTCGATCCACGCCTCCGGGCGCACCGCCTTCATCTCGGCGGTCAGCTCCTCGACCTTGGCGGCGAACAGCGCGCGGTAGGTCTCCAGCTCCTCGCCCGGCACAACGCGGAAGCCCACCCCGAACTCGCAGTCCTTGGCGGTGATGTTGTGCGCCGTCCCGCCCGAGATCTGGCCGACGTGCACGTTGGTGTAGGGCGGATCGAACAGCGCGGCCAAGCCCAGGGGCTCCGACGCCTCCGCCGCCGCGTTCACGCCGTTGCACCAGTCGATCAGCTTCGCGCCCCACATGATCGCCGAGACGCCGGTGTGCAGCATCGAGGAGTGCACCTCGAATCCGTGCACATGCACCCACCAGCTCACGCCGCCCTTGTGGCCGGAGACCGCCTTCATCATCGTGGGTTCGCCCACGATCACGTCCGTCGCACGCGGCAGCACCTGCATCGCCTCGACCAGCGCCGGGGCGCCGGTGCAGCCGACCTCCTCGTCGTAGCTGAGGGCGATCTGCAAGGGCCGGGTGACGCCCGCATGTTTCGCCTCGACCATCGCCCAGATCGCCAGCGCGTCGAAGCCCTTCATGTCGCAGGACCCGCGTCCGTAAAGCCGGCCGTCCTTCTCGGTCAGCACCCAGGGGTCGGTGTCCCAGGCCTGCCCGTCCACCGGCACCACGTCCGTGTGGCCCGACAGCACGACACCGCCCTCGACCTCCGGCCCGACGTGGGCATACAGCGCCTTCCACCCCGGCGCGCCCTCCTTGTCGTGAAGGCCCACCTCGATCCCGTGGGACCGCAGGTACTCTGCCACCCAGTCGATCAGCGGGCCGTTCGGCTCCCGGCTGACGCTGGGAAACGCCACGAGCCGCTCCAGCAGCGCACGCGGCGCAAGTCGTTCCGTCATCATGCCTCCAGACAGGCCGGGGCGCGGCGCACCGCCCCCTGCTTCTTCGCTTTCAGATTTGCCTTGCGCGATCCTTCACGGAAAAACCGCCCCTGCCCTCAATAGCCGCTGTCCGAGGTCAGCACGAGGTGCCCCGGGCTGACTTCCTCGTAGACCGAGGGCCCCGGCTCATAACCCACCGGGTGGATCGGCGACGGGATCGGCTTGAAGTTCAGGTCCTTCTCCGCCTTCCGGCGGCGCGGATCGGCGATCGGCACCGCCTTCATCAGGGCCTTGGTATAGGGGTGCTGAGGGTCCTCGAACACCGCGCGGCGCGGTCCCAGTTCCACGATCCGGCCAAGGTACATGACCCCCACCGTGTGAGAGACCCGCTCCACCACCGCCATGTCGTGGCTGATGAAGACATAGCCCAGCCCCAGCTCCGCCTGCAGTTCCATCATCAGGTTCACCACCTGCGCCTGCACCGACACGTCAAGCGCCGAGACCGCCTCGTCCGCCACGATCAGCTTCGGGTTCAGCGCCAGCGCCCGCGCGATGGCGATCCGCTGCCGCTGGCCGCCGGACAGCTCGTGCGGATAGCGCCGCATGAAGGACCGGGGCAGTTCCACCCGGTCAAAGAGGTTGGCCACCTTGTCCTGGATCTCCGACCCGGACCCGATGCCGTAGTTCACCAGGGGCTCCGCCACCTGGTCGGCCAGCTGCAACTGCGGGTTCAGCGAGGCAAAGGGGTCCTGGAAGATCATCTGCATCTCGCGCCGCGCGTCGCGCAGGCCCGATTGCGACAGCGCCATGATGTCGGTGCCGTCGAGCTCGATCTTGCCCGACAAAGGCTCTACCAGCCGCAGGAGCGACCGCCCCGCCGTGGACTTGCCGCAGCCCGACTCGCCCACGAGGCTCAGCGTCTGACCCTTGTTGAGCGTAAACGACACATCCTCCGTCGCGTGGACATAGGCCACCGTCCGGCGGAAGAAGCCGCCCTTCACCGGGAATCGCGTCACGAGGTTCTGCACCTTCAGCAGCACCTCGTCCGAGCCCTTGATCGGGTCGAGGTTCTGGTCGGTCCTCCCCACCAGCCGCATCGGTTCCGGCAGGTCCTTGCCGGTCATCTCGCCCAGCTTCGGCACGGCGGCCAGCAGCGCCTTGGTATAGGGGTGCTGCGGGTTCTCGAAGATCTCCTCGACCCGGCCTTCCTCCACTTTGTTGCCGCGGAACATCACGACGACGCGGTCGGCCATCTGCGCCACCACCGCCATGTCGTGGGTGATGAACATCACCGCCGTCCCGGTCTCGCGCTTGAGGCGGTCCATCAGGGCGAGGATCTCGGCCTGGATCGTCACGTCGAGCGCGGTTGTCGGCTCGTCCGCGATCAGGAGACGCGGCTTGCAGGCCAGGGCCATGGCGATCACCACGCGCTGGCGCATGCCGCCCGACAGTTCGTGCGGATACTGCTTCAGCCGCCGCTCCGGTTCCGGGATGCGGACCTCGCGCAGCAGTTCCAGCGCCCGTGCCTCCGCCTGCTTCTTCGACATGCCGCGGTGGACGCGCAGCCCTTCGGTCAGCTGGCGGCCCACGGTGAACACCGGGTTCAGCGCGGTCATCGGCTCCTGGAAGATCATGCCGATCTCGTTGCCGCGGATGTGGCGCATCAGGCTCTGGTCGGCGGTGGCCAGGTCCATCACCCCGCCCTCGCGCCGGTCGAACAGCATCTTGCCGCCCGCGATGTCGCCGCCGCCGTATTCGATCAGCCGCATCAGCGACAGCGAGGACACCGACTTGCCCGATCCCGATTCGCCGACGACGCAGACCGTCTCGCCCGGGTTGATCTCGAACGAGATGTCCTCGACGCCCACCACCGGGCCGTCCTTTGTCTGGAATTCGACCCGGAGCTTCTCGATCCGGGCGATGGGCACCTGGGCCTCTGCGGCCCCGGTCGCGGCGGTATCCGTGGTGTCGTCCAGCATCTTCGAAACTCCCTTGTCGCGGCGAAGGCTAAAAGCCCGGCTCCGGGGCGTAAAGGTCCCATCGCGCATTCCCGGAGGTCAGAGCCCTCCGGGCGCGCCCGGATGCCCTTTCCGGCGCCCCGCGCGAGACTGTGGAACAAGGGCCGCAGCGCCTCCGTGCAGCATGCCAAAAAAAGGGGCAAAGCCGAACGGTTTCAGGCGGCGCCGGACAGCCCGCCAGACGGCCCGCCGCCCGGTCCAGAAACCGCACGAAATGCCATCGCGCCCGCCCGGCGCGGCAATCCGCCGCTGAAAGACCCATGCCGCCAATGGCTTAACCCGGGGCACGCACATGCCCCGACAGGCCGCCCAACCCTTTTTCCATTGCCCCGAAGGCCGCCCCGGACCCAAGCGAGACAGCCCGCCGCCGCACAACCCTCAGCGAAATCAATCCCCTGCACGGGCAGCCCGCGCCACGTCCTTCCCCCCGACCCTTCCCGAATGCGTCCGGGATGCCCTTAGGCAATGCTTGCATTTTGAGCATCCGCGGGTTTCGATGGACCGGCACAGGGGGCGAATTCGGGGCACGGGTCTTTTTCGGGTTGAAACGGACCTGACCGGATGAACAGCCTTCCCGGCATCAACGAAGCGGACCGGACATGATGCCGGTCCCGACCAACATGGAGTGAAACATGACCCTGAAATCCCTGATGATGGGTGCCGCGGCCGTGACAGCTCTCGCTGCCCCCGCGCTCGCAGAGCGCGGCGCGGACGGCGAGGTGAAGATCATCTACTGGCAGGCCCCGTCGATCCTGAACCCGTTCCTCTCGGGCGGCACCAAGGACGTCGAGGCCTCGTCGATGATCATCGAGCCGCTGGCGCGCTACGACGAAACCGGCACCCTCGTGCCCTGGCTCGCAACCGAGATCCCGACGGTCGAGAACGGCGGCGTCTCCGAGGACCTGACCCAGATCACCTGGAAGATCAAACCGGACATCGTGTGGTCGGACGGCACGCCCTTCACCTCCGCAGACGTTAAATTCACCTACGAATACTGCACCCACCCCGAAGGCGGCTGCGCGCAGCTGACGAAGTTCGAAGGCGTGACCTCGGTCGAGACGCCCGACGACCTGACCGTGGTGGTGACCTTCGGCGAAGCGAAGCCCGTTCCCTACGGCCCCTTCGTCGGCGGTGAATCCCCGATCCTGCAGAAGGCCCAGTTCGAGAACTGCGTGGGCGCCGCGGCCTCCACCTGCACCGAGCAGAACTTCAACCCGATCGGCACCGGCCCCTTCGTGGTCGAAGAATTCAAGCCGAACGACGTGATCACCCTCTCGGCCAACGGCAACTACCGCGATCCGGCCAAGCCGGCCTTCGCCACCATGACCTTCAAGGGCGGCGGCGACGCTGCGGCAGCGGGCACGGCGGTCATGGAGACCGGCGAATTCGACTACGCCTGGAACCTCCAGCTCGCGCCCGACGTCATCGCCGAGATGGAAGCCGGCGGCCAGGGTGTCGCCGTGGCAGGCTTCGGCCCGCTGATGGAACGCATCATGATCAACAACACCAACCCCGACCCGGCGCTTGGCCCGGACGAGCGGTCGGTGATCCGTCCGCACCCGTTCCTTGGCGACCCGGCGGTCTACAAGGCGATGTCCATGGCCATCGACCGTCCGCTGCTGGTCGAAGTGGGCTACGGACAGGCCGGCAAGGTGACCTGCTCCTGGGTGCCCGCACCCGAACCCTTCGCCTACCAGAACGAGGACTGCGGCACGCAGGACATCGAAGGCGCCAAGGCGCTTCTGGATGAGGCCGGCATCGTCGACTCCGACGGCGACGGCATCCGCGAGAAGGACGGCGTTCCGCTCTCGATCCTCTACCAGACCTCGACCAACGCCGTCCGCCAGGACTTCCAGGCGCTGATCAAGGAGTGGTGGGAGCAGATCGGCATGGAAGTCGAACTGCGCAACGTCGACAGCTCCGTGTTCTTCGGCGGCGACCCGGGCTCCCCGGACACCTTCCAGAAGTTCTACGCCGACGTCGAAATGTACGCCAACACCTTCAACGGCACCGACCCGCAGGCCTACCTGGGCAACGGTCTGTGCGACAAGGCTCCGCGTCCGGAAACCCAGTGGCAGGGCGAGAACATCTCGCGCTTCTGCGACGAGGAATACGACGCGCTCTGGAACGAGCTGTCGCAGACCGCCGACATGCAGAAGCGCCAGGAAATCGGCCGCCAGCTCAGCCAGATGGCCTACGAGAAAGGCGCGATGATCCCGCTGGTGCACCGCGGCCGCCTCTCGGCACACTCCAACAGCCTTGGCGGTGTGAAGCTGAACGTCTGGGACTCCGAGCTGTGGAACGTCGCAGACTGGTACCGCATCGAACAATAAGTTCCTGATCGCGCGCCCGTCCCGTTTCGCACGGGGCGGGCGCATTCCTGAAGACACGGAAGGGATCGCCGCGCCGATGGATGACAACCGGAGCCTCGACCGCAGCCTCTGGACCGACGGCATCGACGCCTTCGCGCCCCGCCTCGCCGGCGATGCGACGACGCTCTTCCCGCAGATGGGGTCCCCGATGCCGCGCGACGCCATCCTCTCATCGCCGATGACGAAGACCGCCCTCCACTGGACAGACGTTGACATGCAAGATTGCCACCGGCACAGGCCGGGCGATGCCAGCCTCCGCACACGCGGCACCACGGGACACCGTCCCGGCGCCGCCCCGTCTTACACCCTGTGCCCCTTTGTCCGGTCCCGTGCCGGCGCTGCGGGATGCACCCACCTTCACCAAAGCCCGACAGGGGGATAAGCGTTGCTCACCTACGCCACGCGACGGTTGATCCTCTCGATCCCGACGCTCATCTTTATCAGCTTCATCATCTTCATGCTGTTGCAACTGGCCCCGGGCGATCCGATGGCCCAGGTGCCGCTGACGGTGCCGGACGAGGTCAAGCAGAAGATGCGCGAGGCGCTCGGCCTCGGCGAACCGCCTCTCGTCCAGTACTGGAAATGGCTGGTCCAGATCTTCTGGATCGAACCCAAGGTCTTCATCGACTGGATGTTCGGCACGCAACTGGCCTGGCACTGGGAAACCCCCACCTTCGCGCCGACCGAAACGCTCCTCGCCTCCATGCAGGAAGCGGGCCGCGTGCGCGAGGTCAACGGCGAGATGCAGTTCTGGGTGCCCGAACAGCGCAACATCTCGTGGCAGACCCGCTCGCCGGTGATGGACATCATCATCCAGCGCATCCCGCAGACCCTGTGGGTGGTGGGCGTGGCCTACGTGGTGGCGATCCTGATCGCGCTGCCGGTGGGCATCTACTCCGCCTACCGCCAGTACTCGGTCTTCGACCAGGCCGGGACCTTCGTGACGATGATCGGCTTCTCGATCCCGCCGTTCTTCACCGGCCCGCTGCTGATCGTGCTGTTCTCGGTGCAGCTCGGCTGGTTCCCCTCGATTTACGACACGACTCACGTCGTGAACGACTGGGCCAGCTTCAAGATCCAGCTTCAGCAGATGATCATGCCGGTCATGGTGCTGGCGCTGCAGATCACCGCGCAGCTCTCGCGCTACATGCGTGCCTCCATGCTCGACAACCTCGGGCAGGACTACGTGCGCACCGCCCGCGCCAAGGGCCTGTCGGAGGCAATCGTCGTCAACGTGCACGTGGTGCGCAACTCGATGATCCCGGTGGTCACCGTGATCGCGCTCGGCATCCCGTCGATCTTCGGCGGCGCCATCATCACCGAGAACGTGTTCAAGGTGAACGGCATCGGCCAGCTCCTGATCACGGCGCTGTTCGCCAACGATCTGCCGATGGTCATGACGCTGACCTTCATCTTCGCGGTGCTCATCGTGCTCTTCAACCTGATCGCCGACATCCTCTACGGCGTGCTCGACCCGCGGATCCGTTATGACTGAAAGCCCACAGGACGATGTAATCCTCGCCGAAGGCCCCGCCGCCATCGAGGCCCTGAAGGACACCGGCCCGACAAAGCCGCCGCGTTCGCGCGGCAAGGACGTCTGGGACCAGTTCCGCAAGCACAAGGGCGCGATGTTCGGGCTGGGGTTCCTGGTCTTCATCACGCTCGCCGTGCTGATCGGCCCCTACATCTACACGGTCGACCCGCAGAAGCTGGACATCCGCAACAAGGACATGCGCCCGATCTACACCGCGATCTGGGACGCCGATGCCAAGGTCTCGTGGGAGAAGCCGCTCGGCTCCGACCAGCTCGGCCGCGACAACCTCGCCCAGATGCTCTCGGGCGGGCGTGCGTCCATGGCCGTGGGCTGGGCCGCGATGATCCTCAGCCTCGTGATCGGCACCGCCATCGGGGTGATCGCCGGCTACTTCAAGAGGCTGGACGGCCCGCTCATGCGCCTGACCGACCTCTTCCTGTCGCTGCCGATCCTGCCGCTGCTGCTGGTCGCCGTGACGCTCTTCCGGCAACCGCTCAGGGCCAACTTCGGGCCCGAGGGGGGCATGTTCATCCTCATCGTGACGGTCATCGCCGTCACCTCGTGGATGCCCACAGCCCGCATCGTGCGCGGCGACATCCTCGCCATCAAGGAACGCGAGTTCGTGCTGGCTGCCCGCTCCATCGGCACCTCGCCGTTCAAGCTGATCCGCCGCCACCTGCTGCCCAACGTGCTCTCGCCGATCATGGTGTCCGCCGCCCTCGGCCTCGCCACGGCGATCATCACGGAATCGGCGCTCTCCTTCCTCGGCGTGGGCTTCCCCTCCGACTTCCCCACCTGGGGCAAGATGCTGGCCGACGCCGTCCAGCGGATGGAGCGGTTCCCCGAACGCGTGATGCTGCCGGGTGTCGCCATCTCGCTGACGGTTCTCAGCGTGAACTACCTGGGCGACGGCCTGCGCGACGCGCTGGACCCGCGCATCCGCGGCCGCTGACATGAAACCGGGCCGCCCTCCGGGGCGGTCCGCCAGGACCACGCTCAGGGAACCGACCACATGCCCGCCTATGCCGCCTTCCTCCGCGCCGTGAACGTGGGCGGCACCGGCAAGCTCGCGATGGCCGACCTCAGGCCGCTGACCGAAGGCATCGGGGCCCGGAACGTCCAGACCTACATCGCCTCCGGCAACGTGGCCTTCAGCCATGACGCAGCCGCCGCCGACGTGCAGTCCGCGCTGGAAAAGGCGCTGCACGACCGTGCCGGCAAACCCGTGGGTGTCCTCCTGCGCACCCTCGCCCAGCTCGACGCGCTGACCGCCGGCACCCCCTTTCCCGACGCGCCCGGCGACAAGGTGATCTGCCTCCTGACCGACGCCCCGATCCCCGCCGCCCCCGCCGCGGACGCCACGCACCACACCGCAGAGGACATTCGCCCCGGTCCCGGCGCGCTCTACATCCATTACCCAGATGGACAGGGCCGCTCGCGGCTCAGGCTGCCCGCGATGACAGAAGGCACCGCCCGCAACCTGAACACCATCCGCAAGATGCGCAGCCTTCTGGCCGAAAGGAGCTGACACGGAACACCGCCGGGACATCGACATGACGTTCGAATTCAGTCTGCACGACGACCGCAACCTCGCCTTTTTCAGGATGCCGGCGCAGATCAGCGTCTCCGGCTGCGCCGACCTGCTGCGGCGCTACGTCGAGGACCCGCGCTTCGACCCGCGCCGCAACATGCTCACCGACGCGACCGGGGTGACAGAGATCGACGCCAGTTTTCTCAGCATCATCGTCGCGGTCGAACGGCTGGCACCGCTCCTGCGCCGGTTCCCGGAAAAGGCCGACAGCGTGCTGCTGGTGGCCTCCGGTCACAGCTTCGGCATGGCCCGCATGATGCAGCAGGTGGTCGAGCCGGTCAGCACCCTGCGCTTCCACATCACCCATGACGTGGCCGAGGCGCTGCACCTCGCGGGCCAGCCCGACACCGACCTCGACGCGCTGAACGCCGCCCACGCCGCTTCCGCCTGCCCCACGCCCAACCCTTGAGCGGGCGCAGGCCCGGCACTACCATCCCACCGCACAAGCGGAGACCGGCCCGATCGCACAAGCGGAGGCAGCCCCACCGCACCAGCGGAGACAGCCCATGGCGCAACCGGCCTTCACCATCGGCATCGAGGAGGAATACCTCCTTGTCGACAGCGACACCTGCGCATTGGTCGAAGCGCCCGAAGCGCTGATGACCGCCCTCTCCGAGGATCTCGAAGACCAGGTCTCGCCCGAGTTCCTGCAATGCCAGGTAGAGATCGGCACCCGGCCCTGCGCCTCCGTCGACGCGGCCCGCGACGACCTGCGCCGGCTGCGCGCCACGGTGTCGGAACACGCCGCGCGCCACGGCCTCTCGCCCATCGCCGCCTCCTGTCACCCGCTGGCCGACTGGAAAACGCAGACCCACACCGACAAGCAACGCTACAACGAGCTCGACCGCGACCTCGGCGGCGTGGTGCGGCGCATGCTGATCTGCGGGATGCACGTGCACGTCGGCCTCGACGACGACACGCTGCGCGCCGACCTGATGCGGCAGGCGAGGTACTTCCTGCCCCACCTGCTGGCGCTCTCCACCTCCTCGCCGTTCTGGCAGGGCGAGGACACCGGCCTCGCCTCCTACCGCATCTCGGTCTTCGACAACCTGCCCCGCACCGGCCTGCCGCCGCAGTTCCAGTCCTGGCAGGAATACGAACGCTCGGTGCAGGTGCTGATCGACCTCGGCGTGATCGAGGACGGCTCGCGCATCTGGTGGGACCTGCGCCCCTCCGCCGCGTTCCCGACGCTGGAAACCCGGATCATGGACGTGCAGCCGCGGCTGGAACACGCGCTGACGCTGGCGGCCATCTCGCAATGCCTGATGCGGATGCTCTGGCGGCTCCGGGTGAAGAACCAGCGCTGGCGGATCTACGACCGCTTCCTGATCGAGGAGAACCGCTGGCGCGCGCAGCGCTACGGCACGACCGAGGGGCTGATCGACTTCGGCCGGGCAGAGATCGTGCCCTTCCCCGAACTGGTCGAGGAGCTGATCGACCTGCTGGAGGAAGACGCGGGCGTCCTGCAATGCACCGGCGCGCTGCACCGCGCCCGCGACATCGTTTCGGGCGGCACCTCCGCCAGCCGCCAGCGCGCGGCCCTCGCCGACGCCAGGGCCCGGGGCGCCGACCACAACGGCCAGATGCGCGCCGTGGTCTCCCACCTGATCGAGGAATTCCACGCCGACCTCTGACCCGCCCCCCCGATCCACGAAACGGCCCCCCCTTCATCTTGGTCCAAATACCTCGGGGAGCGCGAGGGGCAGGCCCCTCGCACCCGCCGCCGACACGGGCGCACCGCCGGGCAAGGCGACCATCCACGGGCAAAAATGACGCAACGTCATGCAAAAGATGAACGCCGCGGGCCTCGCGCAACACCCCGTCGTCTGCCGCCAGGCCCGAAAAGTTACCAACCGGCCGGGAATCGGGGTCCAAACGGCCGGTTCGCCCCTTAACGCCCGCCCGTGAAAGATGAATCCGCGTTAACCCGTGGTGGTCCCGTGGAGGCAGCGCCACAACACCTTGAAGCGTACGGTGCGATAACCCCACCGCGCGCTCCGGAAACCCTTTCCGGCGCCGAAACCAACGTGAAGGGCGTGCGCTGCCCTTGCCCGCGCGCCCGCCAGAGGCTACGCCCGACACGCAACCATCCGGGATTGATCATGAAAGTCGCCATCGCCACCTCCGACTACTTCGTCCCCGGCGAGACCTTCATCAACCGCCACATCGAACACATGTTCGGCGGCAACACCTGCGTGATCTGCGGGCGGCACAACGGGCAGGACCCCTACGGCAAGCCGCTCTTCGTGCGCCGCGCGAAACTCTCGCTGGCCGACACACTGACGGCACCGTTCCATGCCGCCTCCGGCGCACTGCTGCACGGCACTTCCCGCCTGCCCTTCGGCGCCGGGCGCAAGGCCTTGGCGCGATTCCTGAAGGATGAGCAAGTCGATGTGATCCTTGCAGAATTCGGCACGCAGGCGCTGGTCGTCGCCAGCCTAGGCAATGACCTCGGGATCCCGGTCTTCACCTATTGGCGCGGCACCGACGCCTCGAAAATGCTGACCTCTTCGCAGCGCGTGCGCTCCTACCGGCTGATGATGCCGCGGCTCGCGGGCATGTTCTCCGTCAGCCAGTTCCTGCTCGACAACTTGGCGAAACACGGCGTCTCGCACCCCAATGCCCACGTCGTGCCCTCCGGCGTCGACATCCGCCGCTTCACCCCCGGTCCGAAGACCCCCGGCAGCTTTCTCGCCGTGGGCCGCATGGTCGAGAAGAAGGCCCCGCAGGTCACGCTCCGCGCCTTTGCCGAAGGCGCGCGCGGACGCGAGGCGCATCTGACCTTCATCGGCGACGGCCCCTTGCTGGACGACTGCAGGACCCTCGCGCAAACCCTTGGGATCGCGGAACAAACCACCTTCACCGGCGCGCTGCCCCATGACGCCGTGCGCGAAAAGCTGCACACGACGGAGGTCTTCCTCCAGCACTCCGTCACAGCGAAGGACGGAAACACCGAAGGTCTGCCCACCGCCATCCAGGAGGCGCTCGCCTCCGGTTGCATCACCCTCTCCACCCGCCACGCGGGCATCCCGGAGGCGGTGGAGCACGGTGTGAACGGCCTCCTGACCGACGAGTGGGACGAGGCGGATTTCGCCCGGCGCATCGCCCAGATCCTCGACATGCCCGACCGCAGCGACATGGCCCGCGCCGCCCGCGCCACGGCCGAGGCGAAGTTCGACAATGCCAGGGGCCTCGCCCGCGTCGAGGACGTGATCACCCGCACCGTCGCGCAGGGCTGACCCGCCCACGGCACCGGCCGCGTCTTGCGGACGGCACGCGGCACGGGAAAGCCCTGCATCGCCCAGATCACGCGCCCCCGCGCCCCCGGCCCGACCCACTCTCCGACAAACATCGCCAGCCCCACCCGGCAGGAAAACCGAACGGACACGGGAACAACAGGCCGGGTCCGTGTGTTTGTGTGTCAGAGGCCGGGATATCCCCGAGCCATATCCCGCACCGTCCATCAAGGAGGACCCCCATGACCGGACTCGGTTGGTTTGCAGCCATCATCGTCGGCGGTATCGCTGGCTGGCTGGCAGAGAAGTTCATGAAATCCAACATGGGTATCATCATGAACATCGTTCTCGGCATCGTCGGCGCGATCGTGCTGAATGCTATTCTCGTCGCCGTTGTCGGCGGCACGCTCGGCGGCTGGATCGGCCAGCTGATCATCGGTTTCATCGGCGCCTGCCTGCTGATCTGGATCGCACGCGCCCTGCGCGGCCGACACGCCTGACATTCCCCTGACCAAAGACCCCGGGCCGCCCCCCAAAGGCGGCCCGAACTTTATGGCCCCGCCGGCCAAAGCCCATAGAAAGACCCGATGCTCGAAGACGTTTCCCTGCCGCTGCTCCTGCTGATCTTCGCCATCGCTGCCGCGGCAGTCATCGGGGCTTCGATCCGGGCCACCCACCTTGCCGACATCATCGCAGACCGCACCCGCATGGGCGAGGCCCTGGCCGGGGGGCTGATCCTCGGCGGCGCCACCTCGCTGGCCGGGGTGGTCGTCTCGATCTCTGCCGCGTCTTCCGGGGATGCCAGTTTCGCCGTCTCCAACGCCGTGGGCGGCATCGCGGCGCAGACGCTCTTCCTTGCCATCGCCGACCTCCTGCACAAGCGGGCCAACCTCGAACATGCCGCAGCCGAACCGGCGAACCTGTTCCAGGCGGTGCTGCTGCTGATCCTGCTGTCCCTGCCCGTGGCCGCCATGGCCGGGCCGGACGTGTCGTTCTTTGCCGTGCACCCGGTTTCCGCCATCCTGTTCCTGACCTACCTCGCGGGTGTGCACCTTTCGGCCAAGGTCAGCGAGGAACCGATGTGGAGGCCGGTGGAGACCCGCGACACCCGCCACGACGAACCCGAACCGGACAGCGATCCCGACAAGTCGGTCCTGAAGCCCGCGCTGACCTTTGCCGCGCTTGTCGCCGTCATGGGCGTTGCGGGCTGGGTCATCTCGCAGGTGGGCGCCACCTTCATCACGCGGTTCGGGCTGGCCTCCTCGCTGGTCGGGGCGCTGCTGACCGCCGTCGTCACCTCCCTGCCGGAATTCGTCACCACGCTTGTCGCCGTCCGCAAGGGCTCGCTGCAACTCGCGGTGGGCGGGATCATCGGCGGCAACACGTTCGACACGCTGTTCCTTGTCGCCGCCGACGTGGCCTATCGCGACGGGTCCATCTATCACGCCGTGGGGATGAACGACCTTTATTGGCTGGCGACCGGCATGCTGATGACCGCCGTCCTGCTGGCCGGGCTCATCCTGCGCCAGCGCGAAGGACCGGCCCGCATCGGCATCGAAAGCGTGCTGATGATGGCGATCTACGCCAGCGCCGTGACGGTCGAGGTCTTCTCCGGCTCCGCCTGACACGGGCATTAATGCAGGATGTTAGCGCCCGACGCGCCGCCGTGACGGCAAATGCGCAAAACGGGTTTGCGTCTCCGCCACTTGCAATCCTGTGCCGCCTCGGGCTCAATCTGAACAAGCGTTCATTTCAGCCGGGAGGAGGCCGACAATGGATTTCGCGCTGACGGAAGAGCAAACCGCGATCTTCGACATGGCGTATGCCTTCGGGCAGGAGAACATCGCCCCTCACGCCCGCACATGGGAAAAGGACGGCACGATCCCGAAGTCGCTCTGGCCGCAACTGGCCGAGCTGGGCTTCGGCGGCCTTTACGTGAGCGAGGAGTCGGGCGGCTCCGGCCTGTCGCGGCTCGACGCCACGCTCGTGTTCGAGGCGCTGTCGATGGCCTGCCCCTCAGTCGCGGCGTTCCTGTCGATCCACAACATGTGCGCCCGGATGATCGACAGCTACGCCTCCGACGACTTCAAGGCGCGCGTGCTGCCCAAGGCGCTGTCGATGGAAACGGTGCTGTCCTACTGCCTGACCGAGCCCGGCTCCGGTTCCGACGCGGCGGCACTGAAGACCCGCGCGCAAAAGACCAACGAAGGCTACGTGCTGAACGGGACCAAGGCGTTCATTTCCGGCGGCGGCTACTCCGATGCCTATGTCACCATGGTCCGCACCGGCGAGGACGGACCGAAGGGCATCTCCACCGTCTATGTCGAGGACGGCACCCCCGGCCTCAGCTTCGGCGCGGCAGAGGACAAGATGGGCTGGCGCTCGCAACCCACCGCGCAGGTGCAATTCGACGACTGCGCCATCCCGCACGACAACCTTATCGGCGAGGAAGGCAAGGGTTTCCGCTATGCCATGGCGGGCCTCGACGGCGGGCGGCTGAACATCTCCGCCTGCTCGCTCGGTGCGGCGCAGACCGCGCTGGACCTGACGCTGCAATACATGTCCGAGCGCAAGGCCTTCGGTCAGAGCATCGACCAGTTCCAGGCCCTCCAGTTCCGCCTCGCCGACATGGAGATCGAGCTTCAGGCCGCGCGCACCTTCCTGCGGCAGGCTGCGTGGAAGCTGGACACCGGCGCGCCGGACGCCACGAAGTTCTGCGCCATGGCGAAGAAATTCGTGACGGAGGCCGGGTCCCGCACCGTGGACCAGTGCCTGCAACTGCATGGCGGCTACGGGTATCTCGCCGATTACGGGATCGAGAAGCTGGTCCGCGACCTTCGCGTGCACCAGATCCTTGAAGGCACGAACGAGATCATGCGCCTGATCACCGCCCGCCATATGCTGGCCGGCTGACGAGGGCGCGCCCCTCTTCGGGGGGCATCGCACATAACGGGCGGACAGGGCCTTGCGCCCTGTCCCGCCCTCCATGCAAGGACCGCCATACGTCATGTCTGACACCCACATCCGCACCGAAGGCCATGCCGGCCGCATCACGCTGACCCGGCCCAAGGCGCTGAACGCCCTCTCCTACGCCATGTGCCTCGACATCGAACGGGCGCTGGACCGCTGGCGCGACGACGAGAGCGTGCACTTCGTGCTGCTGGACGCGGAGGGAGAAAAAGCCTTCTGCGCGGGCGGCGACATCGCCGAGATGTACCGCACGGGGACCGACGGCGATTACGACTACGGCCGGACCTTCTGGCGCGACGAATACCGGCTGAACGCCAAGCTGGCAGAATACCCGAAACCCATCGTCTCCTTCATGAACGGTTTCACCATGGGCGGCGGCGTGGGTCTTGGCGGGCATGTCTCGCACCGCATCGTGGGCGACAGCACCCGGATTTCCATGCCGGAAACGGCCATCGGGTTCGTGCCGGACGTCGGCGGCACCTACCGGCTGGCGCGGGCCCCCGGACGTCTGGGCGAGTACCTCGGGCTGACCGCATACCGCATGAATGGCGCCGACGCGATCCACGCCGGCTTCGCCGACACCTACATCCCGGAGGACGCCTGGCCCGTCCTGAAGGAAAACCTCGTGCACACCGGCCTCGTGGCGCAGGTTGAGGCAGCAGCCCAGCCGGTGCCCGACAGCCCACTGGCCGCACGACAGGCGCAGATCGACGACCTGTTCGGCGGAGAGACCCTGCGCGACGTGCTGAACGCGCTCAGGAACGATCCGTCCGACTTCGCCGCCGACACGCTGAAGACGATGGAGCGCGCCTCTCCCCTGTCGATGGCGATGACACTCGAGATGATCCACCGCCTGCGTGGCCCGTCCCTCACGATCCGCAAGGCGCTGGAACTGGAATACCGCGTCAGCCATCGGATCATGGAACACGGGGACTTCCTCGAAGGCATCCGCGCTGCGATCATCGACAAGGACAAGGCGCCGAAGTGGCGCCACGCGCCGGACGGCGTGACCGCTTCGGACGTCTCGAAGATGCTGCGCCCGCTGGGGCCTGACACACTCGACTTCAAGGAGAAAGCCATGCAGATCGCCTTCATCGGACTGGGCAACATGGGGGCGCCCATGGCGGCGAACCTGGCCAAGGCGGGCCACGCCGTCACCGGCTTCGACGTGGCGGGCACCGCCGCCGAGGGCGTGTCCAGCGCCGCCTCCGCCCCCGAGGCGGTCAAGGGAGCGCAAGTGGTCATCACCATGCTCCCCAACGGCGACATCCTGCGCGGCGTCGCGGCAGAGATCATCCCCCACATGCAGAAGGGCGCAGTGCTGCTCGACTGTTCCACCGTCGACGTGGACTCCGCCCGCGCGGTGGCCGAACAGGCGACGGAGGCGGGGCTGATGGCGCTGGACGCGCCGGTATCGGGCGGGATCGGTGGCGCGTCGGGCGGCACGCTTACCTTCATGGTCGGCGGACCGGACGAGGCGTTTACCATTGCGAAACCGCTGTTCGACATCATGGGTCAGAAGGCGGTGCATTGCGGTGCCTCCGGCAACGGTCAGGCCGCCAAGATCTGCAACAACATGATCCTCGGCGTCACCATGATCGCCACCTGCGAGGCCTTCTCGCTGGCCGACAAGCTCGGCCTCTCGCGGGAGGCGATGTTCGACGTGGTCTCCACCTCCTCCGGCTACTCTTGGTCGATGAACGCCTATTGCCCCGCACCGGGCGTCGGCCCGACCTCGCCCGCCGACAACGGCTACAAGCCCGGTTTCGCTGCCGACCTGATGCTGAAGGACCTGCGCCTCAGCCAGCAGGCGGCCGAAGCCGCGGATGCCGACACGCCGATGGGACAGGCCGCGACAGAGCTTTACCGCACGTTTGTCGAGGACGAGGACGGCAAGGGACGCGACTTCTCTGCAATGCTGCCACGCTTCGAGAAACGGCACCGCGGCTGATTTTTGCCGATCCGAAAAAGCCATGCAACGAAACGTCGAGGAAGCTGCGTTACGTCCCTGTTCCCACAGTACAGGAGAGCAGGAATGAAACGAATCCTCACCGCAACGGCCCTTGGCCTCATCACCCTGACCGCCCCGCTTGCGGCAAGCGCCGAAAAGGCCTGCCCCCCGGGTCTTGCCAAGAAGGACCCGGCCTGCGTGCCGCCGGGCCTTGCCAAGAAGATGCCGCAGGGCGGGAAGGCTGACAAGGACAAGGTATATTACGAGGTCCGCCGCGGTGAGCCGATCCCCGACCGTTACATCCTGCTGGAAAACCCCTCGCAGTACGGGCTGGACCCGAACCGGACGTATTACCACCTGGGCAATCAGGTCGTGCGCGTCGATCCGGACACCCGCGCCGTCCTGTCGATCATCGGTGCGATTGCCGAACTTTCGAACTGATGTCCCGCGGGGCCGCCTTCAAAGGCGGCCCCCTCTCTCATTTCATTTGCAGATTCTCGAAGTTGATCCACATCATTTCCCCGCGGAGCCCCGCAATCTAAGGCTTATTGCAGATCAATCTTTTGGGGGAAGTCTTCGATGTTCGCGAAAAACATGGGTCAAACCGACCGTATCGTCCGCGCCGTTCTGGGCGTCGTCCTGCTCATCCTCGCCTTCGCCACGCTTGCCGGGGTTTGGGCGTGGATCGCCGGGATCGTCGGCGTCCTGATGCTGGCCACCTCGGCCATGGGGTCGTGCCCGCCCTACAGCCTTCTGGGCATCAACACCTGCAAGACCAAGTAAGGATCAAAGCGGCAGGGGCGCGGCGCGCGCCCCTGCCGCCTCAGGACAGCGACGTCCTGACCCTCTCGTAGACCGGCTCCGGCGCGTCGTCGCCGCTGCCGCTGCCCGGCTCTTCCTCCGGCGCGATGCTGGGCGGAAGGCTGGAGGTTTCGCTGCCGTCCTTCGCGGACTCCGGCTTGGTGAACGCCGGCGTGGCTTCCGGCGTGACACCGGCCACCTCCATGATCCGGTCGCGCGCCTCCTCGGCGATGCGGCGGCCTTCGTCTATGGCGACATCTGCGCGGTAGAGTTCCAGCAATCCCATGGCGTTGAGAAGATCCGCCTGCAGCAGCACGTCCGGCGGATCGGAGGCCTCGCGCGCCTTGCGCATGAACTCCATCATGATCTCGATAGAGATGGTCACCACCTCGGCGTAACCGGGCACGGGCTCTTTCCGGGTCTGGGGCAGCAGCCCGCCGATGGTTTCCGGCAGTTGCGCGCCCAGCTTGTCCCACAAACCGGTAACCGGCTTCGGTTCCCACATCTTGCCGTGACGCGCGTCGGGGTGAACCGCTATTGTGCAGGTCGCGCCAAGCGCACGAACCGCCGAGGCCGGAACCGGGTTGATCAGCCCGCCGTCCAGCAGCCAGCGGCCATCCACTTCGGTCGGCGAAAAGACACCCGGGATCGACGCAGAGGCCCTGACCGCTTGTGCCAGATTGCCCTTCCGCAGCCAGATCTCGCGCCCGGTGCTCATGTCCGTGGCAACGGCGAGGAAGGGGCGCGGCAGGTCTTCGATGTTCTCCGGAAGCTCCAGCTCCTCCATCAGGCGGGTGACGGCCTTGCCCTCGATCACGCCGCCCCGGTCCAGCCGGAAGTCGAGGAACTTCAGGAACTTGCCTTGCGTCAAACCGCGCGCCCAGTCTTCGAGCGCGTCTAGCTTGCCGCCAGCCCAGGCCGCGCCGACCACCGCCCCCATGGAGCATCCCGCCACCACCTGGGGCTCCACGCCCATGTCCTCAAGCGCGCGCAGCACCCCGATGTGACACCATCCGCGGGCACCGCCCGCCCCCAACGCCAGTCCGAGAACCGTCATCGTCGCCTCCGTCAGATCCGCGCCCTACGCGGCGCATGGGTTCACCATATCACCTAGGGCGAAAATCCGGGTCGGCACGGCGCGCAGACCTGCTATTCGGCAGCCACCTTACGGGCTTCGAGCATCGGCTTCAGGTAGCGCCCGGTGTGGCTGCGCTCCACCTCCGCGACCTCCTCGGGGGTGCCCACGGCCACGATCTCTCCGCCGCCGTCACCGCCTTCGGGACCGATGTCGATCAGCCAGTCGGCAGTCTTGATGACGTCGAGGTTGTGCTCGATCACCACGACCGTGTTGCCCTGATCGACCAGTTCGTGCAGCACCTCGAGGAGCTTGCGCACGTCCTCGAAATGCAGGCCGGTCGTGGGTTCGTCGAGGATATAGAGCGTGCGGCCCGTGGACCGCTTGGCCAGTTCCTTCGACAACTTCACGCGCTGCGCCTCGCCGCCCGACAGGGTCGTCGCCTGCTGGCCGACCTTGATGTAGCCGAGGCCCACGCGCATCAGCGCATCCATCTTGTCGCGGATCGACGGCACAGCCTTGAAGAAGACCTGCGCGTCTTCGACCGTCATATCAAGAACGTCGGCTATGCTCTTGCCCTTGAACAGGATTTCCAGCGTCTCGCGGTTGTAGCGTTTGCCCTTGCAGGTCTCGCAGGTGACGTAGACGTCGGGCAGGAAGTGCATCTCGATCTTAATTACACCGTCGCCTTGGCACGCCTCGCAGCGGCCGCCCTTCACGTTGAAGGAGAACCGTCCGGGCTTGTAACCGCGCGCCTTAGCCTCCGGCAGACCGGCGAACCAGTCGCGGATCGGGGTGAAGGCGCCGGTGTAGGTCGCGGGGTTGGACCGAGGGGTGCGCCCGATGGGCCGCTGGTCGATGTCGATCACCTTGTCGAGGTGTTCCAGCCCCTTGATCGTCTCGCAGGGCGCGGGTGTCTGGCGCGCGCCGTTCAGCGCCATGGACGCACTCTTGAAAAGGGTCTCGATGGTCAGGGTCGACTTGCCGCCGCCGGACACGCCGGTCACGCAGACGAACTTGCCCAGCGGGAACTCGGCCGTCACCTCCTTGAGGTTGTTGCCGGTCGCCTTGACCACCTTCAGCTTCTTCTTGTTGCCCTTGCGGCGCTCTGTCGGGACGGCGATCTCGCGCGCGCCGGACAGGTACTGGCCCGTCAGGCTGGCGGGGTCGTTCTGCACCTCTTCGGGCGTGCCCTTGGACACCACCTGCCCGCCGTGCACACCGGCGCCGGGACCGATGTCAAAGACATAGTCGGCCTCGCGGATCGCCTCCTCGTCGTGTTCCACCACCAGCACCGTGTTGCCCTGATCGCGGAGGTTCTTCAGCGTGTCGAGCAGACGGGAGTTGTCGCGCTGGTGCAGGCCGATGGACGGCTCGTCCAGCACGTAGAGCACGCCGGTCAGGCCGCTGCCGATCTGGCTGGCCAGACGGATGCGCTGGCTTTCGCCGCCCGAGAGGGTCCCGGCGTTCCGGCTGAGGGTCAGGTATTCGAGGCCCACGTTGTTCAGGAAGCCGAGACGTTCGCGGATCTCCTTCAGGATGGCGCGGGCGATCTCGTTCTTCTGCTGGGTCAGGTTGGCGGGCACCGTCTCGCACCAGTCGAAGGCCTGGCGGATCGACATCTGCACCACCTGCCCGACGTGCAGCAGGTGCTCCTTGTCGCTGGACGGACCGATCTTCACCGCCAGCGCTTCTTCCCTCAGGCGGTAGCCGCTGCAGGCGCCGCAGGGACGGTTGTTCTGATACCGTTCGAACTCCTCGCGGACCCAGCTCGAATCCGTCTCGCGGTAGCGCCGTTCCATGTTGGGAATGACGCCCTCGAAGGTGCGGGTGACGTTGTAGATGCGGCCGCCCTCATCGTAACGGAACGGGATCTCCTCTTCGCCGGAGCCGTACAGGAAGACCTGCTGCACATGCGCCGGAAGGTCCTTCCAGCGGGCGTTCTTGTCGAACTCGTAGTGCTTGGCGATGGCGTCGATGGTCTGGATGAAATACGGGCTCTTGCCCTTGCGCCAGGGCGCCAGCGCGCCGTCCTTGATCTTCAGCGTCTGGTCGGGAACAACCAGCCGCTCGTCGAAGAACAACTCCACGCCCAGGCCGTCACACTCCGGACAGGCGCCGAAGGGGGCGTTGAACGAAAACAGCCGCGGCTCGATCTCCGGGATGGTGAACCCGCTGACCGGGCAGGCAAAATTCTCCGAGAACGTCATGCGCTCCGGCTCGCCTTCCTTCGGCGCGGTTTCCAGGATGGCGATGCCGTTGGCGAGGTCCAGCGCCGTGCGGAAGCTGTCGGCAAGCCGGGTCTGCATCCCATCGCGCACGACGACGCGATCCACCACCACGTCGATGTCATGGCGGAACTTCTTGTCGAGGGTCGGCGGCTCGTCCAGTTCGTAGAACGTGCCGTCCACCTTGACCCGCTGGAAACCCTGCTTGCGCAGTTCGAGGAACTCCTTGCGGTACTCCCCCTTCCGGTCGCGCACGATGGGCGCCAGAAGATAGGCGCGCGTTCCCTCCTCCATGTCCATGACCCGGTCGACCATGTCCTGCACCTGCTGTGCCTCGATGGGCTTGCCGGTGGCAGGCGAATAGGGTGTGCCGACGCGCGCGAACAGCAGGCGGAGGTAGTCGTAGATCTCCGTCACCGTGCCGACGGTCGAGCGCGGGTTCTTCGAGGTCGTCTTCTGCTCGATGGAGATCGCCGGCGACAAACCGCTGATGTGGTCGACGTCGGGCTTCTCCATCATGTCGAGGAACTGCCGCGCGTAGGCCGAGAGCGACTCGACATAGCGCCGCTGTCCTTCGGCATAAATCGTGTCGAAGGCGAGCGATGACTTGCCCGATCCACTCAGGCCGGTGATGACAACCAGCTGATCCCGCGGAATATCCACGTCGATCGATTTCAGATTGTGCTCGCGCGCGCCACGCACCTCGATCTGCTTCAGCTCTGGCATGGGGACTCCCCGGGTCGATGAACGTTTTAGACATAGTTGAAACATGCGCCCGGGCCAATCGGAAAATGAGAACATTAACCGAACATCAATGTCGCGCCTTTACATTCTAAAATCGGAATGTATATATTGCCGCAAGAGCACAGGAGACGCCGAAAATGTTCGCATTCAATCAACGCACCATGACCCCGGCGGGCATGACCGCAGCGGATGCGGTGGCACGCACCGCCGCAGGTGACATCGTTCTGGTCGATGTTCGCGATCCGTCGGAACTGGCATCCGGCGGCAAGGCGAAGGGCGCGATCAACATCCCCAGCGCGACGCTGATGATGCGCGCCGATCCGCGGTCGCCGGAATGTGTGCCCGAACTGAAGGACGGCAAGCCCATCGCCGTCTACTGCGCGTCGGGCGCGCGGTCGGCCATGGCGAAACAGATGCTGGAACGGATGGGCCATGCCGAGGTGCACAACATCGGCGGGCTGGGGCACTGGCGCCGCGCCGGTGGCGAAGTCGAGTAACCGGGGCGTGTCCCCGAACTGGTGCGCGGCACTGACGCGCCGCGCCCCTTAAATTCAGCGGTAAAGCAGCGACACGCCGTCCGCGAACAGGTGCACCTTCTCCGGCACTGCTGTCAGCGGCACGGTCTGCCCGCGCATTCCGACATGGATGCCCGGCAGCTTCGCGATGACTGCGTCCGAATCCTTCTCCGCCACGAAGTACAGCAGCGTGACCTCGCCGAGCGCCTCGGTGATGGCCACCTCGCCCGAGAAGATCGCCTCGCCCGTAGTCCGGGTGAAGTCCTCGGGCCGGATGCCGACCTTCACCTTCAGCCCCATGTCGCTGTCCTTCGTCGGCACGTTCGACAGCGCGGTTCCGCCGCCCTCGAGGCGCACGGTGGTCTGCTCGCCCGTGGCGATCACCTCGCCGGGCAGCAGGTTCATTGACGGGGAACCGATGAACTGCGCCACGAACTCGCTGTTGGGCCGTTCATACAGATCGAGAGGCGTGCCGACCTGCGCGATGCCCTTGTTGGCCAGCACCACGATGCGCGTGGCAAGCGTCATCGCCTCCACCTGATCGTGGGTCACGTAGATCATCGTTCGGTCCGGCATCGACTCTTTGAGCTGGGCAATCTCGATCCGAGTGGCGACCCGCAACGCGGCGTCCAGGTTCGACAGCGGTTCGTCGAACAGGAACACCTTCGGGTCCCGCACGATGGAGCGTCCGATGGCCACCCGCTGCCGCTGACCGCCGGACAGGGCCTTGGGCAGACGGTCCAGGTAGGGTTCCAGCTGAAGCATTTTCGCGGCGCGGTTCACCGCCTCCTCGATCTCGGCCGGGGTCTTCTTTGCCAGTTTCAGCGCGAAGGCCATGTTGTCGCGCACCGTCATGTGCGGGTAGAGCGCGTAGGACTGGAAGACCATGGCGATGCCACGCTGCGCGGGCGGCACGTCGTTGACCACCTGCCCGTCGATCTCCAGCGTCCCGCCGGTGATCTTCTCCAGCCCCGCGATCATCCTGAGCAGCGTCGACTTTCCGCAGCCCGACGGCCCGACGAACACGATCAGTTCGCCGGCCTCGACGTCGAGGTTGATGTCGTTCAGCACGTTGACCGTGCCGCCATACGTCTTTTCGACGTCCCTGAGTTTCAGTCCAGCCATGCCCCTCCCCCTTCTATCGCTTCAGTGCGTATTGCGCAGCGCAAGCGCAGGTTGCCACGGACCCAGATGCAGCTTGCCGTCCGGTCCCGGTGCGGCGCTGCCCAGTTCCTGCCCGATCTGGAACCAACTGCCTTCCGGCATCTCGATGTTCGACGGCTCGCCCGACAGGTTGATCGCCACGAAGATCTCCTCGTCGTCATGCTTGCGGAAAAAGTGCACGACGGTGCCGGTGTGGTCCATCCCGTAGTGTTCGCCCTTCTTCAGCGCCATGTGGCTGTGACGGAAGGCGATGGCCTTGCGATAGTGGTGCAAGAGCGCGCCCGGGTCTTCCTCCTGCGCCGACACGGCGGCGCGGATGTGCTCGAAGCTGACTGGCAGCCAGGGGTGGGCGTCAGAGAACCCGCCGTTCACCGCCTGCGCGTCCCAGACCATCGGCGTGCGGCAACCGTCGCGGCCCTTGAACTCCGGCCACATGGCGATGCCGTAGGGGTCCTGAAGGTCCTCGTAGGCCACGTCGGCCTCGTGCAGGCCCAGTTCCTCGCCCTGGTAAATGCAGACCGACCCGCGCAGGCACATCTGCAGGGTCGTCAGCGCCCGCAGCGCCGCCGGGGGCAGGTTCCAGCGCGAAGCGTGGCGCACAACGTCATGGTTGGAATATGCCCAGCAGGGCCAGCCGCCATTCGCCCGCTCGTCCACGTCGTTCATCACCTTCACCACCCGCTCGGCAGAGGGATAGGTGTTCGACAGGAACTCGAAAGAATAGCACATGTGCACGCGCTTGGTGCCGCGCGTGTACTCTCCCATGATCTCCAGCCCGCGCTGCGCGTCGCCGACCTCGCCCACGGCGGTCTTGCCTTCGTATTCGTCCAGCAGAGCGCGGAACCGTTCGAGGAAGGCGATGTTCTCGGGCCGGTTCTTCGAATAGATGTGCTCCTGGTGATTGTAGGGGTTCACCTTCGGCGCGATGGAGTCGTCGCGGCGTTCGGGCGGGAGCGGCGGGTTGGAACGCAGCTCCTGATCGTGCACGTAGAAGTTGATCGTGTCGAGGCGGAAGCCGTCCACCCCCCGGTCCAGCCAGAACCGCACCACCTCCAGCAAGGCGTCCTGCACCTCGGGGCAATGGAAGTTGAGGTCCGGCTGCGAGGTCAGGAAGTTGTGCAGGTAGTACTGTTCACGCGTGGTGTCCCACTGCCAGGCCGAGCCGCCGAAGATCGACAGCCAGTTGTTCGGCGGTGTGCCATCGGGTTGCGGATCGGACCACACGTACCAGTCGGATTTCGCATTGGTGCGCGACGACCGGCTTTCCACGAACCAAGGGTGCAAGTCCGAGGTGTGCGACAGCACAAGGTCGATCATCACCTTGATGCCGTGCAGATGCGCCGTCTCGACCATCGTGTCGAAGTCCGAGAGCGAGCCGAACATCGGGTCGACGTCGCAGTAGTCGCTCACGTCGTAACCGAAGTCCTTCATCGGAGAGGTAAAGAACGGCGAGATCCAGATCGCGTCCACGCCAAGGCTCGCGACGTGCCAGAGGCGCGCCGTGATGCCGTTGAGGTCGCCGATCCCGTCGCCGTTGGAGTCCTGGTAGCTGCGGGGGTAGATCTGGTAGATCACTCCGCCGCGCCACCAGTCCTTGTCGATGCTCGAGTCTGTCATTTTCTTTCCCTTTTCAGGCCCGGACGGCGTCCGGCGCCTTGTCGTGACCGGCCCGCGGCCGGGGCCCCGGTCCTTGTCCCGGGGCGGGTTTCATCTCATTTCACAGAGCCGGCCAGGAGGCCGCGCACCAGGTATCTCTGCATGGCGAAGAACACGACCAGCGGCACGGCGATGCTGACGAAGGCCGCGGTGGCGAGGATTTCCCAGTTGCCGCCGCGCGTCCCCAGCAGTTCGACGATCTGGTTGGTCATCACTGTGGTCTGGCCGGTGGCGTCGATCAGGAAGACCTTGGCCACCAGCAGATCGTTCCACGTCCAGAGGAACTGGAAGATCGCGAAGCTTGCCAGCGCCGGATAGCTGAGCGGCAGGATGATCTTGGTGAAGATCTGGAAGTCCGTCGCCCCGTCCACGCGCGCATTCTCGATGATGTCGCGCGGCAGCCCGGCCATGTAGTTCCTGAGCAGGTAGATCGCGAGTGGCAACCCGAAGGCCGTGTGCGCCAGCCACGTCCCGAGGTAGCCCTTGCCGATGCCGATCTGCAGGTGCAGCTTCAGCAGCGGGATCAGCGCCAGTTGCAGCGGCACGACCAGCAGGCCGACGACGAAGGCGATCAGCAGCGCGCGGCCCGGGAAATCCATCCATGCCAGCGCATAGGCCGCAAAGGCCGCCACCACGATCGGGATGATCGTCGCAGGGATCGTCACCGTCAGCGTGTTGAAGAAGGCCTTGGCCATGCTGTCGGTCGCGTTGCCGGAGGTCAGCACCTGCCGGTAGTTGTCGAGCGTGAACTCCGGCGGCACCAGTGCTGTGACGAACAGACGCTCGCCGCGGCGGCCCTCCATCGCGACGGGACTTTCGATGCGGTAGTCGCCGTTCTCCGCCACGGAGATGCGCATCTGGTCGTCCTCGGCCGTGTCGCCCGGTTCATAGGCCGCCACATCACGCGAGGACGTGCCCCAGGCCGAGATGTCCAGCCGGTCGCGGCCCTCCTCGTCAAAGAGGTTGCCGGCGATGACGTAGAGGTCGCCCTCCTGCACCTGCTGGTCCGGGGCCTTGGTGCGCAGCACGAGGTTCTGCTCGGCGGCGATGGGCGCCTTCCACCATCCGGTGGTGGCGATCTGGTCCGCCGTCCGGAAGGACGACACGAACAGCCCCACGGTCGGGAACAGCCAGAGCGCCACGATCACCACGACGGAGATGTTCACCGCCCATGTCAGCGACGACTTGTGTCCTGCGATATTGTCCATAACGAGCCCCTGCCCCTTTATCCCTGCGCGACCGTCCTGCGCATCAGCGCATTTCCCGGCGCGCCTGCACCACGTTCCACACGAGGATCGGCGTCACGAGGACCATGATGATGATGGCCGAGGCGGACCCCACGCCCCAGTCGTTGGCCCGGAACAGCTTGTCGAACATGTAGTTGGCCAGAACCTGCGTGCCCCACTGGCCATTGGTCATGGCGAACACGATGTCGAAGATCTTCAGCACCACCAGCGTGATCGTCGTCCAGACCACCATGATGGTCGGATAGATCTGCGGCACCTTGATCTTGAAGAAGATCTGGAAGGGACCGGCGCCATCGACGATGGCCGCCTCGACCGTCTCTTCGGGGATGCCGCGCAGGGCGGCAGAGAGGATCACCATGGCAAAGCCGGTCTGGATCCAGATCAGCACCACCATCAGGAAGAAGTTGTTCCACAGCGGGATCGTCAGCCACTGCTGCGGCTCGCCGCCGGTGAAGAACACGTAGAGGGCATTCAGCACGCCGATCTGCTCGGTGCCCGGCGGGCGGGCGTCGTAGACCAGTTTCCAGATCACCGACGCGCCGACGAACGAGATTGCCATGGGCATGAAGATCAGCGACTTCGCCACGTTGCCCCAGCGCAGCCGGTCGGTCAGCTGCGCCACGATCAGCCCGAAGGCGGTCGACAGCGCGGGCACGACTATCAGCCAGAGCATGTTGTTGCGCATCGCCTCCCAGAACTTCGCCTCGGAGAACATCTGAGTGTAGTTGTCGAACCCGGTCCACGCACCGCCCATCCGCCGGTCGGTCAGCGACAGGCGCAGCGTTTCGAGCACCGGATATGCAAGGTAGAGCGTCAGCGCAAAGAGCGCAGGAAACAGGAAGAGCCACGGCCGCACCATGTTGGCGCGGTTGATGTTGCGCCCCGCCTTGGGGCCCTTGGCCGGGAACAGAACCTTGTCCAGGATCTGGTTCGAGGCCCAGAAGTAGGCGAGACACGCACCCACTCCGATCACGATCGTCAAAAGACCCTGTAGCGCCGGATGCATCGGCCCGTCTCCCCCGCTGTATGCAACCCCGCCCCGGACCCGGCGCCACGCGGGCGTCCGGCATGTGTCCGGGGCGGACTTCGTTCAGGCGCTTACTTCAGCGCGTCCCAGCTTTCCTGGATCTCGGTCGCCACCGCTTCGGCGGATTCGCCTCCGGCGTAGTCCACCATGCCGGTCCAGAAGGAACCAGCGCCCACGCCGCCCGGCATCAGGTCGGAGCCGTCGAAGCGGAAGGTGGTGGCGCCCAACAGGATCTCGTTCATCTTGCGCAGCGTCGGGTCGGAGAACGCCTCCGGGTCGACACCCTTGTGCGGGGTCAGGAAGCCTTTGAGGCCCATCCAGATTTCGTGCGCCTCGGGCGTCTGGAGCCAGGTGATCAGGTCATGCGCGGCCTGGTTCTCGTTGGTGATGGCCCAGAGGGTGCCCGCACCCAGAACCGGCGTGCCGAGGTCCTTCTCGGCGTAGGCCGGGAAGTAGAAGAAATCCGCGTCCAGCCCCACTTCGGTGCCTTCCGGGAAGAAGGCCGGGATGAACGACGCCTGGTGGTGCATGTAGCACTGCGGCGGCGAGGCAAAGAGACCCTTCGGGCTGTCGCGGAAGTCGGTGGAGGCGACGGCGCCCCGGCCCCCGGCCACGCGGCCATCCTCGATGAACCAGCCGAATTCCTCGATCGCACCAACCACCTTCGGGTCGTTGAACTTCAGGTCGTTGCTGACCCAGGCGTCGTAGTCCTCGGGCGACTGCGTGCGCAGCATCATGTCCTCGACCCAGTCGGTCGCCGGCCAGCCGGTCGCACCGCCGGACCCGAGCCCGACGCACCACGGCGTCTCGCCGTCCTCGACCATCTGCTCGGTCAGCGCCTTGAGGTCTTCCAGCGTCTCGGGAACCTCGTAGCCCGCGTCCTCGAAGTTTTCCGGCACGTACCAGACCAGCGACTTCACATCGACCTTGTAGAAGAAACCGTAGAGATGATCCTCGCCGTCCGGACCGGCATAGGTGCCGAGGTCGACCCAGGACTGCCCGGCCGCGTAGTTCTCGGCCACCCAGTCGGCCACGTCTTCGCCCAGCGGGGTGAGGAAACCGCGCGAAGCCATGTCGGACGCGAGACCCGGCTGCGGGAACACCGACACGTTCGGCGCAGAGCCGGCTTCGGCGTCGACAAGGATCTGCTGCTCGAAGCTGTCGGAGCCGACGTAGGACACGTTGTGGCCCGACTGTTCGGCGAAGGCATCCAGCACGGTTTCGACCATTTCCTGGTCCGGCCCGAGCCACGGACCGAAGACCGTCAGGTCCTCTGCCTGCGCTGCTCCGGCACCCAGCGTGCAAAGGGCAACACCGGCATAAAGCGAAGTTTTCATGAATACGTCCTCCCGGTATCCCGCCTGCCGGCGGGTGAAACTGAGCCCAACCACGCCCGCTCCGGCAGAGAGATCCAAAGCGCTTTGAGCGAGGTCAGCCTTTCCTAATCAATAGCGTGTGTCAACCGTGCGTCCAACAAATTAATGAAAAGCGCCGCTGCGATGCAGCATAAAGCGCCGCATTGCATCATGCCCTGTTCACGAACATTCCCTTGACAAAGCCAAAGCGCTTTGGATCACATGGCACAATGAACCTCAAGGAACTCGCAGAGCATCTCCACCTGTCGCAGACGACCGTCAGCCGTGCGCTGAACGGCTATCCGGAGGTGAGCGAGAAGACGAGAGCGCGCGTCAAACAGGCCGCGCGCGACATGAATTACAGCCCCAACACGCGCGCCAAGGGGCTCGCGACAGGCCGCGCCCATGCCATCGGTCACATCCTTCCAATCTCTGCCAGCCATGAGATGGTGAACCCCATCTTCGGCGATTTCATCGCGGGCGCCGGCAACGCCTACTCCCGCGCCGGGTACGAGATCGTCATCTCCCTCGTCTCCGACATGGAGGAGGAAAAGGCCTACCGTTCCATCGACGCGCGCGGGATCGTCGACGGCATCATCGTGCACGGCCCGAAGATGTCCGACCCGCGAATCGCCTTGCTGGCGGAGCTCGGAATGCCCTTCCTGGTGCATGGCCGCGCCTCCCAGGTGACGGAGCCGTACTCCTGGCTCGACATAAACAACGCCGGGGCCTTCCAGCGTGCGACGGAATTCCTGCTGGACCTCGGCCACGAACGCATCGCCCTGATCAACGGGCTGGAGTTCATGGATTTCGCCTATCGCCGCCGAATCGGCTACGAGGCGGCACTGGCAGGGCGCGGCATGACACCCGACCCGGCCCTGATGCGGGCCGAGGAAATGACGGAGGTCTACGGCTTCCGCACCGCCGCCGAAATGCTGGCCGCCGACCGCCCGCCGACAGCCTTCCTCGTCTCGTCGATGATCACGGCCATCGGTGTGCGCCGCGCGATCCACGATGCCGGGCTGCAGATGGGGCGCGACATCTCGGTCATCACTCATGACGACGACCTCGGATACCTCAAGAACGGGCATTCCGTGCCGATCTTCACCGCCACACGCTCCTCCGTTCGCGAGGCCGGGGAACGTGCGGCGGAGATGCTGCTGGACCAGATCCGCAATCCCGGCGGCAAACCCCTGACACACCTCATGGAGGCAGAGCTGATCATCGGCACCTCCACCGGCCCGGCCCGCAAGGTCCCCCAACCGACATAAGGTTTCTCCATGCGCCACAAGCGATCCGATTTCCCCGAAGCCTTCCTCTTCGGTACCGCAACGTCCGCCTACCAGATCGAGGGTCATGCCTTCGGCGGTGCGGGCCGCACCCATTGGGACGACTTCGCCGCCACCCCCGGCAACGTGGTCCGTGCCGAGAACGGCGACCGCGCCTGCGACCACTATCACCGCTTCGCCGAGGATCTCGACCTGGTGAAGGCGGCGGGGCTCGATGCCTACCGCTTCTCTATCAGCTGGGCGCGCGTTCTGCCCGAGGGCACCGGCACGCCGAACGAAGAAGGTCTGGATTACTACGACCGGCTGACCGACGCGATGCTGGAACGCGGCCTGAAGCCCTGTGCCACGCTCTATCACTGGGAGTTGCCCTCCGCGCTGGCCGACAAGGGCGGCTGGCGCAACCGCGACATCGCAGCTTGGTTCGGCGAGTTTACCGAGATCGCCATGGAGCGGCTTGGCGACCGGATGTTCTCGGTCGCGCCGATCAACGAACCGTGGTGCGTGGCGTGGCTGTCGCACTTCATGGGCGGCCACGCACCCGGCCTGCGCGACGTGCGCGCCGCTGCCCGCGCGATGCACCACGTCCTGCTGGCCCACGGCACGGCGATCCAGACGATGCGTGGCCTGGGCATGTCGAACCTCGGCGGGGTCTTCAATCTCGAATGGGCGACGCCGGCCAATGGCACGCCCGAGGCGCAGGCCGCCGCCGCCCGCTACGACGCGATCTACAACCGCTGGTTCCTGGGCGGCGTGTTCAAGGGCGCCTACCCGCAGGCGGCGCTCGACGGGCTGGAGCCGCATCTGCCGGAGGGCTGGCAGGACGACTTCCCGACGATCCAGGCGCCGCTCGACTGGTGCGGGCTGAACTACTACACCCGCAAGCTGATTGCGCCGGATGCAACGCCCTTCCCCTCACTGAAAGAGGTCGAAGGGCCGCTGCCCAAGACCTTCATGGACTGGGAGATTTACCCGCAGGGGCTGGAAGATTTCCTGACGCGCACCGCCAAAGAGTACACCGGCGACCTGCCGCTTTACGTCACCGAAAACGGCATGGCCTCTCCGGACGTGCTGGTCGACGGCGCCGTGAAGGATCCCTCGCGGACCGCCTTCCTTGAGGATCACCTCGACGCGGTGCAGCGGGCAATTGCCGCGGGCGTGCCGGTGTCGGGCTATTTCATCTGGTCGCTGCTCGACAACTACGAGTGGGCCCTGGGGTATGAAAAGCGCTTCGGTCTGGTGCACGTCGACTTCGAAACACTTGAAAGAACGGCGAAATCCTCCTACCACGAACTCAAGGCCGCGCTGCAAAGCTGAAGGGATCAGCCATGATCACCCCCGTTTCCGTAACCGTCGACATCGGCGGCACGAACACACGTGTCGCCCTCTGCGACGGGGGCGAGGTGCTGACCGGCACCATCCAGCGCTACCGCAACGCCGAACATTCAGGCCTCGAGCCGATCCTCGACTCCTACCTTTCCGCTTATCCGCTGGTCGGCGCGATCTGCATCGACATGGCCGGGCCGGTGAAGGATGGGGTCGGCACGCTCACCAATCTCGACTGGACGATCGATGCGCGGGCCCTGTCGGCCCGCACCGGCGGCGCGCGCGTGGTGGTGTTGAACGACCTGCAGGCGCAGGGCCACTCCGTCCCGCATCTGGATGCGGGCAGCCTCCTGACGTTGATGCCTGGCCAAGCCGCGCCTAGCGACGTGCGGCTGGTCGTGAACGTCGGCACCGGGCTCAACGCGGTGCCGGTGCATACCTCAGGGACGCTGACGCTGGTCCCCGCGGCAGAGGCCGGGCACATCACCCTTCAGGCCCGCGATGCGGAGGAGCTGCGGCTGATCGACTGGATGAGCACGCGCCTACCGTCTTCAGGCATGGAAGAGATCCTGTCAGGGCGCGGGCTCGAGAACCTCGACGAGTTCATCGGCGACGGCGCCGGGCGGCGCGATGCGGCAACGGTCATGGAGGCCTATGCGGCAGGCGAGGACCGCGCCCGGAAGGCCGCGACGATCTTCGTGCGCTACCTCGGACGGTACGCGGGCGACCTTGCCCTGACAAACCTGCCCTTCGGCGGCGTCTTCCTTGTCGGCGGCGTCATCCGGCACCTCGGGCCGCACCTGATGGACCTGGGCTTTGCCGAGGCGTTCCGGGACAAGGGGCGGTTCGCCGCCTTCATGGAACAGTTCCCGGTGCATCTTGTCACCGACGACTACGCGGCGCTGCGCGGATGTGCAGCCCACCTGCAGGAACTGCAGACCGCATCGAACTGACAATCCGCCGGTCATGTCGCCCGCCTGACCCTCGATCGACGGCGGCGGCGGTTCCCTGACACCAGCAGAAATGTGCGCTCGGCATGCATCTTGCCGAATCCTGCAAACCCGGTCACAAGGCCGCATGACCCTCCGCGCCATTCTTCTCATGATCCTGTCCATGGCCCTGCTGGCCGGGTCCGACGCCTTCTACAAGCTGGCCACCCAGCGCGCGCCCATCGGCGAGGCGATGACCCTCGTTGCCATCGGCGGCACGGTGTTCTTCATCGCGTTGGCCATGGCAATGCGGGTGAAGGTCCTGACCAGGGACGCGCTGCACCCGATGATCCTCCTGCGCAACGGATTCGAGATCATCGGCGCCATCGGTCTCGTCAACGGCCTGGCCCATGTGTCTCTGCCGGTTTTCGCGGCGATCATGCAGACCGGACCGCTGATCGTCACCATCGGTGCGGCGATCTTCCTGAAGGAAGTTATCGGCCCGCGCCGCTGGTTCGCCGTGGCCGCCGGGATCCTGGGCATGCTGCTGGTGATCCGCCCGTGGTCGGCCAGCTTCACCGGGTACGAACTCTTTGCGGTGATGGGCATTGCTGGCCTCTCGGGCCGCGACCTCGTCACCCGCCTTTCGCCGTCGCACATCCCGGCCCTCGCCATTTCAACCTGGGGCTTCGCCGTGACCATCCCCGCGGGCATCCTGCTGTGGAGCCTGGCTGACCGGCCGTCGGATTACTCTGCCCCGACGCTGTGGTTCATGTTGGGGGCCATCGTCGTGACCACGCTGGGTTACCTCGCCATCACGACGGCGATGCGCATGGCCCCGGCCTCTGTCGTAGCGCCCTTCCGCTACACCCGCCTGCTGTTCACCCCGGCGCTCGGCATGCTGATCTTCGGCGACCGTCCCGACCTGATGACATATCTCGGCGCCGGGATCATCTTTGCCGCGGGGCTCTACACCTTCCTCAGGGAACGCGCCATCGCCCGCACCGTGGCGCCCGCGGCACCGGCGTTAGCGCAACCCGCACGCCAGAAGGCGTGTTAGCGGTAACGCCACCGTTTACTTTCCCCCCCGGCCTGATAAACCTCCGGACAAACGCCCAGCTCCGGAGACAGCCATGAGCACCATCATCGACATCCACGCCCGCGAGATCCTCGACAGCCGCGGCAACCCGACCGTCGAGGTCGACGTTCTCCTCGAAGACGGCACCATGGGCCGGGCCGCCGTGCCCTCCGGTGCATCGACCGGCGTGCACGAGGCCGTGGAGAAGCGCGACGGCGACAAGTCGCGCTACATGGGCAAGGGCGTCCGCGATGCGGTTGCCAGCGTGAACGGCGAGATCGCCGAGAACATCGTCGGCTTCGACGCCACCGAACAGGTCGCCATCGACCTCACGATGATCGAGCTCGACGGCACCGACAACAAGGGCCGCCTCGGCGCCAATGCGATCCTCGGCGTGTCGCTGGCTTGTGCGAAGGCCGCCGCCGACTTCTCCGGCCAGCCGCTGTTCCGCTACGTCGGCGGCACCTCTGCCCGCACCCTGCCCGTCCCGATGATGAACATCATCAACGGCGGCGAGCACGCGGACAACCCGATCGACATCCAGGAATTCATGATCATGCCGGTCGCGGCAGAGAACATCGCCGACGCCGTGCGCATGGGGTCCGAGGTCTTCCACACCCTGAAGAAGGAGCTTTCGGCGGCGGGTATGTCCACCGGCCTCGGCGACGAGGGCGGCTTTGCACCGGAACTGAAAGGCACGCGCGACGCGCTCGATTTCATCCTGAAGTCCATCGAGAAAGCGGGCTACAAGCCGGGCGAAGACATCTACCTCGCGCTCGACGCCGCCTCTACCGAGTACTTCAAGGACGGTAAGTACGAGATGAAGGGTGAAGGCCTGTCGCTCTCGCCGGACGACAACGTGAAGTACCTCGAGGCGCTGGTAAACGACTACCCGATCATCTCCATCGAGGACGGCTGCGCCGAGGACGACTGGGACGGCTGGAAGATGCTGACCGACGTTCTTGGCAACCGCTGCCAGCTTGTGGGCGACGACCTGTTCGTCACCAACCCCAAGCGCCTGTCGATGGGCATCGAGAAGGGCTGCGCCAACTCCATGCTGGTGAAGGTCAACCAGATCGGCACGCTGACGGAAACGCTCCAGGCGGTCGAGATGGCGCACCGCGCGCGCATGACCAACGTGATGTCGCACCGGTCCGGCGAAACCGAGGACGCCACCATCGCCGATCTCGCCGTCGCCACCAACTGCGGCCAGATCAAGACCGGCAGCCTCGCGCGCTCCGACCGGCTTGCGAAGTACAACCAGCTCATCCGGATCGAGGAGATGCTGGAAGACACCGCGATCTATGCCGGTCGCTCCATCCTGAGATGACAGCAGCGGGCTGGCGCAACCCAAAGGCGCCAGCCCTATACGCATGAGACCGCGCCGCGGGGCAATACCACCCTGACGTCCATAGAGCGATTGTCTCCGCCCGCCTATGATGGCATCCGGTTTCCGGCGCTTGCCGGGGGTCGGGACGCGCAGGGTGCACGCTATGGGTTCTCCAACATACGACGACAGGCTCGAGGAGATTCGCCGGGCCGAGCACAGATCGCGGTCCGACACGCTGCTGCGCATCCTGCTCGTCGGCATCGGCGCCACCGCCTATTACATCGCCCGGCCAGACCCGCTCGTCATCCTCTGGTTCATTGCACACACCGGCTCGGAACTGACGATCATGGCGCTGCTTGCGCGGCGGAATGTGCGCACGCCGCTGTTCGACATCGCGGTCGTGCTTGCGGCCTACGCCATCTCCGGCCTGATCTTCCTGTCTCTGCCGATCTGGATCCTCGCCGACGCCCCCGGCCCCGGCATGATTTTTGCCGCCGCGGTCACATTGATCGGCTACACGATCTACCTGCTGCACAGGCGTCAGAGGGACAGTGCGATCATTGCCGTCGACATATGCCTTCTGCTGACGATCTTCGGGGCGGCGGCGGCGATTGCCCTGCCGCTGACGCGCAGTTGGCAGGAGGCCGCGCTGGTCCTCGTCGCGGACGGCGCCCTGACGACCTATGTCATCGTCTCGCTGCTGGCCGACGCGCGGCAACAGGCACAGCTGCGCGAAGCGCAGCAGAAGTACGCCAACGCCCAGAAGGCCCGCGCGCTGAACCAGTTCGTCGGCGGCGTGGCGCATGACTTCAACAACCAGCTGACCGTCATCCTCGGCCATCTCGAACTGTTCGAGATGCTCGACACGCCGGAGGATCGGATGGCCGCACTCGACCTCAGCCGCAGGGCCGCGCGCCGGGCAGCCTCCACCGTGCAGCAACTGCTCGCCTCCTCGGGCCGCACGCGCCTCAACCCCATGAGCCTGCCCCTCGGCGGCTTCCTCGACCGGCTGCAGGACCTGCTGGGCGATCTGCTCGACCCGGGGATGCAGATCACGATCGTACCACCGGCCGACGCCCCGACCGCCTACGTGGATGCCGACATGCTGGAAACCTGCCTCGTGCAGCTCTGCCTGAATGCGCAGGACGCCACGCTCGGGAACGGCAAGGTTCGCATCTGGGTGGAGACACGCGATGCCCCTCCCGACCCGGCACATAACGCCGAAAGCCCGCCGCCCTATACCGTCATCTTCGTCGAGGACAACGGCCCGGGCGTGCCCGAGGAGGCGCTCGCCCTGCTGACGGAGCCGTTCTACACCACCAAGGGCAAGACGGAGGCCTCGGGCCTCGGGCTCTCCGCCGTCTCGGGATTCACCCGGCAATCGGGCGGGCTGGTGCACATCACCCGCGCGCCGCGCGCCGGCCTGCGCATAGCGCTCGTCCTGCCTGCCGAGCAGTGGACAGCACCGCCCTCCGGCACCGGGACACAAAGGGACGAGACGCGTGGATCGGCGATCCGGGACACGGACATCAACCCCGACTCCGCCCGCCGCATCCTGACCGCGATGTCAAAGGTGGACTGACAGGCCGCAAACACGGTCCCGGAATCTGCGGTCCGGTCAGTCGATTGCGCGCCCTGAGCGAAGCACCATGATCAGGCGCCAGACGCCCACGATCAGCTCTCGGGTTCCTGGTAGACGCCTTGCGCCTTGAGCGCGTCGACCACTTCCTTGGGCATGTAGGTTTCGTCGTGTTTCGCAAGGATTTCAGAGGCTTCGAAGACACCGTTCACGTAACGGCCGGTGCCCACCATGCCTTGGTTCTCGTCGAACAGGTCCGGCAGCACGCCAGTGAAAACGACCGGCACCGTCGCGCCCCCGTCCGTCACCCGGAACCTGACCGTCTCGCCGACGCCCCGTTCCAGAGAGCCGTCCTCCACAAGGCCACCGATGCGGAAGACCTCGTTCGGTGTCGGCGGCTCCTCCATCACCTGGCTCGGGGAGCGGAAGAAGTTGATCCCGTCCCGCATCGCATAGCCGATCAGGCCGGTGGACACGATCAGTGCGACCGCCGCCAGCGCCACAACCTGGATGCGCCGCTTCTTCTTCAGCGATTTCAGTGCCATGTCCGTCCTCCCAAAGATCGGTGCATCGCTATATATGCGATTCCCCGCCCCGCGGGGAGACCTGTGGCGATTTGCCCGTCCCGATTGGCGGAACGGGCCGCACACAACCCTTCATCTTGGCCCAAATACCTCGGGGTCCGGGGCAGCGCCCCGGGAGACAGAGCGCGCGCAAAAGCGCGCTCTGTCAGTACGCACGATCCTACGGGAAGCAGGGCGCCAGCATCAGCCCGGCGGTTTCCTCGACACCCAGCATGAGGTTGGCGTTCTGCAGGGCCTGCCCGGAAGACCCCTTGCACAGGTTGTCGAGCGTCGCGACCACGATGGTCCGCCCCGGCAGCCGGTCCGCCACCACCCCGATATGCACGAAGTTCGACCCGCGCACGTGGTGGGTGGAGGGCGTCTCGCCGAAGGACAGCACCTCTACAAAAGGTTCGTTGGCATAGGCGGCTTCCAGCGCCATGTTGATCGCCTCGGCCTCGCCCTTCACGTAGCAGGTGGCGAGGATGCCGCGGTTGAATGGCCCGAGATGCGGCGTGAACTGGATCTTCACCTCGCGCCCGGCCAGCTTCGAGAACTCCTGGTCGAACTCGCCCAGGTGCCGGTGCGTGCCGCCGACCGAATAGGCGTTGGTCCCTTCCGAGAGCTCCGCGTGCAGCAGGTTTTCCTTCAGCGACCGGCCCGCGCCGGAGACGCCGCATTGCAAGTCGAGGATGATCTCGTCCAGGTCGATCACGCCGGCGGTGATCAGCGGCCGCAGGATGTACTGGCCGGTGGCCGCGTTGCAGCCGGTGCCCGCCACCAGCCGCGCCCCGGCGATCTCGTCGCGATAGAACTCGGTCAGGCCGTAGACCGCCTCTTCCTGCATCTCGACCGCGGCATGGTCGTTGCCGTACCACGTCTTGTAGGCGGCCGGGTCACGCAGACGGAAGTCCGCGGACAGGTCGACAATCTTCAGGCTCTTGGGCAGTTTCGAGATCACCTCCTGGCTCGTCTTGTGCGGCAGGGCGCAGAAGCACAGGTCGATCCCGGAAAAGTCGATCTGTTCCCACGTCACCAACGTCGGCAGGTCGAGGTGGCGCAGGTGCGGAAAGACCTGGGCCATGCTCTGGCCGGCCTTGGAATTGGCGGCCAGCGCCTTGATCTCGAATGACGGGTGGGTGGCGATCAGCCGGATGAGTTCCGCGCCGGTGTATCCGGACGCGCCGATGATGGCGATGGACTGGGTCATGAGACACCTTTCATGAAAACGAAGGATGGGCTGCAGGTGCCGCGCCCTGGCGCGGCATGAACGTCATCGTCGCAAATCGTTGCGGGTCCCGATCATGCAGTATCTCCTTTGATTTCTGCATTAGCGCCAAAACGCATCTGTCGCAACTGCTTCGCTCGGGGCGCCATTCCGTTACCGACGGGCGGACAACACCGTGGCGACCGACGCCCCCCTTCCTTCCACGCCGCGCGCCGCACTACCTTCCCATTCCCCAGCCCGAACACAGCGCCGGAAAAATCGTCCGACAGCAGTGACCTGCGCTTGATCTTGGCCTGACCCGGCGGCAATCTCCGCGCCATGCCAGCCGAACCGTCCCTTGCCAGACCGGTCTCCTTTTTCCGCCTCTTTCACCGGATGGGCGGCTGGATCGCCTATATCCCGCTGGTCATCACGCTGATCCTCACACTGGTCAGCCATTTCACGCTCCGCACGGCAGAGCGCTTCGATGCCGAGGGGGTCGAGGCCGTGGGCACCGTGCTCGGCCGCGATATCCGCATTTCGCGCGATAGCGACGGGGATGAGACACGCTCCTATTTCGTGAAGGTGGGGTTTACGCCGGACGGCGGCGCGCCGCTCACCGTCGAACAGAACACCGATGCCGCCACCCATGACCGAAGCGCCATCGGCACGCCGATCACGCTCTGGTACCTCGCGTCCGAGCCAAACATGATCGAGCTGTCGCGGGGCGAGAACCGGAGCGCCTCTGCCGTGACACAGGGCATCGCGCTGGTCTTCGGGGTGGTGTTCCTCGTCGCGCTCTGGGTCCCGGCCCGGCGCGCCATCGCCGCCCTGCGCGCACGTCGCTACGGTGCACGCGAACGGGCCGTTGTCACCGAACATGCGCGCACCCACATCACCGTCAATTCCCGCCGTCTATACCGACTCGCGTGGCGCGACGAACACGGGCGTGACGGGCAGAGCCTGCCCTATCGCCGGGACATGTTGCGCGCCTTTCCGGAGGGGAGTCGCATCACCGTCTATCAGGGCCTGACACAGGCATGGTGGGAAGGCGACACCGGCCCGCGGGACCCGCGCAGCTGAACGGCAGTCCCGGTCTGTGACGCAAGGTCAAAACGGACGGGCAACCACGCTCAAGCGAACCGTTAATATTTGATTGAAATGCTGTTGGGCGAGGCGTCCCTCGCAGGATGGCGGTGTCCCCTGCTCCGAAGCCGCCCGCAGTGCGGGCAAATGGCAGGACAGAGAACCTTCCTTCGGTGGCGGACGGTCGCAGGGCGCCTTGCCGGAAGGAGGGTCAACGATGAACGCCATGACATCCATCGCACGGCCCGGACGGGTCGCAACGGGACAGGGATATTCCGGCATGGCAGTGGTCGACTTCGACCACATCACCGGCGGCGCATCCGCCACCGGGCCGGGCAAAGAGGCCAAGGGCGCGCCATTGGTCCGGGCGATCTGCATCAGCCACACGCGCACCCGGCTGAGCGACCGGATCCTCGACCGCCTCATGGCCGAGACGGAAAAGCACAACGCCCTCCGGCAAGTGAGCGGCCTGCTGCTCTACAAGTCGCGCAACTTCTTCGAGGTATTGGAGGGGCCGCAGGACATGCTCGACCAGACGCTGGAGAGGATCTACCGCGATCCCCGGCACTACAAGATGAAGGTGATGTTCTACGGCCCGGCCCGGATGCGGCGCTTCGACGGCTGGTCCATGGGGTTCCGGCGGCTCGACGGGACGACCACGACCCTGCCCTGCTATTTCAGCCTGACGCGCCGCGAGCTCGAGGCACGTTTTCCGCGCGGCGCCACGAAGGAGATCATGTTCTACTTGCGCGGCTACCTGAACCTGAGGTTCCCACCCCCGCCACCCGCCGAGCCATCGCTGACCTGCCGGGTGATCCGGGACCTGAGCGCCTGAGGTCAGACCTTTTCGAAGGTGATCTGCCGCTTCATGAACTGGGTGGCATGACGCGACACGCGCGCCGGGTCGCCCGTCGTCAGGAACCGGCTTGTCGTGCCTTTGCCCATCATGTCCGGGTGTCGATCAAGGTAATCGGCCAGCGAATCCGGCACCAGCGTCGCCTGGCTGTAGACGTGCACCTCCGGCCCCAGCGCATCCTGGAAGATTTCCTGCATCAGCGGATAGTGCGTGCAGCCGAGGATGGCTGCTTCGGGCGTCGGCATCTTGCGCTTCAGGGCGTCCACATGGCTGCGCACCAGCGCCTCCGCAAGGATCATGTCGCCTTCCTCGATCGCGTCGACCAGCCCGCCGCAGGCCTGCGCTTCGACATCGACACCGATGGCCCGGAACGCCAGTTCGCGCTGGAACGCGCGGCTGCGCACCGTGGCGGGTGTGGCGAAAAGGGCGACGTGCTGGATACCCACCTCGCGCGGCGGAGAGTTGTCACCCCACTGGCGTGCGGTCAGCGCCTCGATCAGTGGCACGAAGACGCCCAGCACGCGCTTCTCGCGCGGGACCCAGGATTCCTGCATCCGGCGCAGCGCCGCGGCGCTGGCGGTGTTGCAGGCGAGCACGACAAGGTCGCAACCCTCGTCCCACAGACGCGAAACGGCCTGCGTGGTCAGATCGTAGATGTCGTTGGCATCGCGCACGCCGTAGGGCGCATGGGCGCTGTCCGCAAAATAGACGAAGGGCACATCCGGCAGCCGCTTCACCACCGCATCCAGTACGGTCAGGCCGCCGAGGCCCGAATCGAATACACCAACCGCCATGTCCTGCCCCGTGTGCCTGTCGCTTCAATGCCGCCGTGTCTTGTGCTTTTCCTCGAACTCGAACCCGTAGTCGAGAGATTTGAGCGGCGTCGGCGACAACTCATAGGTTCTTTGCCGGAGGAAATCCATCATCACGCGCGCGTCCTTCGCGCGTTCGGCGATCTCATGCGCGGGGATCGGCTGACCGATGGCGACGCGCACGGGTGTGTCCACGCGCTTGCGGAATTCCTTGATGAGCAACCCCATGCGCAGCGTCGTGTGCAGGTGCGAGGCAAGCTGGAACAGCCGCGAGGTATGACCGTCGAAATAGATCGGCACGACGGTCGCACCGGACTTCGCGATCATCTTCGCGGTGAAGGTGCGCCAGCCCGGGTCCATTGGTTGACCGAAGGGTTTCTCTGCCGTGGCCACGGTGCCGCCCGGGAAGATGCCGATGCAGCCGCCGTCGCCCAGATAGCGCAGGCATTCCCTCCGCGTATCGAGGTTCAGTTGCACCGCCTCCTTTGTATCGTCGAAGGAGATCGGCAGCACGACGCGGTTCAACTCTTCCGCCTTGCGAAAGACCCGGTGCGCCAGAATGCGGAAATCGCCGCGCACCACCGACAGGATATGCCCCAGCATCAGTCCGTCGAGGATGCCGTAGGGATGATTGGCGATGACGACGAGCGGCCCGTCCTTCGGCAGGTTGTCGAGCGATCCGCCGATGACCTCAAGCTGGAGCCCGTAGCGCTCCACCATGACCTCCCAGAAGTCACGGCCCTGCGCCACCTCGGATTCGTAGCCGGCGGCCCGGCGGATCAGCCCGAGGCGCCCGGTGGCGTTTTCCATGAAGCGGATCATCGCGCGGCCGCTGCGGGTGCTGGCCGAATAGGCGTAGGAAATGTCCCGGGTCACATCTTTGCGGATCACGGGCATGGCTCCTCCCCCTGCGCGTGATGCCGCAGTCCTTACTGCGGTTCGCGCCTTCTGACCAGAAATTGTAACGCCATGATGAAAGTAAGATGACGCAGCCCCGGGGCCGCGCCACCGCACCCGCCTACCCTTGCCGCAAGAGCACACCATCGAAGAATGCCGCCAGTTCCGCCGTTCCGTCCAGCGGCAGGACATTGGCGATATACTGGTCGGGCCGCACGACGATCATGCAGCCCTTCTCGCGGTCGATGCCGCGCATGTCGAAGATGTCGCCCATCCCCTTGTGATCGACGCAGAAGACCTTCTCGTGATCCTGAAGGCCCAGCGGCCCCTTGATCGGTTTCAGCAGCGGCGGCATGTCCTCCATCGCCACCGACTCGAACGTCTGCTGGAACACCACGCGCAGGTCGATGATCGCGTCCGGGTCCTCGCCTGCCCGCGTGCAGCGCACGACCGGAGAGGCCGGGTCCTTTGCCAGCCACTCCGCCAGCCGGTGGATGGCCGAGCCGGGCGCGGAGGTGTCCTTTCGCCGACCGAACGCGTAGATGCGCCAGCGCCCGTCCGCCTCTGCCACATGCCCTAGCTGCATCTGCATGGCGTCCGCCACGCGCACCACCGGCGCGGAGTGGAACCGGCGCCCGATCTCCTGCCCCGTGGCGAAGTGCTGGTGGGCGGGCTCTGCCGTCAGGGCCGACGCATCGTACTTCACCGCGAGGCCGCCGGTGAACATCAGGTTCTCGATGAACTGCTTCTGGAACCGCGGCATGCCCGAGCCGTCCAGTTCCGATTGCCCCGGCGGCGCCGACATGATCCGCGCCCACTGGTGATCGGTGTCGATCAGGCGCTTGGCCTCCACCCAGCGTTCGGCGGAATACGTGCGCAGCAGGCTGGCGTCGGCGCGGCCGGTCAGGACGTGTGCCAACTTCCAGCCGAGGTTGAAGCTGTCCTGCATCGACACGTTCATCCCCTGCCCGGCCTTCGGGCTGTGGGTGTGACAGGCGTCCCCGGCGGTGAAGACACGCGGGTTGCGGTCCTCGCCCGGTCCCACGTCGTCGAAACGGTCGGTCAGGCGGTGCCCGATCTCGTAGATCGACCACCAGACCACCTGCTTCACGTCGATGGTATAAGGCGCCATGATCCGGTTCGCGGCGGCGATCATGTCATCGGCCGAGAACTTTCGGCTGGAGACACGCTCGTCCGGATTCAGCTTGTCCAACTCGACATACATGCGGAACAGGTAGCCGCCTTCCCGCGGAAGGATCAGGATGTTGCCCTCGGACTGCGAGGCGACAAGGCACTTCTGCCGCACATCGGGGAAGTCGGTGTTGGCGAGGATGTCCATCACCCCCCAGGCCTGATGCGCCGCGTCGCCGTGCAACTGCCCGCCGATGGCCTTGCGCACGTTGGATCGGGCGCCGTCGCAGCCGACCACGTAGTTGGCCCGGACCGTCGCCGTCTCACCGGGATTGATGCCGGTGTTTTCCAGCGTGACCGTGACCGGGTGATCCTCGGTGTCCGGATCGACCACGACATCCACGACCGACCAGCCATAATCCGGCTCCAGCCGCGACGGCGCGTTGCGCATCACGTCGAGGAAAAGCTCATGGATGCGGGCCTGGTTGATCAGCGTGTGCGGCATCTCGGAGCTGTCCTCCGGCACGTCCTGCACCCTGCCGATCCGGCGGATGTGGGAGGGGTTCGCGGGGTCAGGCGACCAGAAGGCCGTCTGGTTCACCCAGCAGCTTTCGCGCTTCACCTTCTCGCCAAAACCGAAGGCCTGGAACATCTCCATCGTGCGGGTGTTCACGCCATCCGCCTGCCCTTTCTCGATCGGTCCCTGCTTGCGCTCGACGATCATCACGTCGATCTCCGGGAACCGCGAAAGCTGCGCCGCAAGGCAGAGGCCCGCCGGACCGCAGCCCGCGACCAGCACGTCCACCTCCCTTGGCAGGGGCGCATGTGGCCCTCTGTCCCGCCGGTTGGGTGCGGCGTTGCGGATGTCCGGATCTCCGCCACGAAAGCCGTCCAGGTAGAATTGCATGGTCTCTCCTCCTCGCGCCGCAGCCCTTCCGGCACCAATTGATAACTATACATATCATTTTTCGTCAATAAAAATAAGTATACAAATCATTCCCGTTAACCTATTGTCTTTGCTGACTTTCATGAAACACCGAACCTGCGGAGCGCGCGATGAAAGTGCATGCCATGCCCGGTCACCTGATTCGACGGCTGAACCAGATTTCGACGCAGGTGTTCTCGCGGCACATGGCGGATGCCGGGTACGATCTGACGCCCGTACAGTTCGCCGCCCTAGACGCAATTATTGCGCGCCCCGGCATCGACCAGGCCAGCGTCGCGGCGGCCATCGCCTATGACCGTGCGACCATCGGCGGAGTGATCGACCGTCTCGAACAGAAAGGACTGGTGCGGCGCGAGGTCAGCCGGCACGACCGCCGCGCCCGCGAGGTCCGCCCGACCGAAGAGGGCGCAGCCATGTACGAGACGATCCTGCCTGTCGTGACGGCGCTGCAGGAGGACGTGCTGAGCGGGCTGACCGCCGAAGAACGCAAGACGTTCATGACCCTCGCCCGGAAGGTCGTCGGCCCGGTGGAAGACACCCCTTCCGCGCCGACGAGCAAGGCGTGAGCGGTTACTCCGCCGCCTGAGACACCGGCGCGCCGCCCGCTTTCAACAGCGTCAGCAACTCCTCGCGGCGCTTGGCGGCCTTGGCCTCGTTGGCGATCTTGACCGGGCCGAACCCGCGGATCTGGAGAGGCAGTTCCGCCAGCGCGATCAGCGGGTCCATGGTCTCGGGCCGGGCCTTCGGCAGCCATTCGGCCATGTCGGCCTCGTACTGCGCGATCAGCGCCCGCTCCATCCGGCGTTCTTCCGACCGCCCGAAGACGTCCCAGACGGTGCCGCGCAGACCCTTCATCCGGGCCAGCATCCCGAAGACCTTCAGCATCTTCTCGCCGTAGGGTTTCTTCTCCGGGCGTCCGTCCGGCCCTTCCTTCGCCACCAGCGGCGGAGACAGGTGGAACGTCATCTCGAAGTCGCCGCCGAACTGCGCGCGTGCCTTGTCGCGGGTTTCGAGGTGCAGGCGCGCGACCTCGTATTCGTCCTTGTAGGCCAGGAGCTTGTGATAGCCCTTCGCGACCGCCTCTTTCAGGCGCGGATCGGCGATGTCCTTCAGACGCGCACGGTATTTTTTGGCCAGCGCCTCGTCCTGGTATTTCACGAGGTGATCGGCGCGGAAGGCGATCTTCTCATCCAGCGACTTCGGCTTGTCGACAACGACCGGCTCAAGCAGACGCGCGGCATCCTGCGGGTGCAGAACGGCCCAGCGTCCGATCTCGAACGCGCGCAGGTTGCGCTGGACGGCGGCCCCGTTCAGTTCCACCGCGGCGGCAATCGCATCGTGCGACAGCGGCACCAGACCCATCTGCCAGGCCGCGCCAAGGATCATCATGTTCGAGAAAATCGAGTCGCCCATCGTCGCCTTGGCAAGGTCGCTGGCGTCGAACATCGCGAGCCGGTCCTTGATCCGTGCCTCGAGCGCCAGTTTCAGCGCGTCGATCGGCAGGGCAAACTCGGTGTTGCGGGTGAAGTCGCCGGTGATGATCTCGTGGCTGTTCACGACGGCGCCGGTGCGCCCGGCCTTGGTCAGACCCAGCGTCCTGGCCCCGGCACTGACCACGAGATCGCCGCCGATCAGCGCGTCCGCCTCGCCGGTCGCCACGCGCACGGCCGAGATGTCGTCGGGCTTTTCGGCGATGCGCAGGTGGATGTGCACCGCGCCGCCCTTCTGGGCGAGGCCCGCCATCTCCATCATGGCCGCGCCCTTGCCGTCGATCTGAGCCGCCTGCGCCAGAACCGCGCCGATGGTCACGACCCCGGTGCCGCCGACGCCGGTCACGACCACGTTGAACGTCCCGTCGATCTTCGGCAGGTCCGGCTGCGGCATGTCGGGCAATTCGAGCTTGGCGACCTCTGCCTTCTTCACCTCTGCGCCTTCCAGCGTGACGAACGACGGGCAGAACCCCTTCAGGCAGGAAAAGTCCTTGTTGCAGGCGGACTGGTCGATGGCGCGCTTGCGGCCCAGCTCCGTCTCTTCGGGCACGATGGCCACGCAGTTCGATTGCACGCCGCAATCGCCGCAGCCCTCGCAGACATCGGTGTTGATGAAGACGCGCTTGTCGGGATCGGGGAACTGGCCGCGCTTGCGGCGGCGGCGTTTTTCGGCGGCGCAGGTCTGGATATAGAGCAGAACGGACACGCCCTCATGCTGCGCCAGCCCCTTCTGTACCTCGGACAGCTCCGCGCGTTCGTGCATCGTCACGCCGGACGGGAACGCGCTGAAGGCCACGTCCTCCTTCTCGTCATAGACCACGGCAACACGCTCGACCCCCATGGCGCGCACCTCGTCGGCAATGCGCTGGGGTGTGAGGCCGCCCTCGTTCTTCTGGCCGCCGGTCATGGCAACCGCGTCGTTGAAGAGGATCTTGTAGGTGATGTTGACGTCAGAGGCCAAGGCCGCCCGGATCGCCTGCACGCCGGAGTGGTTGTAGGTGCCGTCGCCCAGGTTCTGGAAAACGTGCCCGGTCCTGGAGAACGGCGCCTCGCCGATCCAGTTCGCGCCCTCGGCACCCATGTGGGTGAAACCGAGCGTCGAGCGGTCCATCCACTGCACCATGTAGTGACAGCCGATCCCGGCATAGGCGCGCGAACCCTCCGGCACCTTTGTCGACGAATTGTGCGGGCAGCCCGCGCAGAAATACGGGACGCGTGCGGCGATGTCGGGGGTGTTGTCGGCCCGCGTCGCCTCTTCGATCTTCCTGAGCCCGGCACGGACGGCATCGGTGCCACGGCCTTCCTCGATCAGGATCTCGCCCAGCTTGCGGCCGATCCACATCGGGTCCAGCGCGCCACGCGTCGGGAACAGCTCGTCCCGGTGCATGCCGCCCGCGCCGCCCTTGTACCAGCCGTAGACCCGCCGTCCGCGACGGTCGTCAAAGATCGCCTCCTTGACCTGCACCTCGATAAGCTTTCGCTTCTCCTCGACGATGACGATCAGTTCGAGATCCTCGGCCCAGTCGTGGAAGCCCTGCATGTCCAGCGGAAAGACCTGCCCGACCTTGTAGGTCGTGATGCCGAGCCGCTCCGCCTCGGCCTCGTCGATGCCCAGAAGGGTCAGCGCATGCACGAGGTCCAGCCAGTTCTTGCCCGCTGAGACGAAGCCGATCTTCGCCCCGGGCTTGCCCCAGACCCGCTTGTCCATGCCGTTCGCGCGCGAGAACGCCTCGGCCGCAAAGCGTTTGTGGTCGATCATGCGCGTTTCCTGCGCGTGGGGCGTGTCGCCGAGGCGGATGTTCAGACCGCCCTCCGGCATCGGGAAATCGGGCGTGACAAGGGACACGCGATCGGGACGGCCATCGACGACCGCCGTGGCTTCGACCGTGTCCTTCATCGTCTTCAGACCGACCCAGAGGCCGGAGAACCGGCTGAGCGCGTAGCCGTAGAGCCCGTAATCGAGGATTTCCTGCACCCCGGCGGGCGAAACGACCGGCATATAGGCATCGACCAGCGCCCATTCGCTTTGATGGAGGACGGTGGAGGATTCACCCGTGTGGTCGTCCCCCATGGCCATCAGGACGCCGCCGTGTTTCGAGGTGCCCGCCATGTTGGCGTGACGCATGGCATCCCCGGAACGGTCGACGCCCGGCCCCTTGCCGTACCAGAGACCGAAGACCCCGTCGAAGCGCCCCTCGCCCCGCAGTTCGGCCTGCTGGGAGCCCCAGAGCGCCGTCGCCGCGAGATCCTCGTTCAGGCCCTCTTCGAAGCGTATGTCGTTTTCGCGCAACGTCTTTTCGGCGCGGCGCATCTGCATGTCGACGGCGCCGAGCGGCGAGCCGCGATAGCCGGTGACATAGCCTGCGGTGTTCAGTCCCGCCTGCCGGTCCCGCGCCTTCTGCGTCAGCATGAGGCGGACGAGGGCCTGGGTACCGTTCAGGAGAACGGTGTCGCGGGACAGGTCGAAACGGTCGTTCAGGGTGATCTTGTGCTTGGTCATCCGGCGCCTCCCAACGCTGAAGTTATAAGCATTGTAGCGCAAATTTAGGTAAATACCACTGACCTTAATGGGATTTTTTTCCGCAAATGCCGAGCGTTAAGTCAACTTCTTATTCATTTAACAGATTCCGTCCATTATGTGTGCGCCAACAGCGGAAAGTGTCGGTATGGATTGGGACAAGCTCAGAATATTTCACGCAGTGGCAGATGCGGGTAGCCTCACACACGCTGGGGATGCGCTCCATCTGTCGCAATCGGCGGTGTCGCGGCAGGTCCGCGCGCTGGAAGAGGCGCTCAACACGACGCTCTTCCATCGCCATGCGCGTGGACTGATTCTCACCGAACAGGGTGAACTTCTGTTCGACGCCACCTCGTCGATGGTCAAACGCATCGACAGCGCCACCGCCCGCATCCGCGACAGCGAAGAGGAAGTCTTCGGCGAACTCAAGGTCACCACGACCCACGGGTTCGGGGCGCTGTGGCTCGCCCCGCGTCTGACCAAGCTCTACGAGAAATACCCCGACCTGAAGATCGACCTGATGCTGGAAGAGCGCGTGCTCGACCTGCCGATGCGCGAGGCCGACGTCGCGATCCGCATGAAAGAACCCAGCCAGGCCGACCTGATCCGCAAGCGCCTCATGTCGATCCGCATGCGCATGTACGCCTCGCCCGACTATCTTGCGGAGCACGGCGAACCCACGCGGCTGGAGGAGATGGTCTCGCACCGCCTGATCTGCCAGAAGCCCGGCGCGCCGCAGGTGCTGGCGGGCGAACAGCTCGTTCAGTCGCTGCTGGCCAACGATGTGCAGACCACGCTGACGGTGAACAACTACTTCGGCGTGCTGCAGGCCGTGATCTCGAACCTCGGGATCGGTGTGCTGCCCGACTACATAATCGAGGATTTCCCGACGATGGTCCGGGTTCTGCCGGACATCGAGAGCGTCGAGGTGCCCGTTTTCCTCGCATATCCTGAAGAACTCAGACAATCCAAGCGTGTGTCGGCCTTCCGGGATTTCGTGCAGGATGAAATTATCGCTCACCGCCGCCAGCGAAAGGCGATGGGCATGGACTGAATTCCCGCATGACGGGAAAAATCACTGTGGTATGCACGTCACGCATGGCGGGAATGCTGCAGGTGCGGCGTAAATGTCCTTGATCGATTCATGTGTGATGACATATTCGGCAGATGACGAAGCGATGCATCTTTTTCTTCGCATCATACCTCCCTGTTGGACTACGGCCGAGCTTTGTGCTCGGCCTTTTTTTTTGGCCGAACCTCTTCTTGCTCGCCCTTCCCTCATCGCAATGGCGGGAACGGCACATGACAAGCCGTGCCGCGACACAACGCCAATGGACCCGCCCTTCCCACCCGCCATCACGGCGCTACCCTGAAAACCAGTAGCAGCAACCTCACGGACACCCGCGCCAGATGCCCCTTCGACCGCACATGTTCGCCCGTCCGGTCTGGGTCACGCTTGGCGCGCTGTCCCTCGGTCTCGGCATCATTGGCATCGTGCTGCCGATCCTGCCGACCACGCCCCTGGTGCTGCTGGCGGCGTTCTGCTTCGGCAAGGGCTCTCCCCGGCTGCGGCTGTGGCTGGAAACGCACCGGACCTTCGGCCCGCCGATCCGCGCATGGGAAACGACCGGCGCCATCTCGCGCCGTCACAAGCGCATGGCGCTGGGGATGATGGCCGTCACCTTCGGCATCGGACTGATCCTTGCCCTGCCGCTGCACGTCCTCGCGATCCAGGCGGTCTGCTTCCTTGGCGCTGGCACTTACGTCTGGACGCGCCCGAACGCGTGAACCGCCCCTGCGCTTGCGGCGACGGGCAAAACCGGTAACGTCCGCCCGTATTCGAGACAAAGGATTCCTGTATGTCGTCTTCGCTGATGCTTTCCTGTTCCTGCGGCAGCATGTCGTGGAGCCTAGCCTCCTCCGCGCCGCGCCGTCATGTCGTCTGTTACTGTGCCGACTGTCGCAGCTTTCCGAAAGCCCTCGGCCATCCGGAGTTCCTTGATAAGAACGGCGGCCTGTACATCCTTCAGACCGTGCCCGGCCATGTTACGATCACCCACGGGCATCAGCACCTGGCCGCGCTGAAACTCTCTCCGAAGGGCATGGTGCGTTACCATTCGGGCTGCTGCGGCACGCCCATCGCCAACGTGCTCGAAAAGAAGACCCTGCCCTTCGTCGGCCTCGCCATCCCCGCGCCCGCCGAGCAATGCGGCCCCGTCCGCAGCCGCGTCAACGTCGACAGCACCCGCGGCAAGGTGAAGGAGCTGAATCCAGCGGCCGCCTTCTTCACCGTCTTCGGGCGCGCCGTCGGGGCTGTCTTCAAAGGCAAGACCAACGGCCCGTTCCATGGCGAAGACGGGCTGCCGGTGGTCACGCCCCGGGTGCTGACTTTGGCAGAACGCAACGCCGCGCGCACACCGCTGGACTGACGGCCGGGGTGCGCGCACCTGCTGCACCAAAGCGGCCGCGTGCCCCCTTCCCCCTGCCGCGCCCTTGCCTTAAACGGGGCGCGCAACGCCACGTCAGGGGAAAGACATGCAGGAACCGGACATCACCGAAGATCTGATCGCGTCCCACGGGATCAAGCCGGACGAATATGCCGAGATCCTGCGCATCCTGAATCGCGAGCCCACGTTCACCGAACTGGGCATCTTCAGCGCGATGTGGAACGAGCACTGTTCCTACAAATCCTCGAAGATTCACCTCAAGAAGCTGCCGACAACCGGCCCGCAGGTCATCTGCGGCCCCGGCGAGAACGCGGGCGTCGTGGACATCGGCGACGGGCAGGCCGTGGTCTTCAAGATGGAAAGCCACAACCACCCCTCGTACATCGAACCCTACCAGGGTGCTGCGACCGGCGTGGGCGGCATTCTGCGCGACGTCTTCACCATGGGCGCCCGTCCCATCGCCGCGATGAACTCGCTGTCCTTCGGCGCGCCGGACCATCCCAAGACCCGCCAGCTCGTGCACGGTGTTGTGGAAGGGATCGGCGGCTACGGCAACGCCTTCGGCGTCCCGACCGTCGGCGGCGAGACCCGTTTCCACAAGGCCTACAACGGCAACTGCCTCGTGAACGCTTTTGCCGCGGGCCTCGCAGACGCCGACAAGATCTTCTACTCCGCCGCTTCGGGCGTCGGCCGTCCGGTCGTCTACTTGGGCGCCAAGACCGGCCGCGACGGTGTCGGCGGCGCGACCATGGCCTCGGCGGAGTTCGACGAGAGCATCGAGGAAAAGCGCCCAACCGTTCAGGTCGGCGACCCCTTCACCGAGAAGCGCCTGATGGAGGCAACGCTGGAGCTGATGCAGACCGGCGCCGTGATCTCGATCCAGGACATGGGTGCGGCGGGCCTGACCTGCTCGGCGGTAGAGATGGGCGACAAGGGCGGCCTCGGCATACGGCTCGACCTCGAGAACGTGCCGCAGCGCGAAACCAACATGACCGCCTACGAGATGATGCTGTCGGAATCGCAGGAACGCATGCTGATGGTGCTCGACCCCTCGAAGGAGGCAGAGGCCAAGGCGGTCTTCGACAAGTGGGACCTCGACTTCGCCATCGTCGGCGAGACCATCCCCGAGGACCGCTTCCTCATCATGCACAACGGCACCTGCATGGCCGACCTGCCGCTGTCCAAGCTGTCCTCGAGCGCGCCGGAATACGACCGCCCGCATGTGCCGACACCGGAAGCCGCCCCGCTTGCGGACGTGCCCCAGATCGACCCCATCGACGGCCTGAAGGCGCTGCTGGCCAGCCCGAACTACGCGTCGAAGGCGTGGATCTACGACCAGTACGACAGCCAGGTGATGGCCGACACCATGCGCACCCCGGGCTTCGGCGCGGGCGTGATCCGGGTGCACGGCACCGACAAGAAGCTGGCCTTCACCTCCGACGTGACGCCGCGCTACGTGAAGGCGAACCCGGTTCAGGGCGGACGGCAGGCGGTGGCCGAGGCCTATCGCAACCTGACCGCCGTGGGCGCCAAGCCCTTGGCCACGACCGACAACCTCAACTTTGGCAACCCCGAGAAGCCGGAGATCATGGGCCAGTTCGTCGGTGCGCTTCAGGGCATCGGCGAGGCCTGCCTGGCGCTCGACATGCCGATCGTGTCGGGCAACGTGTCACTTTATAACGAAACGGACGGCCAGGGCATCCTGCCCACGCCGACCATCGGCGCCGTGGGCCTGATCTCCGCGGGTGAAGAGCCGATCCTCGACACGCCGCGCGACGGACACGTGGCACTCCTGCTGGGCGAAACGGCGGGGCACCTCGGCCAGTCCGCGCTTCTGGCAGAGGTCTTCCACCGCGAGGACGGCGACGCCCCGCATGTCGACCTGGACGTCGAGCGTGCCAACGGCGACTTCATCCGCGCCAACCGCCAGTGGATCAGGTCCTGCACCGACCTCGCCGACGGTGGCCTTGCGCTGGCGGCGTTCGAGATGGCGGCGGCGGGCAACACCGGCGTGCAACTGGACACCGACGACACCGCGCAGCTCTTCGGTGAGGATCAGGGTCGCTACCTGATCGCCTGCAGCTTCGACGCGGCCGAGGCGCTGATGACCGCAGCCGGACAGGCGGGCGTCACGCTTTCCTCCGTCGGCAAGTTCACCGGAGACACTGTGCGCATGGGCGCATCCGAGGCACCACTGGCCGAGCTTCTGGAGACTTACAGGTCTTCCTTCGCGGCGACCTTCGCCTGACACGATGCGCGGGGCGGACCTGTTTCCGCCCCGGCCCCCTTGCCTTCAGGGCCATGGCGTCCCGCCCGCAAATCACCCCTTTCCCCGGTCGGGCCGCGGACCCATATTCAGCCCATGCTGAAGTTCACCCCGATCCTCCTCGCGATCATCTATGCGCTGGTGATGTACCACTTCTCGGCGTGGCGCACGCGACGAGAGCTGGACGCACGGTCCACCGAGCTTGCGGACCCGCGCCTGAAGAAGCTGACCGACCGCATGGCGCAGGCGCTCGACCTCCCCCGCATCCGGGTGAACATCTACGAGATCGATCCGGTCAACGGTCTGGCGGCGCCGGACGGGCGCATCTTCATCACGCGCGGCTTCTACAAGAAGTACCAGCAGGGCGAGGTTTCGGCAGAGGAGCTGTCCTCTGTCATCGCGCATGAACTGGGCCACGTGGCGCTTGGCCACGCGCGCCGCCGGATGATCGACTTCTCCGGCCAGAACGCCATCCGGACCGCGTTGATGATGGTGCTGGGGCGCCTGATCCCCGGCGTGGGTGTCTGGCTTGCCAACATGCTGACGACGCTGCTGGCGGCGCACCTGTCCCGGTCCGATGAATACGAGGCCGACGCCTATGCCGCAGCCCTCCTCCACAAGTCCGGTATCGGCATCGCCCCCCAAGTCAGCCTGTTCAGGAAGCTGGAGGCGTTGACCCAGTCGAACCGTGCCGCACCCGCCTGGCTCCTGTCGCACCCCAAGACTCAGGACCGCATCACCGCCATCGAGACGATGGGCGCCCGCTGGACCACGCCGGAGACCTGAGGCACCGGATCAGCCTTCCGCAGGCAGCAGGTCGAAGGTGCCCTCGGCGACGTCCGTGCCGTTCACCTGCACGACGATCCCGTGTGCGCCCGGGTGCAGCCGGTAGGTCGTCGCGTCGCCTTTCAGGACATGCCGTTTCTCGAACCGCGCGGCGCGGCCCTGTGCGACCTTTCCGGCCTTCAGCTTGAACACCTTTTCCGCCGATCCGCCGGGCCGGGCGAACCGCAGGCGATAGTCGACGAGGACGGGCAAGGCCTCATCTGCCACGATCTCCACGGCAAAGCGCAGCGCCTCCCCGATCTTCACCTTCGGCGTCAGTAGGTCGAGCGTGGCGGTCACATCCCCGGCGCGATAGCCCAGCAGATCGAGCGCGGGACGCTCGCCGCGTTTCACTGCCGTCCGCAGGGCGTGGCGGGTGATCCACGCCATCTCGCCCGCCTCCTGCCGACCCTCCGCCTGCCAGCCTGCGAGGCACGCCACCACTTCGTCCGGCATCACCTTCGACAGGTCGTTCATGTGGTTGGCGACGGACCGCGTGACGTAGCGCGTCGGATCGGCGTGCAGCACGTCGAGGAAGGCCAGCGGCACCGCCGGATCGATCTCGATGTTCCGCGCCCAGGGCAGCCGCGGGCGGGTGCCTTCACTGACCAGCCGGCGCACGTGGTAGTTGTCGTCCCGCGCCCAGTCGTGCAGCTGCGCGAGCGTCCGCTCCGGCCAGCGGTTCAGGAAGGGCCTGATGTAGAACTCCATGGAGAACCGGCGGGTAACCGCGTGCAACAGGTCAAGGGCGCGGTCGGGGTCCTCCATCCCGTGACGAACGATCAGGATGCCATGCACCGCGTGGATGAACCGACCGAAGTCGTCGTCCTTCAGCGCAGGGTCCAGCGCGGGGGGCAGAGCCGCCTCCAGCGCCTCGGCCATGGGGCCGAAGCTAGAGGGGAGTTGCGCCTCCAGACAGTCCGCCATCCACTCCAGCCGCTCCAGCAGACCGCGCCCGGCCAGTCCCGGGACACACTCCGCCAGGAAGCGATCCCGGTCGAACCCGGGCAGGACAGCGAACTCGCCGGCCAGATCGGCCAGCGAATCCGCATTGAACAGCTGATCGGCAAGGGAGAAGCCAGCGCCGCCCCCCTTGCCATCCGGTCCCCGTGCCACGGCTTACATCGTCATGTTGGAGGCGCCGCCATCCAGCAGGATGTTCTGTCCCACCATGAAACCCGCGTGCTGCGAGCACATGAAGGCGCACATCTGACCGAACTCTTCCGGCGTGCCGTAGCGTCCGGCGGGGATGGTCGCGTAACGTTCGGCGCGCGCCTCCTCCAGCGAAATGCCCTTTGACTTCACCACTGCGCCGTCCAGCGAATCCGCGCGGTCGGTGGCGTGGATGCCGGGCAGCAGGTTGTTGACGATAACACCCTTGGGCGCCACCTGCCGGGAGGTCCCGGCGACGTAACCCGTCAGACCCGTCCGGGCGGAGTTCGACAGCCCCAGTACGGCCACCGGCGACTTCACCGAAACGGAGGTGATGTTGACCACCCGGCCCCAGCCCTTGTCGATCATCTTCGGCATGAGCGCGGTCATCAGCGCGATGGGCGTCAGCATGTTCGCATCGAGTGCCTTGATGAAATCCTCGCGCCCCCAGTCGGACCACATGCCCGGCGGCGGGCCGCCCGCGTTGGTCACGAGGATGTCCACGTCGCCCGCCTCTTCCAGGACCCGTGCACGTCCGTCTTCCGACACGATGTCCGCCGCAACCGTCGTGACGCTGACCTGCCAGCGGTCGCGGATTGCCTGCGCGGTCTCTTCCAGCGCCTCCGCCCCCCGTGCGTTCATCACGAGGTCCACGCCCGCCTCTGCCAGTGCCTCCGCGCAGCCGCGCCCGAGTCCCTTGCTCGATGCGCAGACCAGCGCACGTTTACCGCGAATTCCCAGGTCCATTGCGACCTCCTAAGTGCTTGTTTTCTGCTTCGTTTCAGCAACGCCGACAAATCGTCGGTCCGCAACCCATTTGATGACACAATTTCCCGGCATACAATGCCCCGGTGGGAGGTTCTATGAACTGAGTCCCCCGCATCTTGCTGCCAACTGCCAGGAGTCGTCATGAGCCGTTCCGCATCGTCCCTACAGGTCTTCCCCGCCACCGCCCTGCGCGTGGTCAACGGGGCCAACCTCGGCGATGCGCTGGCCTGGGCAGAGGACCTTCAGCCCGACGACATCTACCGCCTGTCACCGCTGTCCGCGCTACGCACCATCTCGGTCGAGAACACGGCAAAACCGCCCTTCCGCATTGGCGACAGGACGGAGGTCGGGACCCCCGGCAACGCATTGCACCTCGACTGCTGCGTGACCTTCATGTCCGGCTCCGGCAACACGACAGAGGCGCTGGTGCTTGTGGAAACAGACGAGGAGGGCAACGCGGTCCAGGTCTATGCCCTGCCCCTGACGGAAATGTCGCCCAAGATCGACTATGTGCTGGTCGGCATTTCGGAGGAAACCGCGCTTGCCCGTTACGCGCAGATCGCCTGTACGTCCTTTACCGCGGGCACGCTGATCACCATGGCCTCAGGCGCGCAGAAGCCGGTGGAGGATCTGGTGGCCGGAGATCGCGTCCTCACCCGTGACGACGGCCCGCAGGAGATCCGCTGGATCGGCCACCACACCTCGCGCGCCTCGGGCACCTTCGCGCCGATTCTGATCCGCGAGGGGGCACTCAACAACGCCCGCGACCTGTACGTGTCGCCCGACCACAGGCTGTTCATTTACCAGCGCCGCGACGAACTCGGCGCCGGCCGGTCGGAAGTGCTGGTCCGCGCCCGCCACCTCGTGAACGGCGACACGGTGGTCGTCGCGCCCGGCGGTTTCGTCGACTACTTCCAGATGCTCTTCGACGCGCATCAGATCATCTATGCCGAAGGGATCGCCGCCGAATCGATGCTGGTGACAACTCAGACGCAATCGGTTCTGCCCGATGCGCTGGCCGACCGTCTGTCGGCGCTGATCCCGGGGCACAAGCGCACCGACTTCTCCGGGTACGAGATCGGAGAGGCACTGCTGTCGCATCCCGATGCCGCGGCCCTGCTGAGGAAATCCTCCGGCGGCTGAACCGCGACCCTTGGGACGCCCGCCAAGGTCAGTGAGACCGGAGCGCCTCGATCAGTTCGTCCTTGTTCATGTCGGACCGCCCTTCGATCCCGATCTCCTGCGCGCGGGCGTATAGATCGTCCTTTGTCCATTCCTCGTAAGGCGGCGCCTTGCCGCCCTTCTCGGACGGGTGCATGTCCTCGTTCGCCTTGGCATTTGCGATGCGGGCCGCCTTTTCCTTGGACATGCCGTCGTCTCGCAGGTCGTCGTACAGCTTTTCGTCCTTGATGCTCGGTCGTGACATTGGGGGTCTCCTTTGCTGCAACAAAAACGTATGGCGCGCGCCGCGGGTTCCGGCCCTTGTAGCCACCGGGAGCGGGGCGTATCCCGTCGCCAAATCCTGACCGAAAGGACATTCCATGCGCCGTCGCCAATTCCTCCTCCGCTCTGCCGCCGTCTCCGCCCTGATCGCCGCGCCCGTCTCCCTGCGCGCCGCCTACGCCCCCGCCTCAACCGCGTGGCGCACGTTCGAGCTGACGACGACCGTCACGCTCGACCGCAACGGCAAGGCAGCGCAGGCGTGGATCCCTGTCCCCGCCCATGCCGATCCGCTCTGGACGATCCCGGGCGACACCGCCTGGACCGGCAATGCCGACACGGTGGAACAGGTCATGGCAGAGGATGGCAGCCACGGGTTCATCCACGCCACGTGGGAAGCCTCCGACGCGCCCGCGGTGCTGGAGGTGACCTCCGAAGTCCGCACCCGCGACCGTCACTCCGGCCTTCCCGGCAACGCGGTCCTCTCCGACGAGGAACGTGCCCGGGCAACGGCCCCCACGGACCTGCTGCCGCTGAACGGCATCGTTCTCGACACCGCCAACGAGATCACCGATGGCGCCGGGGACGACCTCGACCGCGCCATGCGCATCTACAACTGGGTGGTCGACGAGACGGAGCGCAATCCGGAGACGCGCGGCTGCGGACTGGGCGACATCGCCTCCATGCTGCACACCGGCGACCTGACGGGCAAATGCGCCGACCTGAACGCCCTTTTCGTGGGCCTCGCCCGCGCCGCTGGACTCCCCGCCCGCGATCTTTACGGCATCCGCGTCGCGCCCTCTGCCTTCGGCTACAAGGCCCTGGGTGCCGGATCTGCCGAAGTGACGAAGGCGCAGCACTGCCGCGCCGAGGTCTTCATCGAGGGTCAGGGCTGGGTCGCGGCCGACCCGGCGGACGTGCGCAAGGTGGTGCTGCAGGAAGACGACGGCAAACTGAGCCTTGCCGACGCCAAGGTGCAGGACGTGCGCGAGGCGCTGTTCGGCGCGGCGGAGGGCAACTGGATCGCCTACGGCACCGCGCATGACGTGACGCTGCCCGGCTCGGACAACGGTCCGGTCCCGTTCCTGATGTACCCGCAGGCGGAAATCGGCGGTGAACGGCGCGACGAACTCGAGCCGGACACCTTCAGCTACACGATCACCACGCGCGAGCTGGAAGCCTGATCCGGCCCGCGCGCAGGTTCAGGCCCGCGCGCGGAACGGTGACGCGAAGGACGGTGCGGCTGTGAAGTTCGCCGTCCAAGCGATTGTTATAAAAAGAACTCGGCCATCTGACCACTTGCGGTGAGCGGCACCGGACAACCGTTGTGTCATCTGGTTCCCTGGGTGGCCAAGCGCGCCGAGGAAGGCCGCTCAGACATGAACACTCCGGGACCAACGACTTCCTCTGCTCGTCGAACCCGGGCCGCCAATCCGTCGCAAAGCCAGAATGGCCGCACAGTCTCCTGCATGGATTGTGCGGCCCTCGAATACGCGCTATCTGCGCCTCCATGCTGGACAATCGCCCCTCCCTTCCGCCCGAAATCGCCCGCCGCCGGACGTTTGCGATCATCTCGCACCCCGACGCGGGCAAGACCACTCTGACGGAAAAGTTCCTCCTCTACGGGGGCGCTATCCAGATGGCCGGACAGGTGCGCGCCAAGGGTGAGGCACGGCGCACCCGGTCGGACTTCATGCAGATGGAAAAGGACCGGGGCATCTCCGTCTCGGCCTCTGCCATGTCCTTCGATTTCGGCAAGTTCCGCTTCAACCTCGTCGACACGCCCGGCCACTCGGACTTTTCCGAGGACACCTACCGCACGCTGACGGCGGTGGACGCCGCGGTCATGGTGATCGACGGCGCCAAGGGCGTGGAAAGCCAGACCCAGAAGCTGTTCGAGGTCTGCCGCCTGCGCGATCTGCCGATCCTGACCTTCTGCAACAAGATGGACCGCGAGGCGCGCGACACCTTCGAGATCATTGACGAGATCCAGGAAAACCTGGCCATCGACGTGACGCCCGCATCCTGGCCCATCGGGATGGGGCGCGATTTCCTCGGCTGTTACGACATGCTGAACGACCGGCTGGAACTGATGGACCGCGCCGACCGGAACAAGGTAGCGGAATCCATCAGCCTCGAAGGGCTGGACGACCCGCGCATGGCCGACCACATCCCCGCCGCGCTGCTGTTCCAGCTTCGCGAAGAGGTGGAGATGGCACGCGAACTGCTGCCCACACTCGACCCGCAATCTGTTCTCGAAGGGCACATGACCCCGATCTGGTTCGGTTCTGCGATCAACTCCTTCGGGGTGAAGGAACTGATGCAGGGCATCGGCACTTACGGCCCCGAGCCGCAGGTCCAGAAGGCCACCCCGCGCGAGATCGCACCGGAAGAGACCAAGGTCGCCGGTTTCGTCTTCAAGGTGCAGGCCAACATGGACCCCAAGCACCGCGACCGCGTGGCATTTGTCCGGCTCGCTTCGGGCCATTTCGAGCGCGGCATGAAGCTGACGCACGTGCGCACCAAGAAGCCCATGGCGATCACGAACCCGGTGCTCTTCCTCGCCGCCGACCGTGAACTGGCGGAGGAGGCCTGGGCGGGCGACATCATCGGCATTCCGAACCACGGGCAGTTGCGCATCGGCGATACGCTGACCGAGGGCGAGATGCTGAAAGTGTCCGGCATCCCGTCCTTCGCACCCGAACTGCTGCAGACCGTGCGTGCGGGCGACCCGATGAAGGCCAAGCACCTGGAAAAGGCGCTGATGCAATTTGCCGAGGAAGGCGCGGCCAAAGTCTTCAAACCGATGATCGGCTCCGGCTTTATCGTCGGCGTGGTCGGTGCGCTGCAATTCGAGGTTCTGGGCAGCCGGATCGAGCTGGAGTACGGCCTGCCCGTCCGGTTCGACGCCTCCCAGTTCACCTCCGCCCGCTGGGTGCATGGGCCGAAAGAGGCCGTCGAGAAGTTCTCGCAGGCCAACAAGCAGCACATCAGCTACGACCACGACGGCGATGTGGTCTATCTGACGCGCCTGCAATGGGACATCGACCGGGTGGAGCGTGACTATCCCGACATCACGCTGAGCGCGACGAAGGAAATGATGGTCTGATCCGTCAGAACATGTCGTCGAAGTTCGGCGGCGCATCCATCACGAAAACGTGGATGTCGGCGGTGGCCACCGTGCCATCGGCGAGCACCACGGTTTCGACCTGGCGCATGTCGACCTTTCCTTCCGGCGTCACCAAGGACAGACCGCCGTCGAGGTGCTGGAACGACACGTCGTTCTTGGACCATGTGACAGCGACCGAGTCGTTGCCGGCGCCGCCGAAGACCCGGTCCTGTCCGCCGACCAAAACGAATTCGTCGTTGCCGGCGTCGCCGTACATCAGGTCGTTGCCGTAGCCGTCGACGATGTAATCGTCCCCTTCCCCGCCATACAGGCGATCCTCACCGTGCCCGCCCTTGAGCGTATCGTTCCCCTCACCCCCGAACATGGTGTCGTTGCCCTGTCGGCCAAGCATCGAGTCCCGGCCCGTGCCGCCAACCTGCCGGTCGTTTCCGCTGCCCCCATCGTGCGACGCCGTCTTGTCGATGACCACGCGGACGAAGTCGTAGGGCATCAGTCCGACCTGAACGATGCCCGTGGAGAGGTAGTCGCCCGAAAGCGTTGTCACGAGTGCATCCACGTCGGTTTCCGTCGCGAAGTAGTAGTCGTCGATACCGGTCGGATTTGCGGTCAGCGGCACGATGCTGTCGAACGTCGGCAGGTAGGTCTGGTAGCGCCCATCCCCCATGTCGCGGATATGGTTGGAGTTTGCGGGGTCGAAGAAGGCCAGCGTGGCAAGCTGGTCCGCTTCCTCCTGGTCGATGACGCGCCGCCCGATGCGGTTCAGCCCCTCCTCGTCCGCCATGTCCGACAACCCGTCCGAGGTGGACCGATCGATGGTCACGCGGGTCACTTCGACGGTGGAATCCGCGGTCAGGAACGGCGAGATGTCGAGGTTGACCGTGGCGCGGTTCAGGTCCCGGAGCGTCATGAAGATGACATCCTGATAGGCGCTCGAGAAGAGGTTCACCTCGACGTTGTCGTTGCTGCCCGTGCTGTTGGAGGCGATGCTTTCGAAGGCGGTGATCGTACCGGTCTGGCTTGTCTGCGGGCGGAGGGTGTCCGCCATCATCTGGAAGGCCGTGCCGCCCATGGTCAGGTCGATCTCGTCCACCTGCCGGTTGCCTGCGACGTTCGTTCCGGTCCTGTGCTGCAGCGGCCAGATGAAGGCGTCCTGCACGCCTGCCTGCACCATGAATTCGAACTGCTCCAGCAAGATGCCGGCACTCGCCGCACCAAGCTGGTTGTAGTTGCTGGCCAGCACGTTCCATTCGGTGATGTAGAGCTCCACGTCATGGCCCAGCCACGCGCTGAAGTTCTGGATGCGCCAATCGAGGCTGCGGTACTCGTACCATTCATGCGTGAAGGACTGATCGTCCTCGTGGGAGCGGTTGTAGTAGTAATGCGCCACGCCACCGTCGACCGCCGCACGCGCCCGCCCGTTCAGGAACGAGACGATCGCCTCGTTCGCCATGTCGAACGAACCGCTTCCCTTGTAGGTGCTGGCCGCGCCCTGGATCTCGCCGATCTGGAGCAGGATCTTGGGATCGTGTGCGGGGCCTGTCGTCTCTGTCGCCACGCGGTCCATGGCGTCGAGAGAGGCGTTGATGACACGGTTTGCCGCGACGCCGTACTCCGCCTCCGTCATCGAAGACACGAAATCGCCGTTCGGGTTTTCCTCCGGATGGGCGCTGCGGTCATAGTTCGGATCGTACCGGCCGATGGAGTATTCGTTGCCGATCTCGAAGGCCTCGATCAGCGGACCGTATTCCTTGAGCAGGAGGTAGACGAAATCCTCGATCTGACTGGCCGGCAGGTCGGTCTTTGTCGGCAGGACGATGGTGACCTTGCCCGGTTCGTCGCTGGTCCCGGAATCGCGGACCCAGTCGAGGAAGCGGCGCACCTCTTCCCTGATACCGCCATTTTCCAACCGGGTGATGTCGATGACGTTTTCCGTTCCGCCGCCGGGGTAACGGAAGTGGTTGAGCCCGAGCGTCTGTGCAGCGCTCTGGAAACCGTCCGTTGGACCAAGGTGCCCATGCGCATCCACGTTCACCAGTTGCAGTGCGTTGGCACCGAAGTGGTCCGATTGCACGAACCTCCCGGTCGCAGAGAGGTTTGTCAGCGATACGTTGTATTGGGGCATGCAGGCACTCCGACAGCAGTGCGCTCATACTCCGAGGAAACGTCTCCTTGCTTTGGACATGTGTTGGGCAAACAAGTGAACATCCCGTACATTTTGACCCGCCGTTTAACGATATCGGACGTTCAAGCGGGGCCGTGACCGGCCCTTTTTACATGTCGTTAACCGGTCCGACCGTTCAGTTTTCGGGAACGATGGTGAAGTGCCCGGATATCAAGGTGCAGATGGGTTGCATGCGCGCCGCGCCGGACAGCTCCGTTTCGGCTGCGGTCAACGCGGCTTGCGACGATCTCGCCACCATGGGCAGCTCGTTTGCGCAGGCGTACATGTGAATATCGGCCAGGACTTCCAGAAGCCATCTGTGGTCAGCCATGTCATTCCCCTCATTTCCGGCGCCAACGGCATCGTACCTTTGGCGGCAAGACCTGCGTATTTTCACGGCGTTGGTCTAAATTATTCGCTAATCCCGGATGAAGCGCCTGATCCAGCGTCTACACAGCCGCATTAGGCGATCCGGATTCGCTCCACGCCCGCATAGGCTTTGGAATCCCCTCATGGGAAAATAATGAGGAAATCATACACGCTATACGTGCTCAAACTCCGGCCCTCCCTTTTACCGGCGAAAGACCCCGTATCACGACGGATAGGCGAATCGCCGCTTGGCCGAGCCCTCAAACCGGCTGGCTGTCAGACCCGATTTTCCGTATCCTCAGGCGCACCCGCTTCCCCTTCCCGGAGTACCCGATGCGCGCCCTGCCCCTGATCGCACTTGTCCTGCTCTCCCAACCGGCACTGGCCAACCCGTGGGAGCTGATCACCGGCATCACCTACAAGGAAACCGAGACGGAAACGTCCTGGTCGGTCGAGAAGACAATCCCCGAGGAACTGCGCGCGCAGGCCGAGGAATTCACGATCACCGGCTATTACGTCCCGGTCGAGGCGCAGGCGCAGGTCACCCAGTTCCTGCTCGTGCCCGACCCCGCGGATTGCCCATTCTGCGGCACGAATGGCTACGGTCCGACGCTTGAAGTGCAGATGTCCCGGCCCGTTCCAGACATGGCGGAGGCGACCGAAGTCACCGTGACCGGTACGCTGAACTTCGACGACAGCCCGGAAACCTACCGCGCGGTCTTTCTGACCGAGGGCGCACTGGTGAACTGAGCCATCCCTTCGCGGGGCGTTCGGACGGCACATCCCTCAGCAGACCCTTTCCACCAATAAAAAACGGGCCCCGCAAGGGCCCGTTCTAGTCGTTTGGAGAGAGAGAGGATCAGCTGCCGTTCTGCAGGAGCGGCGTGATCCGGCGCACGGCAGCGCGGCGGTTGGCACGCTCGGCATCGGTCGTCGGCACAAGCAGATCGCTTTCGCCGTAGCCCTGCAGCACCATGTTCTCCGGCGGCACGTTGAAGTACTCGGTCAGGGCAAGTGCCACCGACTCTGCACGACGGTCCGAAAGGGCGAGGTTGTAGGCGTAGTTGCCCACGGCGTCAGTGTGACCTTCGATCAGGAAGACCTCGCTCGGGTTCTTGTCGATGAACGACTTCAGCGCGTTGCCCAGAGCCGCGAGTTCCTGCGCCTCATCCGGACGGATGGCTGCGCTGTTGGTCTCGAAGTTGATGGTGTCCACGCTCACTTCCGGCACGAGCTGACGCACGCGGTCGATGTTGCGGACCTGGTTCAGCGAAAACGTCCGGCCGAGCTGCGGGGCGACCTGAGAAGCCAGCGCCTGCTCCAGCGTGGCGGCATCGGTGCCTTCGCGGTAGATCGTCCGCTCTTCGTTGCTGCGCGAGCTGACCTGCGGCAGGTCACCCACGACGACTTCCTGCGACTGCTGTGTGTCGTCAAAAAGGACGACGCGGGACCCGTCGGTCAGGATGCGCGTACGGCGCAGCACACGGCCATCGGCGGCACGCACCGTCTCGACCGAGGTGCCGTCGTCATAGGCCACCACGTTGCGGGTGGAGCCGTCGTTGTACTGGTAGGTCGTGACTTCCGCACCCGGGCGGCGCAGCAGGACGTCGTCGTTGCGCAGCACGCGGAAGCGGCCGTTGTTCTCGACCACCACGCGGTCGCCGGAGTTCGAAACCACGTTGTCGTTGTTGTCGAGGATGTTGTTCAGAGCCACGGCACCAAGACCCAGCAGGGCGGCACCTGCGACGGTACGGGCGCGCTCGGCGTCCTCACCGGCATCACGCGCTTCCTGCTTGTAACGCTCCGCTTCGGCCTGCGACTGGTTCACGGTCGTCTGGAAGTCTTCGCTGGACTGGCGGGTGTTTTCCTCGGTCACGGTCTCCTGAACCGCTTCCGGCTCTTCGGCACCGCCCTCGGCAGAGGCTGCGGCAGCGGCGGATGCGCTCTGGTCAGCCTCGGCAACGGCATCGGCCTGTGCTTGGGCGTCGGCTTCCGTCGGCATGTTCTCTTCGCCCACGGTGGCTTCGGCCTGCTGCTCCAGGGCCTGCTCGGCTTCGGTCTGGGCTTCTGCCACACCGTCCTGCGCGTCCTGAACAGCCTCTTCGGCGGCGCCTTCGGCCTGCTCGACCGCAGCGGCGGCGTTGTCTTCGGCCTGCTGGGCTTCTTCCTCAAGCGCTGCGGCCAGATCGTCTGCCTGCACTTCGCCAGTGGCTTCCGCCTCGGCCTGTGCTTCGGCCTCGGGTGCTGCCTCTACCGGCGCGGCCTGCTCAGCTTCGGCCTGTGCTTCGGCTTCGGGCGCTGCCTCCACGGGCGCGGCCTGCTCAGCTTCGACCTGTGCTTCGGCTTGGGGCGCTGCCTCCACGGGCGCAGTCTGCTCGGCTTCAGCCTGTGCTTCCGCTTCGGGCGCTGCCTCTACCGGCGCGGCCTGCTCAGCTTCGGCCTGTGCTTCGGCCTCGGCCTGCGGCACAGCTTCGGCCGCGGCATTGGCTTCGGCGTCGGCCTCTTCCTGCAGGGCCGCAGCCAGATCGTCCGCCTGGACTTCGCCTTCAGCAGTACCTTCGACCTGCGCCTGCGCTTCTGCCGGCTGATCGACCGGGGCCTGCGCGTCCGCTTCCGCCGAAGCTGTCGCTTCCGCACCGGCGGCCACGTTCGGCTCTGCTGCGACATCGGGGGCTGCGGCAACATCGGCAGCGGCGGCAGGCGCGCCGGTGGCCAGAAGCTGGTTCAGGTCCACGCCGGGAACATCCACGCCGTTGGCGGCGAGGTCTTCGGCCATATCGACAACAGCCGCTTCGCGCGACGCGTCCTGGGAGGCCTCCACCACGAGGTTGCAGTCGAGCGACGGCGGGGTTTCACCTTCGGCAGCGCACATTGCCTGAAGTGCGCCCATCAGTTTCTGCATCTGCCCGGGGGGGAGTTGCGATGCTTCCTGTGCGGACATCGGTGCACCAAGCGCGATGGACAGCGCGGCGACCGACGACGTCACGAGATTGCGGGTTTTCATTGTATTCTCCTCTCTCGACGCCTCTCTGGGAGGCTTGCCCTGCAAACGCCCCGGGCCGCGTTCGGTTGCATGATTTCGCATAACTATGCGTCAATCCTTGAGCAGGTTGCCGCGTATTGAGGCCCTGCGCGGACACATTCGAAACATGCCGTGTGGTCGGGGCCGCCTCAGGCCGCGCTTTGATCGCCTGTTTTCCAAGGAGCAGAGGGGGGTTCCGAGGTCCCAACCGCTGCCAGAGCCGGTCCAGACGTGGTGGGTCGGCGAAGCTGGATCAGACGCGGTTTGCGCGGATCGGATACATGTGGAACGGCGAACACCCTTCCCCGGCACACCCGGCGCAACGCTTGGCCGGGCCTTACAGCATCTGCATCAGCCGGGCCTTCTCGCCCAGATCGTCGGGACGGGAGATCGCCTCGGCCAGTTGCTCCAGCGACGCGATGGAGTGACCCGCCCGGAAGCTGTCGACATGCGGGAGCATCGCACGGATACCCGTGGCCTTCGGCGCGAAGCCGTCCCAGCGCAACAGCGGATTAAGCCAGATCAGACGCCGGGCAGAGAGGTGAAGACGCTCCATCTCCTTCTCCAGTGCGCCCGCGTCGTCGCGGTCCAGCCCGTCGGTGATCAGAAGGACCACGGCGCCCTGCCCCATCACGCGGCGCGACCAGTCGCGGTTGAACTGGTGCAGGCATGCGCCGATGCGGGTGCCGCCTTCCCAGTCCTGCGCTTCCGCCCCCGCGGCCTTCAGCGCGGCATCGACGTCCCGCGTGGCTAAGTGGCGCGAGATATTGGTCAGCCGCGTGCCGAAGGTGAAGGCGTGGACCTTGGCCCAGCCCTGCCCCTTCTCGTTCGCCACCGCGTGCAGGAAATGCAGGACCATCCGGCTGTACTGGCTCATGGAACCGGAGATGTCGCAGAGCACCACGAGGTTCGGCCACCTGAGCCGCGGCTTGGCGTGGGCGATCGCGCGGATTTCCCCGCCCTTGCGCAGGGCATCGCGTATGGTGCGGCGATAGTCCGTCCGCCGACCGTGTGCCGCCGCCTGTGACCGCCGCGAGGCGATGGGTTTGACCGGAAGCGTCAGCCGCGACAGCATCCGCTTGGCCTGCGCGATCTCTTCGGTCGACATCTGTTCGAAGTCGAGCGTGCGCAGCTTTTCCTCGGCGGACATGGTGAAGGAGGCGTCGACCTCCACTTGCGTGCCGCCCTCTTCCTCGTCCTCGGGCTGCGGCACCTCGGGCATGTGGTCGCCCAGCAGCGCTTGCGCCGCGCGCTTCTCGGCGGACTGGGCGGCCTTTTCCTCCTGCACGCCGCGGATCGCGGGCAGCATCATCGACATCATGTGTTCGAGGAACCGCGGGTCGCGCCAGTAGAGCCGGAAGATCTGGGCAAAGACCACGCGATGCTCAGGCCGATTCACGAAACAGGCGTGCAGCGTCCAGTAGAAATCCATCCGCTCGGTAAAGCCCGCGGCCTCGACGGCGCGGATGGCGTCGATCACACGGCCCGGCCCCACCGGCAGACCGGCCCGCCGCAGGGCCCGCGCGAAATGGATGATGTTCTGCGCGAGCTTCGGGTTTTCCGGTATCGTGAGCGGGAGGTACTCCGGCATGTCTGGCCTTCCTGCCGTGGCGGGTCCGGGGGCGCAGTTGCCGCCCCCGATATTGTGCCGGCCCAATCACAGGGGCCGCGTTCAGGGGCGGTCAGGCCTCTTCGAGGGTCTTCTTCGCCTCGTCGAGGATGCGCTTGGCCTCGCCGCCCTCGATCTTCTGGATGTCGTCCTGGTACTTCAGGATCGCCCCCAGCGTGTCGGAGATGACCTCCGGGCTCATGTCGACCACGTCGAGCGCAAGCAGGCACTTGGCCCAGTCGATGGTCTCGGCGACGCCGGGTTTCTTGAAGATGTCCTCGGTCCTGAGCGACTGCACGAAGGCCACGATCTCGCGCGAGAGGGTTTCCGACACCTCCGGCGCGCGGGCGTTGAGGATCTCCACCTCGCGGTCGAACTTCGGATAGTCGACCCAGTGGTAGAGGCAGCGGCGCTTCAGCGCGTCGTGCACCTCGCGCGTGCGGTTGGAGGTCAGGATGACGATGGGCGGCTCCGGCGCCTTGATGGTGCCGATCTCGGGGATGGTCACCTGGAAATCCGACAGCGCCTCAAGCAGGAAGGCCTCGAACGGTTCATCGGTGCGGTCGAGCTCGTCGATCAGCAGGATGGGCGCGCCGTTCTCGTCGGGGCGCATCGCTTGCAAGAGCGGCCGTTCGATCAGGTACTCCGGCCCGAAGAGCTCGGTCTGCAGGGCGTTGCGGTCGGAACCGCCCGCGGCTTCGGCGGTGCGGATGGCGATCATCTGCGCCGGGAAGTTCCACTCGTAGACGGCAGAGGACGCATCGAGCCCCTCGTAACATTGCAGTCGGATCAGCCGGCGGTTCAAGCTCTTGGCCAGCGCCTTGGCGATCTCGGTCTTGCCAACGCCCGCCTCCCCTTCGAGGAACAGCGGGCGGCCGAGTTTCAGCGACAGGAACACGACGGTCGCCAGCGCGCGCCCGCAGACGTACCCTGTAGAGGCCAGCGTCGTCTGCACCTCGTCGATGGAATTGGGAATGGTCATATGGCTCTCCTTGGCCAGAGGTGTCCCAAGCCCCGGGCTCTGGGTCAATAGCGCCAAGGTCGCAGTCCGGCCCGCCCGCGATTGGTAGCCCGATCAAGCAACCGTTGACTGAAAGCCATGGTGGTGACATGATTTCCTGCAACAGAGCCGGGAAACACCGGACACGAGGCGGACGAGCAGCCATGCCTGACACAGACGCGGGGCGCGTATGCGCATAACCGCCGTAACATGCGTGAAGAACGAAGGCCCGTTCCTCTTGGAATGGATCGCCTTCAACCGTCTGCTGGGCGTTACCGATTTCCTGTTCTACTCGAACGACTGCACCGACGGCACGGACGCGCTGCTGGATGCGCTGGCCGGACAGGGCGTGGTGCACCTGCCGAACCCCGCCGAGGGGCGCAACTACCAGATGGAGGCGCTGAAGGACGCGGCACATCAGCCCGTCGTGCGCGAAGCTGACTGGGTCTGGATCGCGGATGTCGACGAGTTCCTGAACGTGCACGTCGGCGACCACACCATCCCCGCGCTGATCGCGGCCTGTGGCAATCCCCAGACCATCTCCGTCACCTTCCAGTTCTTTGCAAACGACGGCGTGGAGACGTTCGAGGACCGGCCCGTGATCGAGCAGTTCACCCGTTCGCACAATCCCGACCTCTGGTGCGGCGAGACGGCAATCGAGGTGAAATCCCTGGTTCGGAAGGATTTCCCGCTACAGTACTTCGGCGCGCACCGCCCCTTCTTCAAGGACAACAAGGGGGAGAAGAAGCGCCCGTCGTGGACAGACGGTTCGGGACGTGGCGTGCCGCACAAGTTCCTCGTCGCCGCCAACCCGCGGCGCATCCGCAAGTTTCCCTCTACCGGCGCGCGGGAATACGCCACGCTGAACCATTACGCGCTGCGCTCGCTCGACAGCTACCTGGTGAAGAACGACCGCGGCGACGTGAACCGCGAGGGCCGCGTCTTCGACGACACCTACTGGCGCGAACGCAACGACCGCGCGCATGAGGACACCTCCATCCTCCGCCACCTGCCCGCCCTCGAAAAGGCGCTGGCCGAACTGAAGGCCGACCCGGTCATCGGACGCCTGCACGACGACTGCGTGCGGCTTCACCGTGAGAAGCGCGACGAGTTGATGGCCCTGCCCGCCTATGCCGAGATGCACGCCCATCTGCGCGACCTGCCGCCCTACCCGCCCGGCGAATACGAACTGATGGTGGAACTGGGCCTCGCCCCCGCCGTGGTGCCGGAGATGGCGACATGAGCGTCAAGCTGGTCAACCTCGGCCTGCCCAAGACCGGCACCACCACGCTGGCCCATGCGCTCGACAAGGGCGGCTGGACGGTGGCCGATCACAAGGTGCGCCGCATCCACACCCGTCAGGTGGGCCTTGGCGGAACCTTCATCGGCCGCCAGCTCTACAACGGCTATTTCGAGACCGGCGATCCCTTCGTCCACCTCGACCCGATCTACGACGCCCTGACAGAGGTCAGCGCCCTGAACGGCGACACCTGCCTCTGGCCGCAATGCGACTACGCGATGATCAAGGCGATGCGCATGGCGCGGCCGATGATGCTCTACGTGGCGACGTGGCGCCCGGCAGAGGAAGTGTCGGACTCCATGCGCCGCTGGAACAACATGGGCACGGATCGCCTGCCCGCCGGTCCGGTGCCGGGCCTGCCGATGGGCTATGGCGGGTCCGACAGGGAGCGCATCCGCTGGATCGAGGCGCATTACGACATGTTGCGCGACCTCTTCGGCGACGACCCGCGGTTCCTGGAACTGCCGATGGGGGCCGATGACGCGCGCGCACGGCTGTCTGCCCATATCGGTGTGGACCTGCCCTGGTGGGGACGGCTGAACGTGAACCCCGAACGCGACGACGATGGTGTGGAGGGCGCGGCCTGATGCGCATCTACGTCCATATCGGCCCCGACGGGCAGGTTGCCGACCGGCTGCAGCGCATCCTCGACGGCAAGCGCGATCAGCTTCTGGGCAAGGGCGTGCTTTACGCGCGCTCGCCCGGGGCGAGGAACCACACCCGCCTGTTCATGGCCGTCTCCGATCCGGAGCACGTGGACTCCCTGCGCTTCAACCGCGGCTACATCGCGCCCGAGAAGCAGCGCGTCCTGCACGACGATGTGGCCCAATGTCTGGCGGAGGAGGCACGGCGCTTCCCCGTCGACACGCTGATCCTGTCGGCCCACCAGCTTGGCACCTCCCTGTCGACCCGTTCGGAACTGGAACGGCTGAAGGCGCTCCTGACCCCGATCTCCGAAGATATCCGGATCGTGGCCCACATCGACGATCCGGCACGGATGCTCGTGTGGCGCTATCCCGGGCAGCTTCTGGAAGGCCGCAGCGGCAGCCTTGCGATGGAGCTGGACAGCGCCGCGGCCCCCTCTTTCTGGGAGGCCGCAATCGCCAGCCGGCCCGACCCTGACCCGCGGGCCGGACAGTTCCCGGAAATCCAGGGCGCCAACTTCTGGCTCGACTTCAGGCGGATGCAGGACGAGTGGGAGGCGGTCTTCGGCCCCGGTTCGATGATGTTCCGCAGCATCGATTTCGCACTGCTCGAGTCGGAGAACGCCCCGGAGGAGGTGCGCGCCGCCTTCGGCATCGCGGACACCATCGGCAAGGTGGAAGTCTGGGACCGGCCTGCCCTGCCCGCCGCCGCATGGCTGACACGCTGCCGGCTGTTCAACGACGCGGTGCTGCGCCTCTTGGCGAAAAAGGAGGTCATCCTGCCCCGTCAGTTGTGGCGGAAGTTCCTGGGCGAGATCAAGGTACACGGCGCCCCGATCGAGGCGGGCAGCCTCGCGTCACTATCGGAACGGTTTGCCAAGGACATCGCCGCGCTCTGCGCGAAACACGACGGGCTGGATGCGGCGCATATGGCACCGGACGCAGCCGTGGCGCCGTGGCAGGAGGCCGATCCGACGAATGGCTTCCGTGCGACGCAGTACCTGATGGCCTTCCGCTGGCGCATCAACCAGGCGACGAAGGAAGAGCTGGCGAACAAGGCCGCCGACCTCGCCCGCCTCGCCGCCCGGACACCGGCGCCGGTCAGCGCTCCGGCTGCCGCGCCACGCACGCCGGCACTCGCGGGTGTCTCCGCAGCCCTGCGCGAGGCTGCGGCCGAGGCGCGCCCGACCGCGCCGGACGACGTCGACCGCATCCTGTCGCCAGCCGCGCGCAAGGTGATGCCGGACCTCGCCAAGCAGAACTTCGTCAAGCTGCAGACATCGCCTTTCGCGCCGCACAACAAGCTGGGCCGCGTCAACGAGGAAGAGCTGGCCGCCGCCTACAACCCCGCCCCGCCGCGCGTCCTGCCGAAGGGAAGCACCGGCCGGGTGATCGTCGGCTGCATGAAGAACGAGGGGCCCTACATCCTCGAATGGGTCGCCTACCACCGCGCCATCGGTTTCGACAATTTCCTGATCTACACCAACGGCTGCGAGGATGGCACGTCCGAGATACTCGACCGCCTGCAGGAGATGGGCGTCCTCCAGCACCGCAACAACGACAACTGGACCGGCAACTCGCCGCAGCAGTTCGCTCTCGACAATGCGCTGGAAGAGCCGGTGATCCGCAATGCGGACTGGATCGCGCACATCGACGTGGACGAGTTCGTCAACATCCGGACGGGCAACGGCACGCTCGACGACTTCTTTGCCGCGGCACCGGACGCGACCAACGTGGCGATGACTTGGCGGCTTTTCGGGCACAACGACGTGCTGAACCTCGAGGACCGCTTCGTCATCGAACAGTTCGACACCTGCGCCCCGAAGTTCTGCCCCAAGCCGCACACCGTCTGGGGCTTCAAGACGATGTTCCGGAACATCGGCGCCTACGAGAAGATCTCGTGCCACCGGCCCAACAAGCTGGCCGACGGCTTCGAGGACAAGGTGAAATGGGTCAACGGCTCGGGCCGCGACATGACCTCAGAGGCGATCCGGAACGGCTGGCGGTCGTCGAAGAAGTCGATCGGCTACGACCTGATCCAGCTCAACCACTATGCGCTGCGCTCGGCGGAAAGCTATCTGATCAAGCGCCAGCGCGGCCGCGCCCTGCACGTCGACCGCAACATCGGGATCAACTACTGGATCCGGATGGACTGGTCGGTGCACCGCGACGTGACGATCAAGCGCAACGTTCCCCGTCTGCGCGAAGAATACGACCGGCTCCTTGACGATCCGGTCCTGAAGCAATGGCACGAGAAGGCCTTCGAATGGCACCGTGCCAAGGCCGATGAGCTGCATGGGATGCCCGAGTTCGAAGACCTGTACCAGCAGGCGCTCACGCTGAAGCTCACGGAAACCGAACGGGTGGCCTATGCGCTCGCCCTTGATCTGGAGAACTGACATGGATGGCAGCAACGTCATCGAAAGAAACGCCTTCCTGCGCTCGCGCGGGCTGAAGATCCCCAAGCATCCCGAACTCACCACGGGCCGGGTGCGGGCCTCGCTGAAGGAGGGGACCTACGAGCGCAAGGAATGCGACGCGGTCATGCGCGTCGTGCGCGAAGGCGACACCGTTCTCGAACTGGGCGGCGGCATGGGCTACATGTCCACGCTGCTGGCGGTGAAGAAGAAGGTGGCCAAGGTCGTCACCTACGAGGCCAACCCGGGCCTCATCGACTACATCAAGTCGGTGCATGCCGCCAACGACGTGACCAACGTCGAGGTGCGCAATGCCCTGCTCGCACCGGAGAAGGGCGACCCCGTGCCGTTCTACATCCGCAAGAACTTCCTCGCGTCCTCCATGGATGGTGCCATCGACGCCGATGCCATCCTGCGCGAGGAAAAGGTCGAGAAGCAGGCCATCGCCCCGGTGATCGAGGACCTGAAACCGACCGTGCTCGTCTGCGACATCGAAGGCGCGGAGGCAGAGCTCCTGCCCGCCGCCGACTGGTCGTCGCTGCGCGTGGCGATCATCGAACTGCACCCGCAGTGGATCGGCCAGAGCGGCGTGCAAGCGGTGTTCGACGCCATGAGCAAGGCCGGGCTGACGTACTTCCCCAAGGCCAGCGACTCCAAGGTCGTCACCTTCCGCAAGGACTGGTAAACGCGGGGCGGAGGACTTTTCGTAGAAAAGTCCTCCGCTTCAAGGAATTTTCTTCGGGAAATTCTTCACGCGAACTCCCGGAGCAGCATGCGCATCACCGCCGTCCTCTGCGTCCGCAACGAAGCGGCCTTCCTGCTCGACTGGATGGCGCATCACCTCGCCTGCGGGATCACGCATGTCGTGGCGCTGAGCAACGATTGCGACGACGGCACGGACGCGATGCTCGACCGGCTGGCCGAGATGGGCCACGTCACGCACATCCGCAACGACGGCCCATACGACAACGGCGGCATCCAGTTCACCGGGCTGAAGATGGCGGACAAGGCCAGGGAGGTGCGCCGCGCCGACTGGCTCCTGCCCATCGACATCGACGAGTTCGTGAACGTCCACGCGGGTGACCGGACCCTGCGCGCCCTGATCGCCGCCCTGCCGGAGGCGACCGCGATCACGCTGACCTGGCGGCTCTTCGGCAATGCGGGCGTGGTGCGGTTCACCGATACGCCGGTCCCGCAGCAGTTCACCCGCGCAGCGCCGGAGATCATGCACTGGCCCTGGCGGGCCTTCATGTTCAAGACGCTCTACCGCAACGACGGCACCTACAGGAAGCTGGGGGTTCACAGGCCGCGCAACCCCGTGGAGGACCGGCTGCCCGACGCCCGCTGGTTCGATGCAGAAGGCCGCGCACTGGACGAGCAGTTCCGCACCCGCCGCATCTTCTCGCCCTTCGGCCAGCCGCTCTACGGTCTGGCACAGCTCAACCACTACCCGCTGGGGGCAATGGAGAGCTACGTGCTGAAGGCGGACCGGGGCCGTGCCGTGCACAGCGACCACGCGCTCGGCATGGACTACTGGGTGGAACGGAACTGGTGCGAGGTCGAGGACACGAGCATCCTGGCCCTGCCCGGCGTGTCCGAACTGCGGCAGGAGTTTGCGACTGATCCTGTTCTCGGGCCGCTGCATCAACAGGCAGTGGAATGGCGGCACGCCCGCTTTGACGCGCTTCTGGCGGAGGAGCCGAACCGCGCCCTTTTCGCCCGCCTGCTCATGGCCCCGCCCGCGCGCGCGCTGCCCCTCGATGCGGCGCGGTTCCTCGCCGGGCATGCCACCAGGGCGCGCATGGCCGAAGAGACCTGACCAGCGATCTGGCGATGGCCCTCGCAGCCACATCTGCCTCATTTTTCCTTAATTCAACACGACAGAGCCACAAATCTGCCCGACCCGGCAGACATTGTTTCCGAAATGGCCGCCCTCACATGTGGCCGCAGAGGACATGGCATGGCAGCAGACAACGGTTTCACTCCGGATTTCAGCGAGCTTGGCCGCGGAGAGTGGCTGACCGCCCTGAAGGGCCTGGGCGAGGAGCACGGCTTTGCCGAGCCCTTGGGCAAGCGCCATGCCGGTATCTTCATCGAGGACGGCGACACCCTGCTCGTGTCGTTCGAAACCATGTCGGGCATCGAGGCCCTGTCGGAGACCCGCACGCCCATGGGCTTCGACATGGTGCGCGATCACGGCTGGTCGTCGCTTTCCGTCCTTTCCCATGGCGACACGTGGTTCCGCGACCCGCGCGTCTTCGGCTTTTTCGACCAGTTGCTGGACGACGGGTTCTTCGACGAATTCGAGCGGGTGATCTTCTTCGGTGCCGGCCCCTGCGGTTATGCCGCCGCCGCTTACTCGGTCGCGGCCCCGGGCGCGCGGGCATTGCTGCTGCAACCGCAGGCCACGCTGGACCCGCGCGTGACGGAATGGGACGACCGTTTCACCGACATGCGCCGCGAGGACTTCACCTCGCGCTACGGCTTTGCGCCGGACATGATCGACGCGGCCGAGAAGGTCTGGGTGCTCTACGACCCTTATGAACGCCTCGACGCCATGCACTCCGCCCTGTTCGAGCGCGGCAACGTCGACCGTTACCGTATGCCGTTCTTCGGCGGGGCGCTGCAGACCGATCTGCGCCTGATGGACATCCTGCCGAAACTGCTGCTCGAGGTCGCCGACGGCACGCTCGACGCCGCTCGGTTTGCTGCACACATGCGTGCCCGGCGCGACCACCCGCCCTACCTGCGCAAGCTGCTGGCCCGGACCGATGCCAGCCAGCGCGACAAATTGAGCCTCATGCTGTGCCGACACGTGACCGCCCGGATGAACGCCCCGCGGTTCCGCCGCCGTCTCGCCCAGCTCGAGGCGCAGAAGGCGCGCAGGTGACGGCTCAGGACCCGCGTCGCAGATATGCCTCGCGCAGGTCCTCCTGGAAATAGCCAAGCGCCGCGACAAGGGTGAACAGGAACACCCGTCCGCCCTCGCCCAGCAAGGACAGGACGGCCGCAGCGGCCAGCAGGCAGACCAGCAATGCCGCCACGCCGCGGTCCTGCTCGGCCAGCATGTGCTCCGATCCGAGCCAGCGGTACAGCCGCTCCGTCACCTGAGCCTCCACATGTCTCGCGCCCCAACCTGCGGCGGCGCCAAGGATCACCGTGAACAGCATCGTTACCCCCTTCATCGCCTCGTCCCGTAATAGCGCGCCACGCCGCTCTGGTGAAGAACGGCGACCCGTGCTAGCGGATTTGCCATGACCCAGATCACGCTTCCCCGCCCGGATGACTGGCACCTGCACCTGCGCGACGGCGCAATGCTGCGTGCCGTGGCCCCCGAGACCGCGCGCCACTTCGGACGTGCGATCATCATGCCCAACCTCGTGCCGCCCGTCGTGACCGGCGACCAGGCCGCCGCCTACCGCGACCGGATCTTGGCCGCGCTTCCCGACGGCAGCGGGTTCACACCGCTCATGACGCTCTACCTGACAGAGACGACAGACCCGGACGACCTCGCGAAGGCCCATGCCGACGGCATCATCCACGCGGTAAAGCTCTACCCGGCGGGTGCGACGACCAACTCTGCTTCGGGCGTGCGCGACTTCGACAAGGTGCGCCCGGTGCTGGAGCGCATGGCAGAGATCGGTTGCCCGCTGTGTGTGCACGGTGAGGTGGTGGACGCCGACGTCGACATATTCGACCGGGAAGCTGTGTTCATCGACCGGGTGCTGGACCCGCTCCGCCGCGCCACCCCGGACCTGCGCGTCGTCATGGAGCATATCACCACTGCGCAAGGCGCCGATTACGCGCGCGAAGGCGGCGATAACCTGGGGGCGACGATCACCACGCATCACCTCGTCATCAACCGCAATGCCATCCTCGTCGGGGGGATCAAGCCGCACTACTACTGCCTGCCCGTCGCCAAGCGGGAGGAGCACCGGATCGCGCTGCGCAAGGCCGCGACCTCCGGGGATCCGAGCTTCTTCCTTGGCACCGATTCCGCGCCGCACCTCGATCCGCTGAAGGAAAATGCCTGCGGCTGCGCCGGGTGCTTCACCGCGACGAACACCCTGTCGATCCTGGCCGAGGTCTTTGAACAAGAGGACGCGCTGGACAAGTTGCAGGCCTTCGCCTCAGAGAACGGGCCGCGTTTCTACGGCCTGCCGGTAAGCGACGAGACCGTGACCCTGACCAAGGGCGCGCCCCTCGACTACCCGAAGAAGATCGACACGGCAGACGGCCCCGTTACCGTCTTCGATCCGATGATGCCGCTGCACTGGCGCGTCGACTGAGCGGAAAGCCGCTGTGGGGACATTCAACGCCGCCTTCGGGCGGCGTTTTCGTTCGGTCCGGAGGGCTGGCGCATCGAGGAAATGGGGCGCCGTCCGCCTGTATCATGCCGCGGAAAAGGCCGGTGCCCGGCGAACAAGCACTGTCATTGACGCCCAATCGCTTGCATGGCCGGCCATCTGGCAAGCGCAACGCGGCACCGAAATGGTTCTGTTCCCCTGTGCAGGCTTGCGAGAGATCGTGGTGGATGGCGGAAAATGCGGCAGCGGAGCCCCTGCCAGAGCCGCTAAGCGCGTCAAAGGGACCGAGGTGTTGAAATCTCAAACCTTATTCATCTAGGCTGGTCGGCATAACGGTCAATGCACCGAGGGACAGAAAGAAGGAGACCGCCCATGGACGCTCTCATCGACCTGCTTCTGGACTGGATCGGCGAGAACAGTGCCTATCAGACCAGTGACCTTGAACCCCCGGCGGTCGTGGAACTCGGCCCAAAGGAACTGACCCGCGAATACTACTACGGCCGCGCGCACCTCATCCCCGAAGACGGCGTCGACGACCGGCTGAACGCCATCTACATCGCGAACGAGGGGCCGGAAGGCACGATCTTCATCCTCTCGCCCGACCAGATCGACGGGGCGGAGAACTTCACCGATCCGCGCGACAACCCGCTCTGGCGCGAAATCCTTCTGCATGAGCTGGTGCACCACGCACAGCACGACCACGGCGCCGTGACCTGGACCTGCATTTCCCTGTCGGAGTCGGAGGCCTACCAGATGGGCGGCGCCTTCCTGCGGGAGATGAACGTCCCCGACCCGATGAAGGACCGCACGGCCAGCGACAAGATCTACAAGTCCTGCGACGGCTGAGCCTGGGTATCGGCGTTCCGCACGGGCATCGTGTGCAGGTGCCCGGAGTAGGATACGAGCCGCCCCAGCAGCGGCAGGGCTATCGACACGTCAAACCTGTAAAGTCCGGCTTCCTGCCATTCCCTGGCCGCCACACGGGGCCAAAGCGCGCGGGGCAAGGATACGCCAAGCATCATCACCTGCTCCGCCGCGAGCCTGAGGCCGCCAGCCTCCGGAACAAGGCGTGTATCCACCCGGATCAGCCCCAGCCGCTCCGCCAGCAGCCCGTCTTTGGTTGCGTCAAGACGCGACACCATGCGGGTTTTCCCGATCTCCCGGGTCCAGCGCGCCCCCTGCCCGTCGGCTTCTGTCACCAGCCGGAACGGGACATCCCGCGCGGCACGGGGCAGCCCCACGGCCCGGGCCAGCAGCCGTAACGCCCCCGCATCGGCAGGTGTCACGGCGATCCGCCCCTCGAACGCGCCAAAGCCCGCGTGCAAGGCCCGGCAGGCAGGCGGCAGCGCCGCCATCCGGTCGCCCAGCAACATGGCATAGGGTGTCACGAGATCAGCCGCCGCCGCAGTTCGGGATCGGGCAAGGCGCAGAGGTCGGTCTTGCCGAAGTGATACCGGTTCCTCGCTATCCGGGCATAGAGCCAGTCCTGCACGCCCAAGGGCAGCAACCCGAGCGCCCGAAGGGGCCGGAACCCGTGATGCAGCCGCGGGAACAACGCCACGATGGCGTCGAGCGACCCGCGCGCCTGCCCCTCGTGCAGCATCAGCCAACTGTCGGGATCGTCCGGCGACAGGTCGTAGTGTCCCAGCAATCCGCGGCCCAGCGGCGATTGCGCCGTGCAGATGCGGACCGCGTCTTCACGATCCAGCCGCGCGATCCGGCGCGCGGTGGCGGAGCAGAGCGCGCAGTCCCCGTCCATGACCACGAGGATGCAGGCATCGTCGAAGGCCGGAACCTCCGGATCGTCGCGGTAGGAATAGGGCTGGCGCGGGGCGGGGCGCATGGCGGTCTCCTCTTGCGGCAGGATACACCGCCTTTGCCCATTGCACATGCGCGAAATGGTCCCCTTGCACCAAGGCACAAGCGCGCCCCTTCCCCCCCTGATCAAAACCCGCTAATCGACGCCTGACCCAAAGGAGTGCCGCCCATGATCCCCTCGACCTACCCTTCCGCCGAAGAAATGGCCCGCCTGACCGCGCGCATGCTGTGGGAGATCGAGGCGGTGAACTTCATGCAGGATGAGCCGTTCAAGCTCGCCTCCGGCCAGCTGAGCCCGGTCTACATCGACTGCCGCAAGCTGATCTCCTTCCCGCGCATCCGCTCCACCCTGATGGACTTCCTGACGGTGACGGTCATGCGCAACGCGGGCTTCGAGGCCTTCGACAACATCGCCGGCGGCGAAACGGCGGGCATCCCCTTCGCCGCGCTGGTGGCCGAGCGCATGGCTCTGCCGATGACCTACGTGCGGAAGAAACCGAAGGGCTACGGCCGCAACGCCCGGATCGAGGGTGCGATGACCGAGGGCCAGCGCGTGCTTCTGGTGGAGGACCTGACCACCGACGGCGGCTCGAAACTGTCCTTCGTCGATGCGATCCGCGACACCGGCGCGACCTGCGCGCATACGGCGGTGATCTTCTACTACGGTATCTTCCCCGAGACGATCAAAACGCTGGGCGACCACGGCGTCTCGCTGCACCACCTGTGCACCTGGTGGGAGGTTCTGGCCGAGGCGCCGGAGAAGCACGCCGGCGTCCTGTCGGAGGTCGAGTCGTTCCTGAAGGACCCCCACGCCTGGCGTGCGGCCCGCGCCGGAGCCTGAGGGACCGCACCCCGGCCCGTCAAAGCAGGGGCTTCCCGGCGCTGACGTTGCGTCACAGAAATTTCACGTTCCCTTGCGGTGTGTCCCAGCCGACACGCCGATGAGTCGCCCACAGGCCACTTTTGGCCTATCTTGCGATGTGGACCCTTTCTGTGACAAGATCATGTGGGGGCAGCGGTCCACCGCTTATCCCCAGAGATTTACACTCTGCACCCCGGAAATCCGGTTTGCTACACGGTCAGCCTGAGCAGTGGGGATGAAAATGAACGAGATAACGACGATCAATCCGACCGGCGTTCACGTCGACGCCGCCGAGACCATGCCGCACTCCATCGAGGCCGAACAGCAGCTTCTGGGTGCGATCCTGACCGACAACGACATCTTCGACCGCGTCGCGTCGATCATCCGGGCCGAGCATTTCTACGACCCGGTGCACACGCGAATCTTCGAGATCGCCGCCGCGCGCATCGCCAAGAACAACCTCGCCTCCCCGGTGACGCTCAAGGCCTTCATGGCCGACGACGAGGGTCTTCAGGAACTGGGCGGCGCGGCCTATCTCGCACGTCTTGCGGCCTCTGCCGTCTCCACCTTCGCGGTGCGGGACTATGCGCAGATGATCTATGACCTGTCGGTGCGCCGCGACCTGATCCGCCTCGGCCGCGAGATCTCCGACAAGGCTGCCAAGGTCGACGTCGCCTCCGAACCAAGGGAGCAGATCGTCGAGGCCGAGCAGAAGCTCTACAAGATGGCCGAGCAGGGCAACGCCGAGTCGGGCTTCCAGTCCTTCCTGCGCGCGGTGACGGAGGCGGTGAACGTCGCCAACGCCGCCTACCAGCGCGAAGGCGGTCTGGCGGGCATCTCCACCGGCCTCATTGACATGGACAAGAAGCTGGGAGGCCTGCACCCGTCCGACCTCCTGATCCTCGCGGGTCGTCCCTCCATGGGGAAGACCTCGCTCGCCACCAACATCGCCTTCAACATCGCCAAGGCCTACAAGAAGGGCACCCGTCCCGACGGCTCTGTCGGCGCGCTCGACGGCGGCGTGGTCGGGTTCTTCTCGCTCGAAATGAGCGCCGAGCAGCTGGCTGGCCGTATCCTCGCCGAGGCGTCCGAGATCTCGTCCCACAAGATCCGCCAGGGCGACATGGAGGAGCATGAGTTCCGCCGTTTCGTCGAGGCCGCCAAGGAATTGGAAGCCTGCCCGCTTTACATCGACGACACGCCTGCGCTGCCGATCAGCCAGGTCGCGGCCCGGTCGCGCCGCCTGAAGCGGACGCACGGGCTTGACCTCATCATCGTCGACTACCTGCAGCTTCTGCGCGGCACCGCCGAGAACCGCGTGCAGGAGATTGCGGAAATCTCCATGGGTCTCAAGGCGATAGCGAAGGAACTTAACATCCCGGTGATCGCGCTGTCGCAGCTGTCGCGCCAGGTGGAAAGCCGCGAGGACAAGCGGCCTCAGCTGTCCGACCTCCGGGAATCGGGCTCCATCGAGCAGGACGCCGACGTGGTGATGTTCGTGTTCCGCGAGGAATACTACGTGGAACGCGAAAAGCCCTCCGACGACCGGCTGGACGAGATGGTCGCCTGGCAGGAGCGCATGTCGCGCCTGCACGGCAAGGCCGAGGTCATCATCGGCAAGCAGCGTCACGGCCCCATCGGCACCGTGGAACTGTCGTTCGAAAGCCAGTTCACCCGCTTCGGCAACCTCGTGAAGCCCTGGCAAGAAGGCTGATCGCCACGGGCGCCGCGGGCCTGTGTCAGCGGCTGGTCTGCCCCAGGTAACTTGTCAGCAACCGGCTGTTGTAGGACGCCCGCCCGGCCTTCATCGCGTCGATCTCGCGTTGAGACTTGGCGGGCCGGTGTCCGACCGCCTGCGGCCTCGTGGCGGTGGCGAGACGCGGATCCGTCGGGGGCGATGCGCCGGAGGGGTCTCGCGACGCGCGGCCGTCCAAAGGCGGCCCCGGCTCCGGGGCGGTGCCCGGCTCCTGCTCAGCCTCGTCATCTGCCATGCCATAGTACACGGCCAATCCGGCCCCGATGACTGCGCCGGTCGCGATCACGGCCACGCCGACCAGCCCGGCCGCGGCGCCGAAGGTGACAGCCGCCACCGCAACCGCCGCGATGGCGATGATGCCGATGCCCAGCAGTCCCCAGCCGCGCGCATTGCTGCCCGGTCCGCCGCCCCGTTCCCGCTGCAGCGCCAGCCCGGCGCCCCGCATGAAGGTGTCTGCCGCCGCGCGCGCCGCCGCGCCGCCGGTCTCGACAACCGCACCGCCGCCGACCGTCCACAGCAGTTGCGCGGCGATGCTGCCCCCGGTCATGGCGCCCTGCGCCGCATCGGCCAGCACGCCGTCCCGGTTGCCCGCGCTGATGACGATCAGCCCGTTCACCAGGTCCGCAACGAAATCCGTGAGCAGGTTCATCATGCCCGCGCTCAAGTTGCCCATCGTCTTCAGCACGTTGACCAGCCCCGCCTCGAAGGCCGACCAGCCGACCAGTGCGGCCCCATGTATCGCGGCCATGACGGCGCCCGCCACGGGCACCCAGCCGCCAAGGGCCGCACCAAGGGGTTTGTAGGCGTCGACCGCCAGAAGGTTGAACACCAGCGTGTCGACCTGCGGGCGTGAAATTCCCGAGAAATCCATGTCAAATGTCTCCGCTTTGAAATGCGGAGAAGTGTACCGCTTCGCGGGGAACCGACAAAGTGCCCCCTTCCTGACTGACACAATTGTCAGGCAAACACGCCGCCTCAGTAGACCCGCCTGCACGCATTGGCACCGCTTTGCCGGGTCAGAGCACGACGGCCAGCCCCAGGTAGGTGCCAAGCTCGCCCAGCAGCGCCGCGCCGCCGAGGATTTCCGTGGTCCGCCCCCCCAGCCGCCTGAGCGCGAAGATCCGGAACGCCTGCCCCAGCGCGATGGCACCGATACCGGCGGCGACACCGGCCCACGCACCAGCCACGAACTCCAGCGCCAGCACGGCCAGTATCGTGCCCGCCAGCGCGACGCGGTAGCCGTCGGGCGTCACCCCGGGCAGCAGCACCTCCATCCCCCGCCTGCGGGCGGAGACGGTGCTTGCCGCGGTGTGCACCGCCGCCATGCGCCCCAGCCCCATCCCGGCAATCAGCGCCACCGCCGCCACGCCCGGCGTGAAGGACACCAGCAGGACCACCTTCAGCGCCAGCGTCAGGCCGACTGCCAGCGCGCCGCGTGGTCCCCCGCCCCGTGCCATGCGCGCCAGCACCGCGTCCCGGCCCGTCTCTCCGGCCAGCGCCTCCACCGCGACGGAAAGTCCCATCTCGTCGCGCACGCCGCTCAACAGCAGCATCGCGACCACGGCCACGAGCACGGCCGCCGCCTCCGGCAGGACCTGCGCCGCCAGCCACAGCACCGCCGCCCCGGCGCAGCCGACCAGCGCACCGATCACCGGGTGATACTTGACCGAGCGCACCAGCAGGTCCTCCGACACGTCTCCGCCCGCCGGGGGCACGAGCCGCGTGACCTCCCCCAGTGCCAGCCTGAACAGTTCGGCCTCCAGCCGCAGCGTGTCCTTCATGTGCCCTGCCTCGAACCCCTTTCCGGCCAAGCATATCCCCGCCCGTCCGGCGCATGAAGCCGCATTTCCCCCTTGACCCCAACATCCAACCTGCCAAAGACAGGCAACATGGCCATGGCGAAGCTGACAATCGACCTGGGCGCCCTGCGCGCCAACTGGACCGCCCTCGCCGCCCTGTCGGAGGGCGAGACGGGCGCCGTCGTCAAGGCGGACGCCTATGGCCTCGGTGCCGAGAAATGCGTGCCCGTTCTGGCCGCCGCCGGGGCGCGGACCTTCTTCGTGGCCGTCGCCGAGGAAGGCGCACGGCTGCGCCGCATCCTCGGCCCCGGCCCCGAGATCTGCGTGTTCTCCGGCCACATGCCCGGCGACCGCGACATGATCCGCGATGCCGACCTCGTGCCGATGATCAACTCCATCGACCAGATGCTGATGCACGTCGAAGGGTTGCCGGGCCATCCCTTCGGCATCCAGCTCGACAGCGGGATGAACCGCCTCGGGATGGAACCGGCCGAGTGGTCCGCCCTGCGCGACATCGCCCTCGCCCAGCACCCGCGGCTGGTGATGAGCCACCTCGCCTGCGCCGACGAGCCCGATCACCCGATGAATGCCCGCCAGCTGGCAGCCTTCCGCGAAATGACCGACGGCATCGACGCGCCGCGCTCCTTCGCGGCGACGGGCGGCATCCTGCTGGGGCCGGACTACCACTTCGACATGACGCGCCCTGGAGTGGGCCTCTACGGCGGCCTGCCCTTCGTCGACGCGCAGCCGGTCGTCAGCCTCGAGATCCCGGTGATCCAGACGCGCGACGTGTTGCCCGGCGAAACCGTCGGCTACGGCAACTCCTGGACCGCCGCCGCGCCGACCCGCGTCGCGACCATCGCCGGCGGCTATGCCGACGGCATCCACCGCGCCATGGGACCCGCCGCCCACGTCTGGGCCGGCGAGACGCGCTGCAAGATCCTCGGCCGCATCTCCATGGACCTGATCGCCGTCGACGTGACCGGCCTCGGCGAAGTGCCGGACCATGTCGAACTCATCGGCCTGCACCAGGGGATCGACACCCTCGCGGACTGGGCCGGCACCATCGGCTACGAGGTGCTCACCTCCTTCGGCGCGCGCTACGACCGCAGCTATACCGGCGCATGACGCTGCTGGCCCCCCTCGGCTGGCTGGGCCGCGCCCTGCTGCATTGGCTGGCCGCCATCGGCCGGGTCACGCGCTTCGGCCTCACTGCGCTCAGCCACACCGTCCGCCCCCCCTTCTACGCGGGCGAATTCGGCGCCGCGCTGATGAACGTGGGCTGGCTGTCGCTGCCGGTCGTGGGTCTCACCGCCGTCTTCACCGGCGCCGCACTCGCCCTGCAGATCTACTCGGGTGGCGCCCGCTTCAACGCCGAGGCCGTGGTGCCGCAGATCGTCGCCATCGGCATGGTGCGCGAACTGGGGCCGGTGCTGGTCGGCCTGATGATCGCCGCCCGCGTGACCTCCTCCATCGCAGCCGAGATCGCCACCATGAAGGTGACCGAACAGATCGACGCGCTGACGACCCTCTCCACCAACCCGATGAAATACCTCGTGGCGCCGCGCTTGCTCGCCGCACTGCTGGTGGTGCCCGCCCTCGTAGGCATCGGCGACGTGATCGGCATCTTCGGCGGCTACGCCGTGGCCACTGGCAGCCTCGGGTTCAACGCCGCCGCCTACCTGAAGAACACCGTGGATTTCCTCGAACCGCTGGACGTGGTCTCCAGCCTCGTCAAGGGCTGCGCCTTCGGCGGCATCGCGGCACTCATGGGCTGCTATTTCGGCATGATGTCGGGCCGCGGCGCGCAGGGCGTGGGCCGCGCCACCAAGGGCAGCGTGGAGGCCGCCGCCGTCCTGATCCTCGCCGCCAACTTCCTGCTGACCGGCGCCTTCTTCTCGCTATGACACTCGCGCCCGCCTCCACTCCAGAGACCCACCTCGCCATGCCGGGCGCGTCCTGCCGTTTCTCCGCTTTCGAAATACTCACTCCGACGGCTGCCGGTCCCGCAACGCACGGGTGCATGCGATGATCACGCTCAACGGCGTTACCAAGTCCTTCGGCCAGAACCATGTCCTGCAGGGCGTCGACCTTGAGATCGTGCAGGGCACCTCCATGGTGATCATCGGCGGCTCCGGCACCGGCAAGTCGGTGCTGCTGAAGTGCATCCTGGGCCTCGTCACGCCCGATGCAGGCACGATCACGCTCGACGGGCAGGACGTGACGACGCAAGACCGCGACGCCTTCCTCGCCCGCTTCGGCATGCTGTTCCAGGGCGGCGCGCTCTTCGATTCACTCACCGTCTGGCAGAACGTCGCCTTCCGCCTGCTGCGCGGCAGCCTTGCACGGCCAAAGGCCGAGGCCCGCGAGATCGCCATCGAGAAACTGCGCCGCGTCGGCCTGACACCCGATGTGGCCGACCGCTTCCCGGCCGAACTGTCGGGCGGCATGCAGAAACGCGTCGGCCTCGCCCGCGCCATCGCTGCAGAGCCCGAGATCATCTTCTTCGACGAACCGACCACAGGGCTCGACCCGATCATGGCCGGGGTCATCAACGACCTGATCCGCGAGATCGTGACCGAGATGGGCGCAACCGCCATGACGATCACCCACGACATGACCTCCGTCCGGGCGATTGCCGACAATGTCGCCATGCTCCACGGCGGCACCATCCGCTGGACCGGACCGGTGACCGAACTCGACCGCTCCGGCGACGCCCATGTGGACCAGTTCATCCACGGCCGCGCCAAAGGGCCGATCGCGGCGGTGCGCTGACACACGCGGGGACCCGCGTGACACCACGGAACGGATTGATTTTCTTCGGCCCATGGTGTCAATGCAGACCGACCGCCACCACCGCCCGGGAGACCTCATGAACAGCCTCCTCCAGCCCGACCCGGTGCTGCTCGGGTTCCTGTTCTTCAAGAAGTTCGTCTATCTCGAGGTCCTCGCCCTCCTGGCGCTGATCCGCGTGATCGCCGGGCGCGGCCTTGCCCGCTGGCCCGCGCTCATGACACTGGTGCTCTGCCTCGGCGGCATCGCCACGGTCTTCGCGCCCGCGCTCGGCCTGAACGAGGGCCCGCTTTACGTCACAGCCGCGCAGATGATGGCGGGCGGCGGCGGAATGGCGCCCCTGCTCGTTCCCTCCGCGATCTTCCTGATCTGCTCCATCACCCCCCGCGCCCGCTGGCGGATCATCGACGTGCTGCACCTCCTGATGCTGGTTGGCCTGCTTCTGGTGTGGTGGTGGGTCTCCTGACCGAACTGACCGAAGGCAGGCGGCGCAGAGCCCCGCCCTACACACCCATGCGCTACGTGAACCTCGCCTTCCTCGTCCTCTACCCGCTCTCGTGGTTTGCCCCGCTCCTGCGCGCCGGTCTGCTGCCGCTCTTCGGCATGTCCGAGATCTCGGTGATCTCCGGCCTGAGGTCGCTCTGGCAGACCGACATCTTCCTTGCCCTTGTCGTGACCCTGTTCGCCCTTGTCGCGCCGATGCTGAAGACGCTGGGTCTCGCGCTCCTTCAGTTCGACATTCTCGACCGGCGCGCGCTGCCGGCGCTCAACCTGCTCGGCAAGTTCGCCATGGCCGACATCTTCCTGATCGCGCTCTACGTGACCCTCGCCAAGGGCCTAGGCGTCGGGAGGGTGGAAACCGCCTGGGGCCTCTATTTCTTCACCGCTCTGATCCTCGGCTCCATCGTGCTGGGCGCGCTCGAGGCTCGTCGCACCCAAGGGGCTTGGGCCCGCTGACGCGGCCCGACCCGCGCAGACCATTCGCCTGCTTCCCCCGGAGGTACTCCGCCAAGGCGAGGACAAGGACCTCCGTCCATCATCCCGGGCCAACTGTCCTCGGGCGGCGCAGGGCGCCCCCCGCCAGCGAGGCGAAACCGTTCCCTTCCGCCGCGATCCCCGTTACATACGCGCTTCCGATCCCAGCGGAGGTTATTCATGGCAAAGGCCGTCAGCCGATTCGTCTGCCAGTCCTGCGGCAACGTCACCACCAAGTGGGCAGGCCGATGCGAGGCCTGCGGCGAATGGAACTGCATCCAGGAAGAAAAGCCGCTGTCGCAGGGCCCCGCCGGGAAGACCCTTGGCCAGTCGCGCGGGCGTGCCGTCCAGCTTTCCGATCTATCCAGCAAGGAGGCACCGCCGCCGCGCACCGCCTGCAAGCTCGACGAGCTTGACCGGGTGCTCGGCGGCGGCCTCGTGCCCGCCTCTGCCGTGCTGGTGGGAGGCGATCCGGGGATCGGGAAATCGACCCTCCTGCTGCAGGCCGCCGCGGCCTTTGCCAACGCCGGGCTGAAGGTCATCTACATCTCGGGCGAGGAAGCCTCGGCCCAGGTCAGGCTGCGTGCGCAGCGCCTCAACCTTGCCGAAGCGCCCGTCCGGCTCGCCACGGAGACCAACCTGCGCGACATCCTCACGACGCTGGACAAGGAGCGCCCCGACCTCGCCATCGTCGACTCGATCCAGACCATGTGGGCCGACAACGTGGATTCCTCGCCGGGCTCCGTGTCCCAGGTCCGGGCCGCGGCGCACGAACTGACGACATTCGCCAAGCGCACCGGTTCTGCCGTGATGATGGTCGGCCACGTCACCAAGGACGGACAGCTCGCCGGCCCGCGCGTGGTGGAACACATGGTCGACACGGTGCTGTATTTCGAGGGCGAGCGCGGCCACCAGTTCCGCATACTGCGCTCCGTCAAGAACCGCTTCGGCCCGGCGGACGAGATCGGCGTCTTCGAGATGACCGGCGGCGGGCTGGCGGAGGTGCCGAACCCCTCTGCCCTGTTCCTGGCCGAACGCGGAGAGCCCTCGCCCGGCTCGGTGGTCTTTGCCGGGATCGAGGGCACGCGCCCCGTGCTGGTGGAGTTCCAGGCCCTCGTTGCCCCCTCGCCCCACAGCCAGCCGCGCCGGTCGGTCGTCGGCTGGGACGGCAGCCGGCTGGCGATGATTCTCGCCGTGCTCGAATCGCGGGTCGGCATCCCGTTTGCGGGGCTCGACGTTTACCTCAACGTGGCAGGCGGCATGCGCGTGGGCGAACCAGCCGCCGATCTGGCTGTGGCCGCTGCGCTACTTTCCGCCCGCGAGGACGCGGCGCTGCCGCGCGAGACTGTCGTTTTCGGCGAAATCAGCCTATCGGGGGCGTTACGTCCGGTGGGTCAGACCGAAAATCGCTTGAAAGAAGCCGCCAAACTTGGTTTCTCCACCGCGATCCTGCCTTCGGGCGGCAAGGCGCAGGGTGGCCCATCCGTCAAGCTGACGCAGATGGCCGACCTGACCGGCTTTGTAGGAGAGGTCTTCGGCGCCGGATGAACCGGGCCGGCAGGCACATACGGGAAAAGAACGCGAAGAGGCAGGCCCATGGAAGGATTTACGATCGTCGACGGTATCGTGGCGGCCATCGTCGTGATGTCGGCGCTGCTGGCCTATTCGCGCGGGCTCGTGCGGGAGGCCATGGCCATCGTCGGCTGGATCGTCGCCGCCATCCTCGCCTTCATGTTCGCGGCCCAGGTGCAGCCGCTGGTCAAGGAACTGCCCGTCGTCGGCGAATTCCTGTCCGACAGCTGCGAATTGTCGATCATCGCCGCCTTCGCCGCCGTCTTCACGGTGGCCCTGCTGATCGTGTCGCTGTTCACGCCGCTCTTCTCCTCGCTGATCCAGCGCTCCGCGCTTGGCGGGCTCGATCAGGCGCTCGGGTTCTTCTTCGGTGTGGCGCGGGGCATCCTCCTCGTGGCCATCGCCTTCTTCGTCTACGAAACCGTCATCACCGCGCAGGACGTGGCGATGATCGACGACAGCCGTTCCGCCGCCGTCTTCAGCCAGTTCAGCGGCAGGATCGAAGAACAGAACCCCGAGCAGGCGCTTGGCTGGATCACCGCCCAGTACGAGCAGCTCGTGGGCGTCTGCGACGCGCCGACGTAAGCCGTGCCGCCTGTGACCGCGACAGACTTGCAGTCCGGCTGGCAGGCACACTGGCACGACATCCTCGACAACCACCCCGAGGCCACGGAACAGCGGCCGGATCCGCTGCCGCCCTTCGACCGCGATGTCCGCCTGCATTTCGGCATCTGGCGCCTGCCCGCTGCCGCCCGTGCTGCGGCCTTCGCTCCCCTGCCGGAAGGCGCGGCACTGGGAGAGCGGGCCGCGCTCTGGCCGCTCGATCTGCGCAGACTGCCCCGAAACGAGGCACATGCGCTGCTTCAGGCGGCGGTGGCGGGGCTCCGCCTGTTCGGCCTCGAAGCGCCCGAAAGCGATGCCCCGATCCTTTTCGAGACACCCTTCCCCCAAGCCCTGGAGGGTACGGACGCGGCCACGATCAACATGGACGATGCGCTCTGGAATATGGCCGCGGCCCGCTCTCCGGCGCACGAGGCGGCGCTGGCCTTCCTGTCAGAGCCGCTCTACCGCGCCGCGGACAGCTACGACGTGGCGCACTGGTTGATGTGGCCACTGGTCGCACCTGCCGATGCGCCCGACGTCTACCACCCCTTCGCCCTGCTCCGCGCGGGGGGCTGGGCGACCGGATGGCGCAGCGACGGGACCCTTCTGCTGGTTGAAACGGACATTTCTCACGCATAGTTTTGTGATCCTTCCGTGACACTTCACCGCCAAGCCCGTATGAGGGGCGCGAACAGCCCCGGATTCGGAGACACCATGTCCGACGCCACCTTCTTTCCAGCAAACCCATTCGACGCCGGAGACGACAAGCTGCACGAAGAGTGCGGCGTGTTCGGCGTGGTGGGCGTGACCGATGCCGCAAACTTCGTGGCGCTCGGCCTGCACGCCCTCCAGCACCGCGGACAGGAGGCAGGCGGCATCGTCTCCTACCATCCGGAAACCGGGTTCAACTCGGCGCGGCGCTTCGGCTACGTCCGCGACAATTTCACCCGGCAGTCGCTGATGGACACGCTGCCGGGGCAACTCGCCATCGGCCACGTGCGCTACTCCACCGCCGGATCGAAGTCCGCCGCCATCCGCGACGTGCAGCCCTTCTTCGGCGAGTTTTCCATGGGCGGCGCGGCCATAGCGCACAACGGCAATATCACAAACGCCGATGCGCTCCGCCGCGAACTGATCGAGCGCGGCTCGATCTTCCAGTCGTCCTCCGACAGCGAATGCATTATCCACCTGATGGCCCGCTCGCTCCAGCGCGACATCCCCGCCCGGATGGAAGACGCGCTGCGCCGGGTCGAGGGCGCCTTCTCCGTCGTCGCCATGACCCGCACCAAGCTGATCGGCGTGCGCGACCCGCTGGGTGTACGCCCGCTGGTGCTCGGCAAGGTGGCGGACGGCTGGGTGCTGTCGTCGGAAACCTGCGCGCTGGACATCATCGGCGCCGAATACGTGCGCGAGATCGACCCGGGCGAGATGGTCGTGATCACCGCCGATAAGGGCGTCGAATCGATCCGCCCCTTCCGCCCGGCCAAATCGCGCTTCTGCATCTTCGAACACGTCTACTTCTCGCGCCCCGATTCGATCATCGGCAACCGCTCGGTCTACGAGACGCGCCGCCAGATCGGCGTGGAACTGGCCCGCGAAACCCCGGTGGAGGCGGATCTCGTCTGTCCCGTCCCGGACAGCGGCACACCGGCGGCCATCGGCTTCGCCGCCGAATCCGGCATCCCCTACGGCATGGGCATCGTGCGCAACCAGTACATGGGCCGCACCTTCATCGAGCCGACCGAACAGATCCGCAACATGGGCGTCCGGCTGAAGCTGAACGTCAACCGCGCGCTGATCCAGGGCAAGAAGGTGATCCTCGTCGACGATTCCGTCGTCCGCGGCACCACCTCCCGCAAGATCAAGGAGATGATCCTCGATGCGGGCGCGGCCGAAGTCCACTTCCGCATCGCCTCGCCGCCGACCGCCTGGCCGTGCTTCTACGGCGTGGACACACCGCAGCGCGAAAAGCTCTTGGCCGCGACCATGTCGGAGGACGAGATGCGCGACCACCTCGGCGTCGACAGCCTGAAGTTCATCTCGCTCGACGGCCTCTACCGTGCCGTGGGCGAGGCCGAGGGCCGCAACGCCAAGTGCCCGCAGTACTGCGACGCCTGCTTCTCCGGCGAATACCCGGTGGAACCGGCAGACATGCTACAGAAGGGCTTCAAGATGAAGGCGGCCGAATAGGTCAGCAATAGCCGTCGGATCCGGATGCAGACGACATCCGGACCGGCCCTCCCTAGACGGGCCTGCGGCCAGCAGCGGCCAGAAAGGCCGAAACACAAATCCGCCGCGCGCTCACCCATACGCGTCGCCGCAAACCCGTCCAAGTGCCCCGCGCTTCTCCCTCATCACCTTCGGTGCTGCCGACAAGGCGCACCGCCGTGCCATTCGCACCGCCAACCGGCCCGCGGTCGAACCACCTTCCCCCGCTTCTCTGCTGCAAAAATACTCCCGCCGGAGGCATCCCGTCCGCTCCAGACGCGCAACGCCCCGGTCCGCATCCCACAAGGTCCGCCCATGTCCCTCCTCGCCCTCGACGCCCGCTGGCGCCGCCTCAACGACCCCGACCGCGCCTGCCCATGCTGCGGCCGCACCTTTGGCGGGGTCTTCGACATCGGTTTCGAGGAGCCGGAGGACTGGCCGCATTCGCCGCGCATCGACGACGATGTCACCGTCGGGAACGACCGCCTCACCGCCGAACTCTGCCGCATCGACAGCCGCCACTTCCTGCGCGCCGTTCTGCCTCTGCCGATCCGTGGCGCCGATGAAACCTTCCACTTCGGCCTCTGGGTCGAGGTCTCGGCAGAAACCTTCCACGACTACGTCGCCACCTTCGACACCCCTCGACCGTTTGCAGGCGAGGGACTGACCGCCAACACCCTCCCCGGGTTCGAGGATGAAACCGGGACAGCCGTCACCCTGACGGCCACTGACGTCAGCCAGCGCCCCGTTGCAACTGCAACTGATGGCCCATTGGCCGAGGCTCAGGCGCAGGGAATCGGCTTTGACGACCTGCTCGACATCTACGCCGCCTCCGGAAACGACATCCGCCCGCACCTGACGGCCTGACCCCGGTTCGCCAAAGCCTCCAAAACGCGGCGCAGATCCGCCGAGGCGCCCAGACGGGTTGGCGGGCGGGCGCCTTCGGCCGGAGGCCGAACAGTCCCGCCAAGCCGATCCGGCAAGCTTGTGCCCATGTCGCACCCCCTTCCGGCAACCCGCCGCACAGCGCCTTCAGCCCCGCTTTCGCAGGCCACGAAGCCCGTGTACGCGCGCCTCTCCACTCAGAGGAGACGCTGACATGGCACAGGAACAGTCATCGCAGAAGGTCGCACAGCTCGCCACGCAGCAGGCGTCGGGCAGCCTGGACGCGCTCATCCTGCTCGGCACCTTCGGGTCCGGCGAACGGCCGCGCGCCCTTGTGCGCACGCCGGACGGCAAGGTCGTCGAACTCAAGGTCGGCGACCGCATCGGCCGCGACCCGATCATCGCGATCGAGGACGGGCGCCTCGCGCTCTCGGGCAATGGCCGCACCCGCTGGATGACCCAGCCGGTCGTGCAGTGATCACTCCACCTCGACCTCGTTGCGCACCTGCCCCCAGACCAGCAGCGTGAAGACGGCGGTTCCGCCGGCCACGTTGCCCGCCAGAACCGGCAGGAAATAGACCAGGGCCGCGTCGGCGAAGCGCATTTCGCCGACCCACACCAAGAGGCCCGCCTCGACCGATCCGGCGATCACATGGGCGAAACCGGCGGCGGTGATCAACCAGGTCAGGACCATGACCACGAAGAACGACCCGCCGTTGCGTGTCGCGGGCAGGATCCACACCAGCGCCGCGATGATCAGACCGGCGGGCATCGCACGGACGAAGTTCTGCGTCGCCGTTCCTTCGACGGCGTGATGCGAGACGGCGATCAGCGCCTCCATCACATCGGGCTGCACGACGAACGGCAGCGTCAAAAAGCCGGAGGCCACCACGCAGCCGACGATATTGGCGCAGAGCACCACGGCCCAGAGCCGCAACAGCTTCAAGAGGCATGTGAGGGAGCGGTCCGCCACCACCGGCAGCACCGTGGTGATCGTGTTTTCGGTAAAAAGCTGCATCCGCCCGAAGATCACCACCATGAAGCCGACCGAATAGCCCAGCCCCTCTACCAGCAGCGCCCAGTCGGCCTCCGGCAGGCGGCTCTTCAGCACGGCCTGCGTCAGGACCGAGAGGCTGATGAGCACCCCGGCCGCCAGGCCCGACCAGACAAGCGACGCCACGGGCCGCTGCAGTTCCTCGTCACCGTCGCGCCGGATGACCTCGTAGATCAGGCGGGCCGACAGGCGGCTCGCCTCCGTTACATGCGATTCGTCGGAATGGCTGCGCACCGCCTCCTGTTCGGCTTCGGGGTCCAGGTCCTGGTGCTGATCCGGGGTCTCGCCCCGCCGCGGTGCGGTCATGTCATGGTCTTGCATGACACGTGAACCACGATCCCGGGCTTTGGTTCCCACAGCCCCTGCATCAGCTTGTCACGTCCCTGCAGCGCGTCCAGCGCACCGGGGCCGCGCTGCCGAAAGCCACGTCCACCTCCTCTTCCGACAACTGGAGGATCACCACCGTGTCGCCCGCGCCCGGCTCGCCCGCCGGTGTCTCGAATTCATAGCGATGGCGGCTGTAGCGTCCCGGCACCTCCGTGCCGCCCGGAGTGACCACCGTGGGGCCGAGGATGGTCAGCGACCGTCCGTCCGGCCCGCACCAATCGCCGCTGATCTCGTCCGCCAGCGCGGCACCGGGACCCAGCATCATCAGGACAATCATCAAACCGCGCATTCCGGCACTCCCCTCGCAACCCGGGCCACTCTGCAACAGGCGGTGCGTCCGTGCCAGTCAGAACCGCACGGTCCCTCGCCAAAGGCAATCGTGTCCGTCTAGTCTGCGGCGAAAAGGGAAAGATCATGACGGCCGCCGCGCGCATCACCCTCGAAGCCACCGACACGGCACAGGAAATCTCGTTCCTGATGCGCCCGAAGCGTCATCTCTGGGTCAGCCTGTTTCTCTGCATCTGGCTGGCCATCGCTTCCGGGGCGTGGCTTCTCGCGCTGTGGGAGACGCTCTCCGCCCCCGTGCCGGTCGTGGGCTTCCTGGGCCTCTGGCTTGCGGCATGGACGGCGGGCTGCCTTGGCGCACTGACGCTCCTTCTGTGGCTCAACATCGGAGAGGAACGCCTGATCGTCACGCCGGAGACCGTGACCGTCACGCGCAGCATCCCCTTCTGGCGCCGCTCGACCCGCTGCGACGGCGATGCGGTGACGGGATTGCGTGCGGGCCCGACCGAGAGTGCCTGGCCGCAGGACGCAAAGCGCTCACCCGGGCTCTGGGCACCGCGGAAGGCGGGCACGATCAAGTTTGACTACGGGCGGTACGTCATCGGGTTCGGCCTGGGCCTCGACACACAGGAGGCCCGCAAGGTGGTCGATCACATTCTGCGCCACTTCCCGCAATACGGACCGATCGAGCGTGACCGCGCCGCCGGGTGACCCGCGCCTCGGCAGAAAGCATCAAGAATGGCTCTCAACAGACTGATTTATAAACATATTTTACCCTAAATCTCAGACGAAGCCCCTGAACTTCGGTAGCGAAAGGGCAGCCAACGGCAAAGCGTCACGCGGTCGCACGCCATCCACGCCGACACGAAAAACACCGCACAACCTACTGAAATAAATAAATTTCCCAAAGAACCAGACGACACACACCGGACGTCGCCCGACAGCCCCCCGCGCCGCGGCTTGACGGAGCGCCAAATCCCGGCCAAACGGTCGGCATGACCCAGATCGCCCTCATCACCGGCGCCTCGCGCGGCCTTGGCTATGCCCTCGCGGAGGCGCTCGCGCCCGAGTATCACATCGTCGCCGTCGCCCGCACCGTGGGCGGGCTGGAAGAGCTCGACGATGCCATCAAGGCGAAGGGCGGCGCGGCGACGCTTGCGCCGATGGACGTGACCGACCGCAACGCCATGGCCCAACTCTGCCGCTCCGTGCACGACCGCTGGGGCGGCGTGGCGCTCTGGGCGCACACGGCGGTGCACACCGGCCCGCTGACGCCGACCTGGCAGCTCGACCCGAAGGACTGGGACCGCTCCATGGCGACCAACGCGCATGCCATGGGCCACCTGATCCCCTACATCGCGCCGCTCCTCGGCACCGACGGCACCGCGCTGTTCTTTGACGATCCGAAGGGGGGCGAAAAGTTCTACGGCCATTACGGCGCGTCGAAGGCCGCGCAGATCGCCGTGGCGCGAAGCTGGGCCGCCGAGACGGTGAAGACCGGCCCGAAGGTGCGCATCCTGACGCCCGGACCGATGGCCACCGCCGTCCGCGCGCGCTTCCACCCCGGTGAGGAGCGCGACATGCTCGCCACGCCCGCCGACGAGGCGCGCCGCCTGCTCGCCGAACTCGGGTAACGCGCACTTTTTCAACTGCCCAAAGGCCCTGCCTGTCCCCCACCGGACACGGCCCGCCACGGTCGGCGCCCCGCCGCTTGCCCCGCCTGCCCCCTTCGCTTAAGGACGATGCAAAGCGAACGGGCAGGCTCATGCGCATCCTCATCACCAACGACGACGGCATCAACGCCCCGGGGCTCAAGGTGCTGGAACAGATCGCGGCCGAGCTCGCCGGGCCGGACGGCGAGGTCTGGACCGTCGCCCCCGCCTTCGAACAGTCCGGCGTCGGCCACTGCATCAGCTACGCCCATCCGACGATGATCTCCGAACTCGGGCCGCGCCGCTATGCCGCGGAGGGCAGCCCCGCCGACTGCGTGCTGGCCGGCGTGCACCATGTCCTGAAGGACACGCCCCCCGACCTCGTGCTGTCTGGCGTGAACCGGGGCAACAACTCGGCCGAGAACGCGCTTTATTCCGGCACGCTCGGCGGTGCCATGGAGGGTGCGCTGCAAGGCCTGCCCGCAGTCGCGCTGTCGCAGTACCTCGGGCCCGAAAACTACCGCATAGACGACCCCTTCGAGGGCGCGGCGCAGTTCGGCGCGCATGTCCTGCGCAAGATCCTCTCCTTCGACACGGGTGAACAGGACGGCTACCGGCTGTTCTACAACGTGAACTTTCCCCCGGTCCCGGCGTCCGGCGTGAAGGGCATCGTCGCCGCCCCGCAAGGGGTGCGCGAGAACACCCGTTTCACCGTAGAATCCCAGCTTTCGCCGTCGGGGCGCCGGTTCCTCTGGGCGAAGGGCGGCGACCAGCGTGCCCCTGTGGCCGAAGGCACCGACGCCGCCGTCAACCTCGACGGCTGGATCTCCGTCACTCCGATGCGGGCCGACCTGACCTGCACCACGGCCCTGAAGGCGTTGCGGGACGCCTTCGCATGACGTTCGACGCCGAGGCAAAGATGCAGTTCCTTTTCGCCCTGCGCTCCAAGGGCGTGACCGACAAGGCCGTGCTCTCGGCGATGGAGAAGATCGACCGCGGCCTGTTCATCCAGGGCTATTTCACTGACCGCGCCTACGAGGACATGCCGCTGCCGATTGCCTGCGGCCAGACCATTTCGCAGCCCTCCGTCGTGGGACTGATGACGCAGGCGCTGAACGTCGGCCCGCGCGACAAGGTATTGGAGGTCGGCACCGGCTCCGGCTACCAGGCCGCGATCCTCAGCCAGCTGGCCCGGCGGGTCTATACCGTCGACCGGCACAAGCGGCTGGTCGCCGCCGCGCGCAAGGTTTTCGACGCGCTGGAACTGGCCAATATCACCGCCTTTACCGCCGACGGCTCCTTCGGGCTGGCCGATCAGGCGCCATTCGATCGCATCCTCGTGACTGCCGCCGCCGAAGACCCGCCCGGGCCGCTCTTGGCGCAATTGAAGATTGGCGGTATCATGGTGGTGCCCGTAGGGCAGTCGGACACCGTGCAGCACCTGATCCGGGTCACCCGGACGGAAAACGGCTTCGACTATGACGAGTTGCGGCCCGTACGCTTCGTGCCGCTGGTGGAAGGGCTGGGAAAGGACTAAGAGGGTCCCGACCGCATCAGCCTGTACCGAGATCACAGGCGTGACGCCCCGGAACAACAAGGGGCGCATGAGACGAGGACATCGAGATGACGCTGACCCGCACCCTTCCCGCGTTTGCCCTGCTGGCCCTTGGCGCCGCCTGTTCCAACGGGCTGGACGTCGACATGCGCGGCCGCATCGGCGGGCCGGTGGACACCTCCACCGCCGCGGCCTCTGCCACGGCAGATCGGCCTGCCCCCGACGATCGCGGCGTGATCTCCTACCCGAGTTACCAGGTCGTCGTGGCGCGGCGCAACGACACCGTGGCGCAGGTCGCCGAACGGGTCGGCCTGCCCGCGCAGGAGCTCGCCCGCTACAACGGTCTCCAGACCGGCGACACGCTGCGCCGGGGCGAGATCATCGCCCTGCCGAGCCGCGTGGCCGAGCCGTCGCCCGCCACCGGCGGCCTGCAGCCCGCAGGTCAGGTGGACGTGACGACGCTGGCCGGCGCCGCCATCGACCGCGCCTCTCCGACCACGCCGCGGGGCACGACCACCGGCGGCGGAGCAGAACCGATCCGTCACCAGGTGGCACGGGGCGAAACCGCCTTTACCATCGCCCGGCTCTACCAGGTCAGCCCGCGCAGCCTTGCGGAGTGGAACGCGCTCGACAAGGACTTCACCGTCCGCGAGGGCCAGTACCTGCTGATCCCCGTTGTCGACCAGACGGAGGTCGCAGCCGCCACGACCGTCACCACCGTGCCGGGCAGCGGCTCTCCCACCCCTACACCCCCGTCCTCGACGACGCCTCTGCCGTCTGTGGACGTGACACCCATCGAGCCCGCGACCCCGCCCGCATCCAGCGGCACCTCCACGGCAGCCGCCCCCGCGCCGAAGCCGCCCGCCGCCGACATCGGCCAGCAGGCGGCGAAACCGGCGTCCAGTTCGGCCCAGATGGTCATGCCGGTCTCCGGCTCGATCATCCGCGAATATTCCAAGGGCAAGAACGAGGGCATCGACATCTCCGCCTCTGCCGGCCAGCCGGTGAAGGCCGCCGCCGCCGGGTCGGTCGCGTCAATCTCGAACACCACCGAAGGCGTGAAGCTGCTGCTGATCCGTCACCCGGGCGACCTGATCACCGTCTACACCCATGTGGACGACATCTCGGTCAAGAAGGGCGACGCGGTGAGCAAGGGCCAGACGATTGCGCGCGTCGGCTCCGGATCGCCGTCGTTCCTGCACTTCGAGGTCCGCAAGGGCTTCGACAGCACGGACCCGATGGCCTACCTGAAATAAGGTTCAGCGGGGAACGTCATGGGCCCGAGCGCCGGTGCGTTCCCCTGTCCCTCGCATCAGCCAAAACAGGCGCGCGGCATCGTTTCGCGCGCCTCTCTCTGTCCGCTGACAGCAACTGTCCCGATATGTGATTGAGGAACGACCCCGGCCAGCCGCCGGGGTCTATGGCCGGACCCAGCCGCTCAGCTCAGCGCAACGCCCTTGCGGCCCGCGAGATCGGTGAAGAACTGCCACGCCACCCGGCCGGAGCGCGAGCCGCGAGTCGCCTGCCACTCGATCGCCTCGGCGCGCAGCGTCTCGTCGTCGATGGTGACGCCGTAGCTGTCGCAATACCCCCGGATCATCGCCAGGTACTCGTCCTGCGAACAGGGATGGAAGCCCAGCCACAGCCCGAAGCGGTCCGACAGGGACACCTTCTCCTCCACCGCCTCCGAGGGGTTGATGGAGGAGGAGCGCTCGTTCTCGATCATGTCCCGGGGCATCAGGTGCCGCCGGTTCGACGTCGCATAAAGCACCACGTTGTCCGGACGGCCCGAAACGCCGCCGTCCAGCACCGCCTTCAGGCTTTTGTAGTGCTGGTCGTCATGGCTGAACGACAGGTCGTCGCAGAATAGCACGAACCGGCAAGGCGCGTGGCGCAGCAGTTCCAGAAGGCGCCCGACAGACGGCAGGTCCTCGCGCTGAAGCTCGACCAGCTTCAGGTCGTGCCCCTCGGCGCGGACGGCGGCATGCACCGCCTTCACCACCGACGACTTGCCCATGCCCCGCGCGCCCCAAAGGAGCGCGTTGTTGGCCGGCAGGCCGCGGGCGAACTGCAAGGTGTTCTTCAGCAGCGTGTCGCGCGCCCGGTCGATCCCGATCAACAGCGACAGGTCCACCCGGCTGACCTTGTCGACCGGCTGCAGGTGGTCCGGTTCCGTTTCCCAGACAAAGGCTTCGGCGGTGTCGAAATCGGGGGCCGGGATCGGCGCCGGGGCCAGTCGCTCCAGCGCCGCTGCAATGCGTTCAAGGGGGTCAGTCACGGGCCTTCTCGTCCTCGTCGAATTCCTTCATGAGGGGGTCTTCCTCGCCGTTCTCGTCCTCGAACCACAGGCCCTGTGCCCGCAGCTCCTTCTCGCGGCGCTTCTCGACGCGGGCAACAAGGAAGATCGAGACCTCGTAAAGCCCGTAGACCACGGTGAAGAGGATCAGCTGGGTGACGACATCCGGCGGCGTGACAACGGCGGCCAGGATCAGGATCGCCACCATCGCGTATTTCCGGACGGAGCCGAGGCCCTGCGCCGATACCAGCCCCGCCTTGCCCATCAGCGTCAGCAGCACCGGCAACTGGAAGCAGAGGCCGAAGGCCATGATGAACACGAGGCTGGTCTGCAGGCTCTCGTTCACCTTGCCGAAAAAGGTGATGCGCAGCCCCTCTGAGGTCGTCGGCACCACCGCCGTCGCATCCACATCGACAGAGCCGGACAGCAGGTTGGCAAAGACCGACGGCGCGTCGGTGAAGCCAAGGAAGAAGGCCATGGCCAGCGGCGTCACCACGAAGTGCGCAAAGGACGCGCCCAGCAGGAACATCACCGGCGAGGCGACGATGAACGGCAGGAAGGCGTTCTTCTCGGACCGGTACAGCCCGGGCGCCACGAAGCGCCACATCTGGTAGGCGATCACCGGGAAGGCCAGCGCGAAGCCAAAGACCATGCCGATGCGGAACAGCACGAACAGGTATTCCTGCGGGCTGGTGTATTGCAGCGTCGGCGAAGGATCCCCCAGCGCGCGCAGCGAGCTTTCGATGGGCACCAGCAGGAACTGCAGGACGTGCTCGGCAAGGAACTCGCCGCCGATCGGGATGAACATCACGCAGATTCCGAGGAACAGCGCGATGATCGACCGGATCAGCCGCGTCCGCAGCTCGGCCAGATGCTCGATCAGCGGGGCAGAGCTGTCCTCAAGCTCGTCTTCGGTGCGGCTCATGCCTTGTCACTCTCGTCGGTCGCGGGCGCCTTGGGCTCTTCGGCCAGCGCCTTCTCCATTTCCTCGGCCTTGCGCGCGGCCTCTTCCGCTTCCCGCTTCTTGCGGTCGGCGGCGGCGCGGGCGGCGTTGGCCTCGATCTTCTTGCGGGCCTCGTCGCGTTCCTTGGCAAGCTTGCCGGTCTCGCTGTCGGGCTTGAAGTCGGTCATCGACCTGGCTGCGTCCTTCACCCCGTCCATGGCGCTGTTCACCGGGTTCGTGGCGGTGCGGATGGTCTTCTGGATGTCCTTCACCCCCGCCTCGTCGGCGGCCTCGTTCATGGCGCGGCTGAACTCGCGCGCCATGCCGCGCGCCTTGCCCATGAACCGGCCGACGTTGCGGAACAGCACCGGCAGGTCCTTCGGACCGACGACGATCAGCGCAACGATGCCGATGACCAGAAGCTCGGCGAACCCGAGATCGAACATGGCGGCTTACACCTTGTCCTTGTCTTCGGTGGAAGAGTGCGTGGAGGAGGCCGGTGCAGAAGCCGGGGTCACGTCACGTGCCTCTTCGCTCTTCTGGTCTTCCAGCTCTTGGCCGCCTTCGCTCACGCCCTTCTTGAAGGCGGTGATGCCCTTGCCGACCTCGCCCATAAGCGAAGAGATCTTGCCGCGGCCAAACAGCACCAGCACCACAACCGCGATCAGCAGAAGGCCCGGCAGGCCGATGTTCCCGATACCCATTGGTCTTGCTCCGTCATTGTTCCTGCAAAACGGTCGCAGAACCCGCGACCCGGATTAGTCCGAAGCTATCTAAAGACGTTTGGAGCGCGCGGAAAGCGCCAAACCGCCGCGCCCGGGCACTGTGTGTGTCATGAGGTTGTCAGTTGTCAGGATTTTGTCAGTATGGGGGTCGTCCCGCCGCCCGTTTCGCCCGAAAGACAGGGCGCGCACAGCCCGAAAGACGCCCGATGAGTCGCCCCGAATGAACCGCAAGGACCGCCTTTACGCCCTGACCCAGCGCCTGCGCGACGGGCGCCTGCACACCGCCGAGGCGATGGCGCAGGACCTTGGCGTGTCTGTGCGCACGATCTATCGCGACATGGAAACCCTCGCCGCCTCTGGCGTGCCGGTGGAGGGCGCGCGCGGCTATGGATACACGGTGCAGGCGGCGATCACCCTGCCGCCGCTCAACCTGACAGAGGGGGAGCTGGAGGCGCTGCACCTGGCCCTTGCCGCCCTTGGGGCCTCGCCGCTGACGGAACAGGCCAGCGCCGCCCGCACTCTCGCCGCCAAGATCGACGCGGTCCTGCCCGAGGACAGCGACAGCCGCGCCGCGCCCTTCGGCTTTGCCACCGACGCCTTCGCCGAAGCCGCCCGCGGCTTTGCCCACATGCCGGCGATCCGCGCCGCGATCCGGGCACGGCAGAAGCTGCGCGTCACGCTGAACGGCGTTGGACACGACCTGCGCCCGCTGCACCTCGATTACTTCGGCAGGATCTGGACCTGCGTCGCGTGGTCCGAGACCACCGGCGACTTCCTAAGCTTCCGCATCGACCGGATCGAGGACCTGCGCCCCCTGCCCTCGCTCTTCGTGGGCGAACCCGGCCGGACGCTTGCCGACTGGCGCGCGCGGCAGGGCTGAGGGCTGCCACGACGACTACATGGCTGCGACGATGCAAAGCCGCGGCGCACCTGTCCCGGTTCGGATCGTCTGGTCCGTCGAGGCACGACCGCCGGTCCCGACCCTCGGCTGGAACGAATGTGTCCGTCCAGACCCGCAATTCGATTGCCCATCCCGCACTGACCGCCCCACACGCCCACGCAACGAAAAACCCCGCGCCAGCCGATGCTCGCGCGGGGTCCGGGCAGACCGTGAAAGGATCGGGCGTCAGATCGACGCCTGGTAGATCTTGTCGATGTTCGACCCGAGCGCCGCGTTGAACTCCTCGTCGGACTGCTGCTTGAACAGCCCCTCTGCCAGCGCCCGGCTGAACGACGCGATCATCTTCGGCTGCTTGGCCAGCTTCTCGCAGGCCTCGTCCGTGGAATATCCGCCGGACAGCGCCACCACACGGATCACGCGCGGGTGCTCGGCCAGCCGGTCATAAAGCCCCACCTCGGTCGGGATCGACAGCTTCAGCATGACGTCCTGCCCGTCCTCGAGGGTGTCGAGGTGGCGGGCGATCTCGTCCTTCAGCATGGCCTCGGCCTCTGCCTTGGTGGACGACTTGATGTTGACCTCGGGCTCGAGGATCGGCACCAGCCCGCAGGACAGCACGGTACGGGCGACCTCGAACTGCTGAGCAACGACCGCCGCGATGCCCTCGGCATTGGCCTCGTGGATGACCGAGCGTTCCTTAGTGCCGAACACGCCGAACCCCTCGGCGTCCTTCAGCAGATCTTCCAGGCCCGGGATCGGCTTCATCAGCTGCACGCCGTTGGCCTCGTCCTCAAGGCCCTTGTCGATCTTCAGGAAGGGCACGATACCGTTGTCTTCCCACAGCACCTGGCTCACCGGCTTGCCGTCGATGGTGCCGCGCATGGTGCGTTCGAACAGGATCGCGCCGATGACCTTGTCAGAGGTGAAATCCGGCGCCTTGATGATGCGCGTGCGCATGGCGTGGATCTCGTCGAACATGGCGCGCTCGCCGTCGTACATGTCCTCGGTCACGCCATAGAGCTTCAGCGCCTTCGGCGTCGAGCCACCCGACTGGTCGAGCGCCGCAATGAAGCCCTTCCCCTCGGCCATCTGCGCCTTCATCTTCGCGAAATCTGCCATCACCCTCTCCCGGCTGAAATTCAATCGCCCAACGCTTAACGCGGGTTTCCGGGCAAACCTAGAGGCATCGGAAACTGTTAACGCTAAATGTGGCAGGCTGCGCATCCGGGCCGCGACGATCGGCCAGAGGATGCCCAGCCTTTGGCGGATTTCATGGCAGGACGGCAAGGCTCACGCGCCCTGCCACCCTTCCGTGCAGGCGCCCCGGTGGCAGAACCGCCGGACGGGAAAGGGTCACCGCCTGTCGAACCGCAGCCAGATGCCGTCGCGCGCCCGCACCGTCAGGTGCGCCTCCGGCACCGGATCGCGCCCCTCGACGCGCGACACCTTCAGGTCGCGCAGCAGCAGCGACAGAAGCAGCGGCCCCTCCACCATGGCAAACCCCGCCCCGGTGCAGACCCTTGGCCCGGCCGAAAACGGGATGAAGGCGTCGCGCCCGCAGGCCCGGCCGTTCTCCGTCTGCCAGCGCCCCGGGTCGAAGGCATCAGGCCGCTCCCAAAGCCGTTCGTGCCGGTGCAGGTGCCAGGGCGACAGCACCACCTGCGACCCCTTGGGCACGTCGCGGTTGCGGAACCGTTCCGGGCAGGTCGTTTCGCGCACCATCATCGGCACCGGCGGATAAAGGCGCAGCGTCTCGCGGAACACGTCGCGCGACACCCGCATCCGCCCGATCTCGGCAAAGTCGCCGGTCTGCAGCCCCTGCGCCTCCTCGGCCACCCGCTCCTGCCACTCGGGGTAAAGCGCCATCAGGTACAGCGCCCAGCCGAGCGCAGAGGCCGAGGTCTCATGCCCCGCAAGGAAGAAGATCGCCACCTGATCGACCATTTCGGAGGCAGTGAAGGTTTCTCCGGTCTGCGGGTCGCGAGTGGTCATGATCTTGGTGGCGAGGTCGTCGGGTGCTGTGCCTGCCGCGATCTCGGCGGCGCGCGCCTCCGTCAGCCGGGCGATCAGGCCGCGGATGCGCCGGGCCGCGGCCTTCGTGTCGCGCCGGAAGAACCGCGGCACCCAGCGCGGCACCGGGATGAAGGCGGCCAGGTTCAGGATCGGCTGGGTGCGCTGGTAGGCGCGGAACTCGTGGAACACAGCCGAGGCGGTCTCATCCTCGATGGGGATGGAAAAGAGCGTGCGGAAGATCACGTCGGCGGCGGCGTGGCTGGTCTGTTCCTCGATCTCGACCACGTCGCCCGCGCGGGCGGTCAGCCGCGCCAGCGCCGCCTGTGCCGCGTCCCACATCGCCGGATAGGTTTCCCTCAGCCGACCGCCTTCGAAGGCCGGGTCGATGATCCGCCGCTGCCGCTGCCATTGCGCGCCGTTGGTCAGGAACACCGACTCCCCCAGCAGCGGGCGCAGCCCCTCGCCGATGCGGTCGGACTTCGGAAAGTCCATCGGCCGTTCCTTCAGCACCTCGGTGACCAGTTCGGGCTGATTGATCAGGTAAGACCGGAAGAACGGCGTCCGGAATTCCGCCATCCACGCGCGATAGAGCTTCGCCGGTTGGGCCGAAAGGATGTCCTGCCGGAACAGTTTCACATACCGCCTGAGCGACACCTTGTCGGGCCGCGCCGCTGGTTTCGGCGGCACCCTGTCGTCCGTCATGCCGCCATGCTCGTGTACTTGGAAACCGCCCGGTCGATCCGGCTGGCCGAGGGCGGACGTCCGGCATAGCGCGCCGCAAGGCTGAGCGGTCCGGCAGTGATCTGGAAATAGTCGTAGTCGAGCGGCCGGTCGAAGGCGCAGAGGTACTGGAAATGCAGGCGGAAGAACTTCCACCGCAGTTCCTTCCAGCGTTCGGGGCTGAGCGACCGGGTGAACTGGGCCGAGAAGACCAGCGGCCAGCGCTTGCCCTCCGGGGCCACGCCCGAGACGCTGACCGGATCGCAGAGCGCAAAGGCGCAGCCGTCCCCCGGCGCGGTGACATCGACCCAGGTCAGCTCGTCGCGCGCCGAGAGGTAGTGCAGGTCGGCCCGCAGCCGGTCGGCACCCCGCAGGAAGGACACCATGGGCACCACCTGCCCGAGGCTCAGGAACCCGAGCTTCGGACCGTTCGCCGGAACCCGCCCCGACCGGATCAGGTCAGCGAGGATCGAGACGGCCAGATGCGCACCGGAGGAATGGCCGACAACCAGCACCTCGTCATGGTCCTCTGCCAGCGCGCCGGCGATGATCTTGGCGAACTCCGCCATGCGCGCCTCGAGCTCCAGCGGGTTGGCGCCCCGGTAGCGGGCCGAATAGGCGTAGTCGTGCATCAGGTAGTAAGCGAACAACTTGCCGTCCTTGGACCGGAACCAGCGCAGCACCATCACCCCGGGCACGAGGCCGACGATGGTCCCGGCCAGCGCGCCCCAGGGTCCGGCGAAACTGCCGGCCCAGCCGCACAGCCAGACCGCCAGCAGCGCCACCAGCGCCTGCACAAGCAGCGCGCCGATGGGATAGAGCGCGGCGATCACCGGCCCTTTCCTCAGCCGCATCAGCCGGAACAGCGCGCCCGTGGCGATGTATTCCCACGCGGTGCGCACAAGCTGGCCGTAGGTCGCGGGGATGGAGTTCGACATGCTGTCGCGCACGATATCGGACCAGACCAGCACCTCCACGTCCGCGGCGACCGGTATGCCGTCTATCGTCGCCTCGACATGCCAGCCATAGGGGCCGCCGGTGCGCTTCGGCTTCAGGCCGATCTCGTAGCCGGAGATCTCCGCCTGCGCGGCGCCCTCCTTGCGGTAGAGCTCGCGGTAGCGGCGCGGATGAATGGGATCGTAGCCCGGGATGTAGAACACCCGGCGCGTCCTGACGTCCCCGTCGCGGCTCTGGTCGCGGTCCTGCTGTGCCATGCGCAATCTCTCCTGTCAGGCAGGATAACCGCGGTTTCAGGCAACAGTAAGGCGTGGCGAGGGGCGATTTCGCCGCAAGGTGCCGCGCGTCACCCCAGCGTCGCGAGCCCGGGGAAAGTTTCGAGCAACCAGAAGGAGAAGGCCGAGAACGCCCCGGTCAGGAGTGCCACGCCCACCACGATCAGCAGGACGCCCATGACCTTCTCGATCATGGCCATGTGCCGCTTCATCCGGTTCATCAGCCCCACGGCGCGGCCAAGGAAGATCGCCGCCAGCAGGAAGGGAATGCCCAGCCCCGCCGCGTAGACCGCCAGCAGGACCGTGCCGCGCGCCACCGAGGTCTCCGTCGCGGCCAGCGACAGGATCGCGCCCAGTTGCGGGCCGATGCAGGGCGTCCAGCCAAATGCAAAGGCCAGCCCGAGGATATAGGCCCCGAAGGCCGATCCGCCCTCGCCGCCCTCCATGCGCATTTCCCGGTCGAGGAACCCGATCCGGAAGACGCCCAGGAAATGCAAGCCGAAGACGATGACCACCGCCCCCGCGATCCGCCCCAAGAGCACCTGGTTCGTCAGAAAGAACGACCCCAGCCACGACGCAGTGAATCCCAGAAGCACGAAGATCGTCGACAGTCCCAACACGAAGAACAGCGCCGCCAATGCGACCTTGCCGCGCTTGCGGCCCTCCTGCATCTCGTTCAGCGACAGGCCCGACATGAAGGCCAGGTACGGCGGCACGATGGGCAGCACGCAGGGGCTGAGGAAGGACACCAGCCCCGCCAGAAGCGCCACGAACATGGCGGGCATCAGGGATGCGTCGATGAGATCGATTCCGAACATGTTCCCGGACA